>NZ_JAMBLM010000002.1:0-410865 GCF_023337095.1 Bacteroides caecicola
ATCCACGATAATCTTGCGCCCTATCTGGGTGATGGCCTTGTCTATTTTTCCGCTTTTCTTTATGCGGTTGGCGGTAGGCAGGCTGCACCCGAACAGCTTGGCTATGCCGAGTATTCCGTACACATACTTCCTGCCTGTGTCCGTTACGGGCTGCGGCTGCGCTTCCGGCTGACCGGATGCGTGCCTGCTTAACATGATGAACTCTTCGCCTGTCATCTGCCAGACGGGTTTGGATAATAATTCTTGGATATTTGTCATAGTCCAATCTAATTAGTCGTTAAACAATCAGCCCTGCGCACTGGCTGTTATTTCTGTTCTCGAACGATGCAAAATTAGATATGGATACGGGTGGTAAGGATGGGGATGATATAATCCGAATTTCGTTGTATCTTATTGAATATCAGAAAATAAAAATACCACTCAAAAATTAATTTGAGTGGTAAAAGTGGAACTTTCGTAAAGAATCAGGATATATCACGGATTATCTGAATATATGTTCCATTTCCTTGGCGAAATTCTGGTTGCTGTCACTGGGGAAATCAGAAACTGGCTCCTTGTACTTTGACTTGTAGTAGCTGTCATCAATATCCAGCAGTTTCAGTATTCCGGCTTTCCATTTGTCCCTGTCCTGTTTGGGGAGCTTTTCGCTCATGAGGAATATCAGATAACATACACGTATCTTCTCTCTCGGTTTGGTTTTCAGCTTGCAGTTGCAGGGGTGCAGGTTCATGTTGGCATAGAAATCCGGTGCGGAAATTTCTTCGAACTGTTCTCCCACACATACCTCATGAATGAGCGAAAGTAATTTCATGCTGAAGTATTCGTGTCGTTCCGTTGTTGTTTCCTGCTGGCTGACCGGTTTGCCCGGCTCGTCCTGTCGTTTCCCGTCAGGAATGTATTTCTTCAATATATCCAGAAAAAGACAGCTTTGGCGGTATATGTCCGCACAACGGTTCTTCATATATTGGAATGCCTCATTTCTTGCAGCCTTTTGCAGGTCATAGAGTTCGTTCAGTCTGGCTTTTTCCCTGTCATATTCAGCCTTGCAGCGTTCATATTCTTTTTCTGCCTGTTTTTCCTCTTCGGCAGTATGTTCCCGGTAGCCAATGGAATCATACCTGTTGTTGGCTTCATTCAGCGGCTTGTTCAGACTTCTTGTGACATCCAGCTGGGCTTCAATTTCAAGGGAATACCTTTCCATGTGCTGATGGCAGACACGCTCTATGGCACTGTTACTTATGGGGCGTGTTTCATAAGCCTGTATGCTCTTTTCTATTTCAGTTTTCAGGCTGTTGAGTATCAGGGTGTATTGTTCTTTTTGCCTGTCAAGCACCAGTTCAAGGATGGCGGCTTCAAAAGATTTCATGTCATTGTACTGCTGACAGAAATCGGAAATAAATTTCTGCCTGTCAAAAGAAAAAGTGCTGTTGTCTATATAGTCCCTGTATATTCTGTTGAGTTCCCCGTATCGGGGAATCATCGTCTGTATATTGTCTGCCATAGGTGTCCTACTTTTGTCTGTTCTTTTCATTGTCAAGAAGCATCGTCAGTTCTTCTTCCACCTGTTCTATGCTCGGCAGTGCCGATTTCAGGTTTTCCGGCACAGCCTTGCTGAGCTGATAATCGCTGATGCCGATAGGCTGGTCATAGCCGGTCAGCGCATATTGTGCGACAATCTCATCCTTGCCTTTGCACAACAGCAGCCCGATGGTCTTGTTGTCATTCTCTCCCCTAAGTTTGTCGTCCACCACATTGATGTAGAAGTTCAACTGCCCGGCGTATTCCGGTTTGAACGGGGTAGCTTTCAGTTCCACGACCACATAGGCATGGAGTTTTATGTTATACAGGATTAGGTCGGCATAGAAATCGCTGTCGCCAATCTGGAAATGCTTCTGCCTTGCGACAAAGGCGAATCCGCTGCCCATTTCCAGCAGATAGCGGGTGACGTGCTTCACCAGTTGTTCCTCTATGTCCCTTTCGTCCGCACGTTCTTTGGCTTCCGCCAAGTCAAAAATATACGGGTCTTTCAACAGGTAGTTGGCAAGGTCGCTTTGGGGCGCAGGAAGCGTGGCGGTAAAATTATTGACCTTGTGGCTGTTGATTTGCCTTTCGTACAATTTGCTTTCAATCTGCATTTTAAGAGTATTGCTGCTCCAGCCCATTTCCACGGATTGCTTCATATACCAGTAATCGACACCCAACGGAAGGGAACTGTTCAGCAGAATCACATGGCTTGCCCAATTGATTCTTGCAACAGGTGATGCCAGGAACAGTTTTTCTATGTCCTCAATCGCTATTTGGTAAGCGGCAGCGACTGTTTGGGCTACATCCTGAATTTGTGCAAGAGGTTCTTGCACAATTGCAACTTCCTTGTTGTCTGAAGATTGAATTTGCGCAAGAGGCTCTTGCGTAAATGTCATATTGTTCAGGCTTTGAAGTTCATCCGTGATTTTCTGCACACTTGGAGCAAGTAATTTCGTATCGGTTTCTATAAAACTCCGTAATGCGCCCAATGGATAGGAGCGTGCGAACTGGCACATATAAGCCAAGTTCCTGACCGAATATCCTTTCTTTTCGGGATAACTGAACCGTATCGCCTGCGCCAGTCTCTTGATGACCTTGCCGCCCCAGCCTTGTCGGTTCTGGTGGTACAATATGTAATTGCCCATCTTCCAGTAGTGGAACAGCATCTGCGCATTGGCGGCACTGATGAGCCGGACTTGCGCCTGTTCAATTTCTGAACCGATGGCATTGACGAAAGCCTCGAAACTTCTTTTCTCTATGTTGTTATCGTTGTTGCTCATTGTTGTATGTATTGAAAGTTACAAAGATATGCCCAATAACAGGCATACCGTGAAACTTGCTGATTGTTTTTATAGTTGGTTGAATTTATTCATTGCATTTGCCTTGATGTCATCTGCGATGTCAATGTAGGGTTTCATGGCTTTATAATCACTATGTCCCGTCCATTTCATGACCACTTGTGCCGGGATACCGAGAGCCAAGGCGTTACAAATGAATGTCCTTCGTCCGGCATGGGTACTTAACAATGCGTACTTTGGCGTAACTTCATCTATACGTTCATTTCCTTTATAATATGTTTCCCTTACAGGCTCGTTGATTTCGGCAAGCTCGCCCAACTCTTTCAGATAATCATTCATTTTCTGATTGCTGATGACTGGCAGTGCCATGTTGTCCTCAAAGTGAATGTCCTTGTATTTTTCAAGTATGGCTTTGCTGTATTTGTTCAGCTCTATGTTTAGGCTGTCCGCCGTTTTGACGGTAGTAACTTCTATGTGGTCGGATTTGACGTCACTTCGCTTCAAGTTACGGACATCCGAATACCTTAGACTCGTAAAGCAGCAGAACAGAAAAACATCCCTGACACGTTCCAGATATTGTTTGTCTTTGGGTATCTGATAGTCTTTCAGTCTATTCAATTCGTCCCATGTCAGAAAGATTACTTTCTTTGAGGTGGTTTTCAATTTCGGTTTGAATGTATCGTATGCAATGTTTTGATTATATCCCTTTTTGAAGCTCCATCGCAGGAACCATTTGAGGAATCCTATCTGTTTGCCGATGGTACTGTTTCTCATGTCTTTTTTGTCACGCAAGAAGTTAACATACTCGTTTAGTCCGAACTCATCGAAATGCTCAAAAGTCACATTTTCTTTGAACTCTTTCAGGTGATTTTTTACGGCTGCAAATTTTTCGTATGTGGATTCTGTCCAGTTGTTCTGATTGCCACATTCCTTGACAAACTCATCAAATACCTCCCAAAAACTTATTTTAGTATCTTCCTGCTGCTCCTCGTTGTTATTTTTCATTTTCAGATTGAACGCATCTTTCAATTGTTGGGTGGTCGGCATGGTTTCCTGTACCTCAAATTCTTTGAACACGTTTTGAATTTCGGCATAGTATCTTAGCAAATCCGCATTGATTTCGGATGCGCTTTGCTTTAACTTATTGGTACATCCGTTCTTTACACGCTGCTTGTCTGCATCCCACTTGGCTACATCAATGCGGTAGCCGGTTGTAAACTCGATGCGGTGGCTTGCGTATATGACACGCATACGGATGGGAACGTTCTCCACGATTGGAACTCCGTTCTTTTTGCGGCTTTCAGGTGCAAAAATGATGTTTCGTTTGATGTTCATGAGTGGGTGTATTTGAAATTCTGCACCCAAATATACACCCAAAAATTGAAATAGCGAGCGATATTCAATAATATTTAGATTTAATTATGATTGTAATAAGCTGGTTATTAATAGGTATTTGCGATTGTATGATATTTTGAGATAGCACAGGTTCGAGAGCCTCTCTCTCCGCTTCCAACAAGAAGAACCGCTGAAAGTTCAGCGGTTTTTTTGTTTTTATATCCTATGTTTATTCCGCCGTAAAAACGGCTATTCTTGAACAGGACGTAGACCGTACCCGGCAGAACGGTAGTAGTTGCCCAAAGGGTTCACATACGACGACCTGAAGTTCAGGCGCCACCCGCTACTTTGGTTGTGCGGTCCAGTCGACCAATAGAAGCCGTCGCTGTTAATGAGGCTAACCTTGCCGTCGATATAGTTTCGAGTACCCGATGCAGGAAAGAAAATCTGTTGTCCGGTCCTGTTGGCTTGGGCGTAGAAGTTCCAACCATTGCGCGTACTGTCCCAAGTACCATTGGCTGGATAAGCAGTAGAGCTGCTGCTTCCTGTTGTTGTAAATCCCGTAAATGCATTGCTGGCAGGAAGTTTGAAACCGACAGGGCAGGGATTGTAAATGGTTTTGACGACCTGATTGTCATTGGTAGAATACGTATTGTTGTCGGCGTCCCATAGGTTGTAGTAGGCATTGTCTCCCTCTTTATTCTTTTGCATTACATCAGGTTTAAGTATATAGTTCCTGATACATTCTGCTCCATACGAGAATGACTCCACTTTTACATTATTGGCAGAAGATGTGCCGTTTACATCATACCATATTTTATTGCCGTTCACACCGTTGGACGGACGGAACGGGTCCTTGCGTCCCCATTGGTAATAGGGATGATTACCACCGATTGTGACGATTGAGCTTTTTTGGGAAACGACAATATCAGATGTCTGTTCACCGGCTGTAAAACGCACTTTGCAGTTACGCGCCTCATAGGTGACGGTCTCTCCATCACACCATCCGAGGGGAACCGGCATGAAGCTGTATTCCACATTCTAGTGATTGGTCACTTCAATAACATTGTCTACATCTTCGTCTGTCACCCAAATGTGCCAAGACCAGAGGACGTCGCCCGAGGCATCCTTGACTGCAATCACCGCATTGCCTTGCTGTATGGTGTTCTGGTCCACCTTGAAAGAGATGTTACCGCCATTGCTTCCGGCATTGTATTTTATTTCGCTGACCAGCGAGGGGGCATCTTGCCAAACCAGTTCCGCTTTTGCGGGAACACATCCGTTGTCCGTGAGATAAGGACCGGTAATACCGGCTCCTGCATGGTTGATGAGCGGGTTCAGAATGTTGGGGCTTGATGGGGCAGCAGAGCTATACGCGGAACTATTGGTCGCTCCGTCTTTGATCGCATTGCCATAAACCAGCGGAAATGAATAATATCCCGGAGCATCTATCACATAACAGTTGGCAGTATTTTCAATCGCGGGTCCACCTTGCCCGTTTGCCAAGTTGTACGGTGCTTTTTCCGTTCCCTGCCCGACCCTCTGTTCTCTTAATATCCTTGTATGCGGACTATCCGTTGTGCCTGTCTGTGCGCCAACCGTCGCGTTGAGGGATGCTGCGGTCGTACTGCCCACACCACTTGCCGTGAATGCGGTGAGCCAGTCGGGTCTTGCATCGCTCCACGTCTTTCCATCATCGGTAGAGAACTGTGCCTTCCATTTTACGGGTTCTTTTTTCCCCTGACTGTTTTGCCGGTAACTGGTCACTCTGTAGGTTTTCGTCTCTCCGGCATAGGTAAAGTCGGCAGGACCGTTGACGGTGAGCACGTAGTCCCAGTTGACGGAAGTGGTGGATATTTTGTAGGTTACAGTTTTTCCCATCGGCCACACTTGTTTTCCTATATTCCCGGTCAGGATATGTTCTGTTCCGTCGTTGAAAACCACCTCGATCACCGCACCGTCGGGGAGCGTCTGCGGAACCATCATGAAGGTTTGCGCCTCTGTAGTGATGGCTTCGTTCGGTGTTCCACTGGAAGCCTTGCCCAGCGTTTGGGAAAAGTCCTTCACCGCACCGATACCGCTCCATGTATGTGTGCCGAAGTTATAAGTACCTGTGGAATTCACTCCTTTCAGCGTTACGCTTTTTATAGTACCCGCCTTCATGTCGCTACCGCATACGAATCTCACGGCAGTCAATGCGTGGCGGAAAGTAAGAGCGACCGAAGTGTTGGAATTGCCCGGGAGCTCATCGGATGCTGCCACAAGCAGGTCCTGTTGATTGGTCACATCATCAGGTATCGTACAAGTAATGGTCGGCGCTCCGGATGCTTCCCGACCGGAAAGGCGGTAAGCCTCATTACCCTTCGGAGCATAGGCAAAGAATTTCATCTTATAGGCACTGCCGGGCCAGTAATTGCTGGATGATGGCATCCACGAGTCTCCGGTTTTGCTGACAAGAACGTCATACATGTAATTAGGGGTTTGCGTGCCGTTCCATTCACCCGTATAGGAATAGGCCGACACTCCGAACGTTTCGTACATGTTGCCGACATTTACCGGGGTGGCACGGGTGGACGGGATTGTATTATTCGCAGACAGAGGCTCTATGCTGTCAGTATAGAGGGTGTGCAGGTAAAGGAGATTCATGCCGTCAGTCTTCAAGAGAGAGGCAGACGGATGCGTGTCTTCTGTTGTTCCCCTTGTTCCGACGGAAAACCATGTATTCTGAACATCCGATATAAACCTGATACTGTCTGAGACACGTATCATTTCATCGTCATCTGTACAAGAAATCATGAAGCACAAACCTAAAAAGACAAGTGAGAAAAAGTAATGTTTTATAAGATTATTCATACAGTCAGTCATATTTGATTTTATCGTAACAAATATAAACCGATATAAGAATCTCATAAAATATGGGGCATGTACATTTTCTTTTGTTATATCTCTAAAAATAAGAATGTTATATTGTTTTCCGATATACATCTGACAGTACCCTTATACTCAAGATTCTAATTCAAGGTTTAAAGGAGCTGCGTTCAGCAGCTGTCTTGGCTCGTTATCATGTGAAGCACACACGAAAATGAAAACAGTTTATTAAGCCTTCTCCAGCCTATCCGGAGGCTCGAAAAATTCTATGGGTAGAACCGGGCAACGCTATGGGTAGAACCTCTTAACACTACCGCATGGGATGGATAACACTAACGGTAGCGTTTTTTCAGGGCATAGCGGCGGAGAATTTATTAAGAGATAGGCTATGTGTGCTTTAGCAAAGGTATCGGCATACTCAAACGAAGAAACAGAGGAGAAGGCTATTAAAATGCCGAATACTTTGAGCAAATATTACCACATCACCTGAAAGATATAATCTGTAAATGAGGTACAAACCTCAGTAAATAGGTTACAGACCTGAACTTGAATGTGGGTTATCTTTGCAGAAAAGATAAGACGATGGAAGATAATATGAAAATGTTTCGGTAGTTTCTGCATGAATCGGGTACACGGCGACAAAGTAAATGTATGGGCGGCTAAAAAAGCTATCGAAACAAGCGGCGGATTGTGCCGGTGCATACCGTGTCCGCAGCATTTGGATATTCCCGACTTATTGAAACAAGTAAAAGAGACTATGGGAAAATAAATCTACAAGACTCAAAGAGATGTGAGGATTAAAAAATACACAAGGTTATGAAGTTCATGAGAGTAATAATACTATTGTTCACCATCGTATCAATAAGTTCATCGGTGTTCGGACTATCGGATGGAATAAACGACAAAAATCACAAATATATGGAAAGAAATTCAATCAAACTAACAATCAAAAACGGCGAAACATTTACCGCTACACTCACTGACAATTCGTCGGCAAAAGGCTTAATGGAACTGCTTTCAAAAGGAGATATCACAATCGAAATGGAAGATTACGGGAATATGGAAAAAGTCGGACCGCTGGGAACAAACCTTCCGCGCAATGACCGACAGACGACAACCGGTCCCGGCGATATCATTCTTTATCAAGGCAAATATTTAGTAATTTATTACGATACCAATTCGTGGAATTTCACACGGATAGGTAAGATAGACAACGCTAACGCTGCGCACTTAAAATCGGCTTTAGGAAATGGCAACGTTACCGTTACCCTCTCATTAAACCGATAGTTTCTTACAAACCGACCATGAAATACAACCTGAACTGATGGAACGTAGAGACTTTTTCCGCAAATCACTGCTTGCGGCTGCCGGAAGTGTTGTCTTGGGCAGCGGCTTGGTGAAAGCTGTAGAAAACTTGAATACTAAAAATAATGGCAAAATGAAGATAACAGTGTTAACCGGAAGTCCCCGCCGGAATGGAAATTCTGCTTATCTGGCAGAACAGTTTATTAAAGGGGCACAAGAAAAGGGACATGAAATATTCCGTTTCGACTGTGCATTTAAGCAAGTAGAGCCATGCCGTGCCTGCAACCGCTGCGGAATGGACGGCCCGTGTATCATAAAAGATGATTTCAACGAGTTACGTCCGCACCTGATAGAATCTGACATGGTGGTATTCGCCACGCCAATGTATTATTTCGGTATTTCGGCACAAATGAAACGGGTGATAGACCGCTTTTATGCCATCAACGGACAGATTAAAGGTCATTACAAGAAAGCTGCTTTCTTAATGACTTACGCCGACACCGAAAAGAAAGAAGCCGAGCCTATGCTTCTACATTACCACACGCTGATGGAATATCTCGGATGGGAAAGCGTGGGCGAGGTAGTAGCTTCGGGCGTATGGACGGCAGGATCAATACGCAACACGCATTACGGAGAACAGGCTTATCGATTAGGGAAAAGTATATAACCAACACCATAATGAAGAAATATATTATCGCAATCGTATTCTTTCCTGAGCCTAAAACAACGCGAGATGATAACTTGTGTTACCCTTGCTATGATGCAGACACTTCCACAGCTAAAAGCTCATGCCGGGGCTGCACTCAATGTAGGGGTTACTCCCGTCGAACTGCGTGAAGCCATGTACTCACCGCACCGTTACCCGGTAATCTGAATGAAGATGTATCGCGCTTTCTGACAGATTATTTCTTTAGCGAAATCTATACGCGCGGTACTCTCTATATTAATAGAAATGGTAGAAAACTTGGTACTTACCGATACCCAACCGCTTATTCCGAACCTGAGAATCAAATAAAACCATTTTCCCATTGATGAGCCAGCAAGAGTTGCCACCAGCTTCACTGCCGGTTCATCAATGGAAAACAAGTCATCTGCTTTCCGATATCCCGCCACGAACGATGCTATTCCGGTATTCATTGGGAGTACATCCTGCCACTTTCTTAAATAACCTGCTAAGATGATGCGGATATTGAAAGCCGGTTTCGTAAGCTATTTCACTCACCGTCTTATTGGTTTCCAGCAAGCGGTCTTTTACCTTATTGATAATGGCAAGATGGATGTATTCTATCGCTGATTTGCCTGTCTGCTTCTTCACCAAATCGCCGAAATAATTGGCGGAGAAATGAAGCTGGTCGGCACACCATGCCACAGAAGGCAGCCCCAGTTCAACCGGTTTCTCTGTATCGAAATAACCGTCTAACAGCGTCTCGAAGCGGGTAAGAACGTCACTGTTGATGGCTTCGCGGGTAGCAAACTGGCGATCGTAAAAGCGGAGGCAATGGTTGAGCAACACCTCGATATTGGAGACGATGATGGAACGGCTGTGTTTGTCGATGGTGTGTTGCAGCTCTTCTTCTATCTCGCCGAAACAGTTGAACACGGTCTGACGCTCACGCTCCGACATGTGTAGGGCTTCGTTCACTTCGTATGAGAAGAAAGTATACTCTTTCATTCTGCGGGCAAGCGACGTACCTCGAATCAAGTCAGGATGAAACAGCAGGGCATAACCTTGCGGATGTATGGTTTCCCCGTCGTCGTCAATGCCAGCCACCTGTCCGGGCGCAACGAACACGAGCGTACCTTCCTGATAATCGTACTTGCTTCGTCCGTAAACCAGCGGTCCGTGAATCTTCTCCTTGAGAAAGATGCCGTAAAAGTTGAAACACTTGCGGCGGTGAACCAACACTTCTACTCTCGACAAATCCACAAAACTCACCAGCGGATTCAACGTTTCCAGTCCCAAAAACACATTATAATCGTGTATCGTATTCAAATTCAATATTTCGCCCATAACGTCCTGCATTTTTCATGAAATCATCCCAAAGATATTGATTTTCCCTGATTAACAGGCACATCCGCAAAGCCTTTCAGTAAAATGGGTATAAAGATCAGTAAAATGTGTTTTTCCGTAATCACAGAACCTCAATTTTCAACTTACAGCACCTTGCTCCTTGTAAAATAGACTGACAAAGCGTAACACGAAACTGGTGACTTTTCCACAAATGATGCAAAGCATAAATTACGCTTTGACGAGAACATTCACACAACAAAGGCGAAGTAACATAGCCTTCCTTATATAACCCGCAAGTACATTCCAAGAAAGTAAGACCATACACCCTACCCTTCTCTACCACCTCACTTTCCACTCCCGATAAATCGTTTGCTTTCAGGAAGAAAACATCCATATCACCCCCAGCCTTCTCGTAAAGTTCTTCATAAACAGAAAGTACGCCATTCTTCACACAATTTTTACCACATTCAAAGAAAAGCCGCTCCCTCTCTTCACCCGACAGTTTTTCCAATCCTTTTTCAAAACCTTTAAACCAGCTTGAGACATCCATAACTCATTTGTTTACAAAAATTACCAAAAGCAAAAGTAACGATTATCAAAGGAAAAACCAAAAGAAAGCCGTATATATCCCCCTCAAAAACGCAACCGTTAGTGTTACTCATTCCATGCGGATGCGTTACCCATTTCTACCCATACTGTTACCCTGTTCTACCGTTAGCGTTTTTCAAGCTCTCGAACAAGCGGGAGGGAGGGGATGATAGACTTATCCACCTTTAACTTCATTGAAAAGAACTTCATATACACGGATCTTCGGTGTTATTCATTTGTCATTCAATTTTAAAATTGTATATTTGTGACGAAGTCCTGACTGAGCGGAGTAATCAAGCGTGCCAACACCTCGGGGGCGATGGGGCCACGTGAAGGCTGATAATGACAGCGCGCAGGCAGGATGAACCCCAAGTTGGGATATGACACCGGCTATCCAATCCGGACTGGCGGAGAGCCACGGGCTGGCTTCCCTTTACGGGCCGGACGGACGCAAGGACATATCTCAGCGTTTTTTTTTGCCAGCAGCCCCATCGACGTTGGTCTCATATCCTCCTTTTCATATAGGTATGATTTGCTTTCAAATTAGTATCTTTGTCTTATTGGAAACAGCCCTGCATTTCATGAGGCTGCTATAACGTAAAAAGGCACTGCCCCGTCTCTTCCCTGTGTGCTTTCGCGCGGGACAACTGCGGGCAATGCCTTCTGTGTAGGCAAATATAGTTATTAAAAACCAATTATCAAACAATTCACCATGAATATTTCAGAATTCAAGAAACTGTGTTGTGATTTGCTTTCAAATTAGTATCTTTGTCCTATTGGAAACAGCGGGAGTGTCTTCCCCGGCAACCTACAAGGGTTGTGATTTGCTTTCAAATTAGTATCTTTGTCCTATTGGAAACAGCCTTTTGCTGTTTCAGGACTGCTTACATCGTGTTGTGATTTGCTTTCAAATTAGTATCTTTGTCCTATTGGAAACAGCGTATAATTTTGACCGTTTTCGTGAACGCGGTTGTGATTTGCTTTCAAATTAGTATCTTTGTCCTATTGGAAACAGCTGAAGCCACGCTACCCTTCGGGAAAAGTGGTTGTGATTTGCTTTCAAATTAGTATCTTTGTCCTATTGGAAACAGCAAGTTCAGAGGCTGTAATCTGATTTTGCATGTTGTGATTTGCTTTCAAATTAGTATCTTTGTCCTATTGGAAACAGCGGATATTGAAGCCGGAAGAGTTGAAGAAGCGTTGTGATTTGCTTTCAAATTAGTATCTTTGTCCTATTGGAAACAGCGGATATTGAAGCCGGAAGAGTTGAAGAAGCGTTGTGATTTGCTTTCAAATTAGTATCTTTGTCCTATTGGAAACAGCTTCGTACATAGGCGTGTCACTTTTTCAAGGGTTGTGATTTGCTTTCAAATTAGTATCTTTGTCCTATTGGAAACAGCCAAAAAGACATGTGGAATTACACAAACTATGTTGTGATTTGCTTTCAAATTAGTATCTTTGTCCTATTGGAAACAGCTTCCAAGCGAATAGAATCCATAGCATTCTGTTGTGATTTGCTTTCAAATTAGTATCTTTGTCCTATTGGAAACAGCAAAGTACCACCTGAGAGAGCAATACGACCCGTTGTGATTTGCTTTCAAATTAGTATCTTTGTCCTATTGGAAACAGCAACACGCAGTGGAACGCAGTTATTAACAATGTTGTGATTTGCTTTCAAATTAGTATCTTTGTCCTATTGGAAACAGCATTAACTCTTTAGAAAAAGGTAACAAATGGTTGTGATTTGCTTTCAAATTAGTATCTTTGTCCTATTGGAAACAGCTCTGCAAACGAATAGATTTCGTAACCTGTTGTTGTGATTTGCTTTCAAATTAGTATCTTTGTCCTATTGGAAACAGCAACGGTGACGTTTTGAAAGTTGCATTATTAGTTGTGATTTGCTTTCAAATTAGTATCTTTGTCCTATTGGAAACAGCGGTGATAGCCAACGGAATAAGAGCGAACAGGTTGTGATTTGCTTTCAAATTAGTATCTTTGTCCTATTGGAAACAGCGGAACACGGGTAGATAACCAAGACACGGCAGTTGTGATTTGCTTTCAAATTAGTATCTTTGTCCTATTGGAAACAGCTTCAGAGCTATACAAACATGAGATACAAAAGTTGTGATTTGCTTTCAAATTAGTATCTTTGTCCTATTGGAAACAGCAAAGAAACATTCGGATTATCATCAGGAGTCGTTGTGATTTGCTTTCAAATTAGTATCTTTGTCCTATTGGAAACAGCTAGCCCAAAATGCAAAAATGTATGGATTTGTTGTGATTTGCTTTCAAATTAGTATCTTTGTCCTATTGGAAACAGCTGAATATAAAGAATACACTAATATTCAGTCTATTACAAGTATTTTTAGAAAAAGAAAAAAATGCGTTTCCAATCATAAACCCCGTCTAAAGAGGCGGGATTTATGATTTCAAAATAGTTCTAACTGCTGTCCTGGAGTCTTTACTCCTTGCGGCTTTTTTCCGTAAAAAACTTCTATCTGCGCAAATTGCTTATCCGTTATACAAAGAATACCTACCTGCCCAAACTCAGGAAGAAAAGATTTTACTCTTTTAATATGTACCGCTGCGTTCTCACTACTCGCACAATGACGAACGTAAATGGAAAACTGAAACATAGTAAAGCCATCTCGCTGTAAATTCTTGCGAAAATCCATATAAGCCTTTTTATCTTTCTTTGTTTCCGTAGGTAAATCAAAAAGAACCAATACCCACATAACCCGATATTCACTAAAACGATCCATTAAAATCCGGATAAACAATTCTACGTAATTCGCCTGTAAAACATTTGTAAAGAGAAGCGGTAGTTTGAGATACAGCAACCATGAGAGGACTACGCTTCCTATTAATATTTACTTCAATAGTTGGGATTGAAAGCAAAGCTATTTTAATTTCTTTTGTCAACAAAACATCAGCTCCGTATTTGAGATATAGATCAAAAACCAACCGATCTACAAATGGACGGTAAGGTTCCATGATATCATCTGCCAGACAATAGGCATTATAACGATTATGATGATGAATACCTAACGTTGGCAATAATCCACTAATAACCAACCCGCGCGCTACCACCGCACGTAGAATCGCATAACCATAATTGAGTAAATTATTGGGTGGAACTCCTTCACGCTCTCGAGTAAAACCAGTTATATCTGAAAATAAGTTTTTCCAATAATAAGCAGCAGCACGAGCTTCTAAATTTTCAGGATCACCACTCCGTACTTCGTTTGCCCATATATACATACATTTTGACATGTCTCCTGTACAAGCAGACAATACTGCAGCCTGATTAGTTATCTTAGCCTGAACCGTTTGTTGCCACAATTGTTTTCTCAGAGGCAAGGAGGCTTCTAATTGTTTCCGGTAACGCTCGTTTTGAGTAGTGTTACCATACAAAGGTAACATCAATCCTACAGGCATACTTTTACTGTCGCATGTTATCAATGCACTATTATTCTCCAATAATGCCTCAATAACACCGGAGGTAATCGTAATCTGCCGATGATCTAAAATCACCAATCCAATGTCTTCTATCGGCTTCGTTACCAAAGATTGACATTTCATTGTATCCGGAAGCGAAGGATTATTCTCCACTTCCGGAAGTTTGATTACTAATTGGGCGTTACGTAATGACAAATAAGCAGGATTGCTGAAATAAAGAGTTTTCTTAATCATAACTATTTAATCAAATTACCTAATCTGTCTACATTGATAGGAATACATATCTCTTTTATAGACTGTTTGTCTTTTGTAAACTCATCTTTATATTCATATTTATCAACAATCATACTGGCCACAAAATATGGTAAAAAGTAAACCCTGCCTCCTGTACAACTAATCATTCTATAAATTCTGTTCTCATCTAACGGGTAACAAATATGTCCGCTCTTCAATTCTTCTTGCGTAGGAAGATACACCAAATCATTGGGCGATAATACATATTTAGGCGAATTGCCATTTTTATCTTCCGGTGCAGGTGATAACCCACGCTTCAGGCGATTTATTACCACATTTAATGGTATAGTTGCATAACTTCGTTTTCGGGTTATCTCACCTGTTTTGGGATCTTCTTGTTCCGTCTCATAAATGGCAAAGAATAAATTCTTAGCCGCTTCCACAAACTTAGAACCTTTATTCCCTTTCTGGCCTACTGCAAACTTATCTGCTTTTTCATAAACGCGTACCTTACGGATGGGTTGATGCCATTTACCATTATTCAACAAGACTATATTCTTATTCATTTCCTCTATACCTTCCGGTGAGAAAGCTTTTTGTGCTACATTTCCATTCGCTTCCAAATGACGCAACAATATCTTTTGGATACCTGTATCTGTTACTTTTTCCGTTATTTTCTTTTGATTGAAACTTGAATCCAACGGTTTACGAGAAGCAAAAAACCGGTCTTTTGTCTCGTTAGAAAAATAATAGATTTTTATTCTCTTCAAATCCACATCTTGCCAAACATCTTTATGCTCTTCGAAATAACCTTTTATCTGCTTTTCATTGAAATGCAAACGCAACAATTCCTTCAACTTCTTCTTCAAATCTTTTTCTACAATAGCATTCGGATTTTTTATGGCGTTTTTCAACGCCACTGTTTTTATGTCGCGCAAATTCACTTCACCGAAAACAGTCTCCTTATGCAAAGATTTCCGGATAGCCCATTCTTTTTGTTTCACCATCTTCTTTTTACCGTCTACATAACGTTGATAATAATTCGTCGTTTTATTGATAACACGAAGATTCTGTTTGAAACTGACAATTACATTCCGCAAAACAGCATATACATCTTGTGTAAATGAATCCCACGGCTTCTTAATCATCCAACAATAATTTCCCTGAGCATCCACTTTTTGTTTATCACATAAAAGACGCTGCAAGTCATAACGAGAAATCTTTGAATTTTTACAAGCCGATTCATTGCTAAGATAATTTACTATATTACGCCCTGCACAAGCTATCACAATAGCATCCATAGCATGATGACGATGGTCAATCCGCTTCTTATTAAATCCTTTCTGAAATTCTAAAGGTACAGTAGGAATAATATGAGCATTGGCACTGACAGATGTAAAACAAGTATTGCCACTTAATTTATTCAGTTGCTGAAAGCGTGGAAGAATAATTTTATTCCATACATCGTTTATCCCCCAATCTTTCTTCAATCGGTCTGTTACACCACCCGTACAAACAATCACGTTCTTTGAGATATCTTCTTGCTCGTCGCTTTCACGCACAATGTTAGAAAGTAAAGATTTTACCAACTTACTAATATAACGACTATCATTCAACTGACGAGCAATGAATTGTTCGGGAATATCATCCATCATCAATTTTTTCAGTTTGACCGGATTGCGAGAATAATTATCCTTGACAAATCTTTCATAATCCTCAACAGAGAAGACATTGATACATTTGCCATTTGCCAATAATACCTTTTCGCCGTGATGCTTAGATATAAATTCATGACCGAGTAAATTTGTTTTCAATTTATTCACTTCCGATTCACATATCACCTTATTGCTGAAAGAGTCATCGAAATAGCGAGACTGAGGTATAATATGTTCAATCTCATAAGCCGGTGTAAATAATTTACCCAGTGGTATCATCTCTCCCGTATAAGGAGAACGGTATTTTTGTTCCAGCCAAAGTTTATACTTCAATACCTCTGATGTAGTGGGACGTTTCTTTATATCGCTTTCATTAAATTTCTTAATGATGGTAGCTATTTCATCTGATATTTCACTTACACTATTGAGAACCCCTTCTTCATAAATTCGTAACAATTCTTGTTGACTTGGAGAATACGGACGAACATTTTCAATCTCAAATTCAGGATTCATAAACTCTACAAGCATCGCTTTAATACGGAGATTTGCATTTTCATTTTCCTGCATCTGGCGAGTCATTTTAGCGCGTTTATCTTTTGGATTTTTCATTTCACGCCCTAACTCCACATGGATTTCATCAATATGTCCTACTTGCCTCCATATATCACGAACTGTACGTAATGTTTCAAGAATTATTTGTTCTACGATGGGGTTATGTAACGAATGCTGTTTAAACTTACGCAAATAATCATCAATATCGGCAGGTTCTGTCCATTTTTTGACATCTCGTGCCTCAGAGTGACGATTATACACAATATAACAGGCCAACCACAGCGGGAGCCCTCTGAATGAAGTTACATCCGTCAGATGAATAGCCTTTTCTCTTACCCGATTTCGAATGGTATCATCATACTCTCCCGATATCATTTTATCAATACGCCTGCGTGTCTGTTCATCAATGTTATCTTCACTCCAATATTTCCCCATCCGCATTAAAGGCAACAGTTTTTTTATAGCCTTAGCTGAATAAGCTCCATAATCTTTCTCAAAAGGCGGAACAGACTGGAATACTTCAACAAATTTTGCGGCAAGTCCATATCTTTCTGCAAATTTGTTTAATGCTTTTTCTAATTCATTTTTATCCGAAACAGAATAAAGAATATGCCATAAATCTTCTTCGGTCGTAGAGTTCAAAAAAGAAGATGCTATGCCTGCTTTATTCAACCATTCAAGAAGAAGTGCATGAGTCTCATTACATGGATAGGATTTATCCTCCACATAATTCCAACGATACTTATTAATATCATTCTTTTTCAAGCCGAAAACCGGGCATTTCAATATACTGTCTTGCTTTATGCTTTTTTGCTCACACAACCAATCGAATAATTCTGTATAATCATCTTCCGTCTTTAAAAAATCAGAAGTAACGTCTACATCATAACAGGTTTTTCCATTGTCTACTTGTTCTTTCTGATATATACGTAAGTTCGCGAGAAATTGCCACAAGCGGAATTCCTGATACAATGGGTGAGACTTGGCAATACACTTCACTCCGAAATGCTCTATCTCTCCTGTTTCTTTATTTGTACAAGTATATTCCTCGTAAGGACAGTCAGCGATCAATGACTTTTTACTCTTTAACGGACGTTGATAAAACAAGATATCTTCAATGAACAGATAAACAAGATTACGACTGGCTATTTCATTACGATGTGCTTCATTCAGAGAATAGAGTTCATTGATACAAGCCAAATACAGGTCTCGATTACGGAACTCTTCATGAAACTCTTTCTGTTTTTCCAGAATCTGATACAATTCTTTCTTATAATATTTTCGTTCGATGGTCCTTACCAATTTTCCACGTACTTTCTGACAAGGCATTTGCAACAAAGTGTCATAGATGTAAGCACCCACTGTTTTATCTGACACATCTAAATCATGCTGTGTCTTAGTTTTTATCAATTCCCATTTTTCATCCCATTCCTGCTCTGAAGGAATCTTGAAACGGCAACTTAATTCACCATTTTCATCGTATTTATCATTACCATCCTTATCAATATCAACAGATGCTATAATGTCTTTTTTCTGACCAATCCAGTCTGGAATTTCTTTCTTAAAAATTTTACCTTTTGAGCCATCCTCCAATACTACGGTAAGAACTTTCATCCCTTTATAAAGTTGTCCTGTATCAATAATATCAATAACTATCTGACTATCGAAATACTGACGACTTTTAGCAGTAGTAGATGTATTGGTTTCTTCCCCACGCAACTGATAATATCCCCGTTTTTGATTGAAATTAAGCAAAATCCATGCCAATTCTTCTTTCCGAATCTTTTGGGTAAGTGCTTTCTTTCGCAAATAATAAATGGTCCAATCGTATGGCACTTTCCGACCGTTATCAACCAAAGCTGGCTGAAACTGACGAAAATCATTCAACATTTCATCAAACGAATCTTGAAAAATAAAAACGGGATGCCCCTGTTCATCCTTATCCCAAGACAATTTAGGCTCTGCATAATCAATAAACCGTCCGTACCGGTCTATATAACGAGCATAATGAGCTGGCAAAAAGCCAAGCAAAGACAAAACCCGATGTAACCTTTCACGCCGTAAATTAGACCGTTCATACAAACGGCGTATACCCCGGCTTTGTGTACGGTCGGCTGTCTGCGATTTTGAATTTCCTTTATCAAAATCGCCCAATATTGCTGCATCCATCGGAATTATACGCGAACCTGCACTGTCTATATTATGTAATTGTTCTTTCCCTTCTTCATTTGTCGAAGCCTTAATTACGGCCCAACCAATACTATTGGTTCCTAAATCAAGTCCTAAAATATTCTTCATAACGTGTTTTTTATAGCATAAAAATTCTCTTATTTTTCAAAGTTATAAAATTTCCGCAAAAGACTTGGCTATCTTTAACTATTATATTATATTTGCAATACTATTTTGAAGCAAATCACAATAAGGATTATTCCGTTGTGAAAACATTAGGTTTCCCTCGACCTTAACGGGGGATTTTTTATTCCTCTCATTTTACAGCGCTCAAGAAAAATAAGCATTTGAATTACCTATTCAATTATTAATCTTTCTATCAACGGAGAGCATACCGCAAGCATAAAAACCTAATTACTTCCATTGTTACAGAAAAGTCGTTTGCCAACCTCCACAAGATTTACCGCATTTCTGCCTTTCTTTTACTGTAAAATAGGTGAATTATTCTGTAATTTGTGTATTAATGGAGTATGTGATTCGGCGTACATTTGTAAAAACTAAAAACAAGTGTCTATGGAAAAAGAACATACCGGAGGAATATCTCGCCGTTCTGCTCTCAAGCGGATGGGGGCGTTTATTGCTGGAACGGCTGCATGGGGAATGACTTCGCTTACCGGGTGTGGCAAAACGGAAAAGAAACGTATCATTCTTTATTTTACGGGGACGGGGAATTGTTTATATGTGGCACGTCAGTTAGCTGACGAGCATACTGAGCTGCTCAGTATTCCGCAGTTGGTAAAGGAGAAGCGTTACGAACTGGAGGCGGACGAGATTGGTATCGTTTATCCTATCTACGGACACATGCCGCCCAACATGGTGCGCGAGTACATCAAACGGGCGAAACTGGCGGCGGGATATAAGTTTGCCGTGCTGACTTACGGCAGGCGCAAATGTAATGCCGTAGGGATATGGGATGAGATTACTCAACGTGCCGGATGTCCTTTCGATTATATCACTACGATGATTATGGTGGATAACTGGTTGCCGAATTTTGATATGGCGGAAGAGATGAAATTAGACAAACAGATTCCCGAAAGTCTGAAGCGCATCACCTCCGACCTTCAGGCGAAACGCCACTGGCACGAACCTTTCAGCGATGACGAACGTCGCCAACATGAGGGATTCATGGCTTATACGGGGCTTGACCCGGAGGTAGGATTCCTGATGCGGAGCGAAAAATATTTTGCAGTAACAGATGCCTGCATCGACTGCGGAATCTGTACGGAGGTTTGTCCGCGAGGTAATTACAAGCTGACTTCGCAGGGAGTGGAGACGGAGGGCGACTGTGATTTTTGTTTTGCCTGCATCCAGAACTGCCCGCAGAAAGCAATACAGTTCAAATCGCTGCCCGACGACCCGTTGCTTGCACGCGGCGAGATAAATCCTAACGCCCGCTACCGTAACGAGCATGTTTCGCTTTGGAGCATCAAGGAGGCAAACCGACAATAAATTTCCGAAGGTTCGATTCGGGTCGGTTTGCCTGTTGCAGAGACTCGGTGTTATTCTTCTTCGTCCAACCGTTCGAGCTTGAAGATAACCGGGCGTGTGCCGTCGTTACAGCAGGTTATCATGACTTTCTCGTCGTTTGTCCAACCACGCATAATCGAGCCGCCTTGCAAGGCAGCATAAACATACCGGCTGATGCAGTCCCATGCTTCCGAACAGAATCCTCCGTTCAGCATACGGAAAAAGTTGTCGCTGTCTACGATAATTTCTTGTCCTTCATGAAAATAAGGACAGGGTCCCGACTGTGGGTCTGCCAGATACTCAGCTTGCAGGTTTTTGTAACATTCTCGCTTTAATACGGTTATCTTACATTTGTGTTTCATACGTTTTTTATTATAATGATTCAATGATTCCGTCTGAATAACATTATAGAACAGCTCATTGCCTCCGGCAGGCAGACAATGGGTGCCCGCTGCCGCAACAAGTATGCTTGCCGTTTTGAAAAATTTGCGCCTGTCCATACGTCCGTTCTTTTACCCGCAAAAATAAACGATTGGAAAAAGCAGGTCAAGTAGGGTCGAATTATTCAGATAGGGATAAATTTCTCCTTTTTATATTCGGGCAAAACAATTATTTTTGTTGGCAGAACCATTATCAACGGAACTTATGTATAAAAAGAAGATACCTTTAGACCTTGATTGCGGAGTGGCTGTGGCAATGGAAGTGATGGGCGGAAAGTGGAAATCATGTATCCTCTACGAGCTGGAAAAAGGCTGCAAGCGTCCCAGCGAACTGCACCGCCATTTTGAAGACACCAGTCCGCGTGTCATTAATCAGCAACTGAAGGAGCTGGAACGCCACGGCATGATTCGGAAAAAGATTTATCCGGAAATGCCTCCCCGCGTGGAATATTTCATTACCGACGAAGGTTTGACCTCAATACCTATCATCCGCATGTTGGAAGAATGGGGAAACAATTTCCGTCCCCGTATGCAGGAGATTTTGAAGCAGGAAAAATAAGAACTGACTTTACAGGCAACGAAAGCACTGCAATTCATACAAACCATTCAAAGAAAGATTATTACTTATGAGCAACCATCTTGAAACCTCACGACTGATTCTCCGCCCGTGGCAGGAAGCCGACGCGGAGGCTTTATATAAGTATGCGAAAAACCCTGCCATTGGTCCCATAGCCGGATGGCATCCGCACACCTCCGTAGCCGAGAGTCTGGAGATTATACGCACCGTTTTCGCCGCTCCCGAAACTTACGCCGTGGTGCTGAAAGAAACGGGCGAGCCGGTAGGAAGCGCAGGCATCATGTTTACCGACGGGATGCACAGTGCAGCCATGCAGGACAACGAGGCTGAAATAGGTTACTGGATTGGCGTGCCTTATTGGGGACAAGGACTGATACCCGAAGCTGTGAGATGCCTGTTGGAAAGATGTTTCATTGATTTGGGAGTATCGGCTGTATGGTGCGGATATTATGACGGCAACAACCGGTCGAGGCGGGTGATGGAGAAGTGCGGACTGACGTATCATCACACCGAAACCGGCAATGTCTCTCCGCTCGGCGATGTACGCACGGAACATTTCATGCGGATTACAGCGGAAGAATGGCAATCGCTCCGGCTGATTCGGGAAATCGGGCGGACTGAACGTACCGATGAATTTACGGAACAGTTGGTTCGGGTATGGGAAGCCTCGGTACGCGCCTCCCATCACTTCCTTACAGGCGAGGACATCCGCCGCCTCAGCCCGTGGGTAGCTCCTGCCCTGAAGGAAACAGAAACCTTGCTCGTTTCTTTTCAAGCCGATGTGCCCGTCGGTTTCATGGGCATACAAGACCGGAAAATAGAGATGCTTTTTCTCGCTCCCTCCTGCATAGGAAAAGGATTGGGAAAACAGTTCGTGCATCTTGCCGTCAACCGCTATCAAGTTGCTTACGTAGACGTAAACGAACAGAATCCCCATGCAGCAGGTTTTTACCGTCACCTCGGCTTCGAAACTTTCCGTCGCGATGAAACGGACGATCAAGGCAATCCGTTCCCCATACTGCGGATGAAGTTGAGCAGCCCTGATTCCGACGGAAAGGAATGATAACCCAAACCAATCATCCAAGAAAACCGCAACAGTTATCCTACAAAAAACGCTTCGGTTAGCGTCACCCATCCCATGCGGAAGAACACACTCATTCTACCCATAGAACTCCATCGTCCTACGAGTAGAATTTTCAGGTGTTGGCGCAGGCACCTCCATGTGAGTATAATACACTCTGAATCAATCAGCTTTACCAAACTTTCTTGCTAACTCCGCCGCCCGTTCACATCCGTCGGTGCTGTTAATGTCACCTTCGTTCATCACACCGGTCACCAGCACTTCGCCCACCATTTTCCACTGCAACAGAGCGACAGAGCGTTCTATGGGGATACGCACTCCGTCCATTACTGCTGGGTCGTCTTCCTCGCAGCAGGCTATCAAACCACACTTTTTACCTGCTACCTTTTTCCCTCCCACCACGAAAGAAAACATGCGGTCTATCACACCCTTTATCTGTGCCGGGATGGAATACCAATAGGTAGGCATGGTAAACACAATGGCATCCGCCTCTAACATGGCAGGCGCGATGAGGTTGAAATCATCGTCAAACGAACAAGCCTTGCCCGTTTTGAAACAAGTCTGACAGGCACGGCATCCGCCTATCTTCATAAACGCTGTATCAAACTGACGCACGCTATGCCCCAGTTTTTCAGCTTCACTGGCAAATGCCCCCGTCATAGCAAAACTGTTTCCCCGCTTGCGGGGACTTCCGGTAATAACTACTATTTGCATAATGTACTTTTATTTTTGTATCGTATCAGAGTTCTGATTATACGCTTTAGCCACACACCGCCATTCGCCATCCATTTTCATCAGTAAAAGGTAGTCGGTAAAGTCTATCCTTCCACCCCATTTCTCCTCCAACACACGGACTACGGCAAGAGATTCTTCCACATCCACTACGTCGATACGCGCCTTGAAATCATTGCCTGCGCTCACTGTGTCTACATTCCGGTAGAACTGCTCAATGCTTCCGTGTTCCAACCTGCCGTCCAAATAACCGAACAAAACGGCTTCGTCGACAAACAATTCTTTGGCATACTTACTGTTGCCTTCTGCCACGCTTCTTACAAACTTCATCGCAGCAGCCTCTACTGCCTTGTATTCTTCGATACTCGCTCTCATAATAATATGTTTTCTAATAGGTTATTTACTGATGCAAAAGTACGGAACAGCCCCTACAAATACAAGTACTGATTAATTATTCGGGTACTGATAATTTATTCGGTATCTGCTTGTTCCGAATAAGTATCATTATATTTGCACCGTATTAACCAAGTAACAACGTCATGCCATGTACGAAAGAAAGATACCCATTGATTTAGGTTGTCCGCTGCGACTGACCATTAGTCTGATAGGCGCGAAATGGAAATCGTGTATCTTGGACGAACTGCGCCATAAGCCGTTGCGTCCGAGTGAACTGCACAAGATTTTTCCAGAAGCTACTCCCCGTGTGCTCGACCTCCAGTTGAAAGAGCTGGTTGAAGACGGACTGGTCTCCAAAACCATTTATCCCGAATTGCCTCCGCGTTCCGAATACGCCATCACTCCGCTGGGGCAAACACTGATTCCCATTATCGATGCCATGATTCAATGGGGAAGCAACAACACCGAACTGTTTGAACGAAAATACGCTAAGACTGACACCTCACCATCCGGTTGTTAAATTCTATATATTATCGCCGCAATTTATAAGGATTCGCTAACTTCGCGTTCCGAATCTGAACAGAAACAAGACATGGAAGAATTTAGCCGGATGATTTCCGATGCGCTCAAGCTGCCGGAACATCGCGTACAGAATACGCTTAAACTGTTGCTCGACGGGGCAACGATTCCTTTTATCAGCCGCTACCGCAAAGAGGCTACGGGCGGAATGGATGAGGTACAAATCAGCGAAATAAACGCCCGTTACGAAAAGTTGTGCGAACTCGCCAAACGGAAAGAAACGATTTTATCGACCATCGGAGAGCTTGGGAAGCTGACTCCTGAACTGAGCAAACGCATTGCCGACTGTTGGGAGGGCACGGAACTGGAGGATATTTACCTGCCTTACAAGCCGAAGCGCAAGACGCGCGCCGAGATAGCCCGACAGAAGGGATTGGAACCGCTTGCGGTTTTGTTGCTGATGCAGCGCGAAAACAACCTTGCTGCAAAGGCCCGCGCTTTCGTTAAGGGCGATGTCAAAGACAAGGAGGATGCGCTGAAAGGAGCGCGTGACATCATAGCCGAACAGGTGAACGAGGACGAGCGTGCCCGCAACCAGATTCGCCGGCAGTTTGAGCGTCAGGGTGTGATTACGGCAAAGGTGGTAAAGGGTAAGGAAGGCGACGAGGCGGCTGCCAAGTACCGCGATTACTTTGATTTCAGTGAGCCGCTGAAGCGATGCACGTCCCACCGTCTGCTTGCCATCCGCCGGGGTGAGAAGGAAGGCATACTGAAGGTAAGCATCACGCCTGCCGATGAAACGGAATGCGGCGAATGGCTGGAGCGGCTGTTCGTAAAAACTAATAACGAGTGCGCACATCAGGTAGCCGAAGCGGTGAACGATGCGTACAAGCGTCTGCTTAAACCTTCCATCGAGACCGAATACGCTGCCATCAGCAAAGAGAAAGCCGACGATGAGGCTATCCGTGTTTTTGCCGGAAACCTCCGCCAACTGTTGCTCGCCCCGCCGCTGGGACAAAAGCGCGTGATGGGTATCGACCCCGGATTCCGCACGGGTTGCAAGGTGGTGTGTCTGGATGCGCAAGGGGCTTTGCTTCATAACGAGGCGATTTATCCCCATCCGCCCAAGTCGGAATATAAGCAGGCGGCACGCAAGCTGACCCAATTAGTAGAGCAATACAAGATAGAGGCGATAGCCATAGGAAACGGAACGGCAAGCCGGGAGACGGAACAGTTTGTCACCTCCCAGCGGTACGACCGTGAGATACAGGTATTCGTGGTGAGCGAGGATGGGGCTTCCATTTACTCGGCATCCAAGACGGCGCGCGAGGAGTTCCCCGACTACGATGTAACGGTGCGCGGAGCGGTATCCATCGGCAGGCGTCTGATAGACCCGCTTGCGGAGTTGGTCAAGATAGACCCGAAGTCTATCGGCGTGGGGCAATACCAGCACGATGTAGACCAGAGCAAACTGAAAGCCTCGCTCGACCAGACTGTGGAGAGCTGTGTGAACCTTGTGGGGGTTAATGTGAACACGGCAAGCAAGCATCTGCTGACATACGTTTCGGGGCTGGGTGCGGCTTTGGCTCAGAACATCGTGGATTACCGCACGGAAAACGGTGCGTTCCGCTCGCGCCGCGAATTGCTGAAAGTGCCGCGCATGGGGGCTAAGGCTTTCGAGCAGTGCGCGGGATTTCTTCGGATTCCGGGGGCGGAAAACCCGCTCGATAACTCTGCCGTCCATCCCGAAAGTTATTCTGTGGTGGAACGTATGGCGAAAGACCTCGGCTGCTCGGTAACGGACTTGATAAAGGATAAGGAACTGCGCAGCCGGATAAAGATAGAAAATTACATCACCGACTCGGTAGGACTGCCCACGCTGACCGACATCATGCAGGAGTTGGATAAACCGGGACGAGACCCGCGCCGGAAGATAGAGATGTTTGAGTTCGACAAAAATGTACGCACGCTCGATGATTTGCAGGAGGGCATGGAACTGCCGGGCATCGTGACCAATATCACCAACTTCGGTTGCTTTGTCGACATTGGCATCAAAGAGAACGGACTGGTGCATGTATCCCAACTTGCCGACCGCTTCATCTCCGACCCCTCCACGGTGGTAAGCATTCACCAGCACGTGCGTGTCCGTGTGATGAGCATCGACCGCGAACGAAAACGCATCCAACTAACAATGAAAGGACTGAACTGATTATGGAAAAAGACATGAAACAAGCCGCTGCATACGGCTGGTTCGCTTTTTACAACGGACAAGTATTGATAGAGAAACAGGCAGACGGTTATCATATTCCCACGGGGGAAAAGCCTCCCGTAGCCGTCCCTGCGGGAAACACCGTACACGAGATAGGCAGCCTGAACGGACTTACCGCACGGGCGTATGCGCTCGATGCACCGATAGCAGAAGAAGGTACGCCGTATTTGCTGAAAGACCTGCGGGCTTCGTTCGATGTGCTTCCGCGCTGTGAATACGACCTTGCCGGAAAAGCCTCACAAATCCTGACGTGGGACAAGAACAGCCGCTACTGTCCCGCCTGCGGAGTTGCCACCGTACAGGTAGGCCCCATTGCCAAACGTTGCCCGAAGTGCGGACAGGAAATTTACCCGCGTATCTCTCCGGCGGTCATCGTACTGATTAAGAAAGGAGACAGCATCCTGCTGGTACACGCGCGTAACTTCCGGGGAACGTTCAAGGGACTGGTGGCCGGATTTCTCGAACCGGGCGAAACGCTGGAGGAATGTGTGTGCCGCGAAGTGATGGAAGAGACCGAACTGCGCATCAAAAACCTCAGATACTTCGGCAGTCAGCCGTGGCCTTATCCCAGCGGAATCATGGTGGGCTATACCGCCGAGTATGAAAGCGGAACCATCAAGCTGCAAGACGACGAGCTGAGTGCCGGAGCGTTTTATACCCGCGACAATCTGCCAGAGATTCCTAAGAAACTGAGCATAGCCCGCCGGCTGATAGACGCATGGTTGGAGGGGAAAGTATGACAGCTCTCCGCCGCTTACCCCACCGTGATGTAGGCTTGATAGCGCGTATCTTCCCGAACGGGAGTGAGCGAGAGATATCCTTTCGCGATACCGCCTGCCTGCATCTCCAGCGGGAAATCACGGCTCATCTGCTGATGGAAAGCCCATGCTTCCCCGTCGGCTGAATAATGCTCTACCACATACCTGCCCGTAGCGAGCGGATGAAGGTAACGGGCGGAAAGCACGTGCGACACCACTCCCATGTTCATGCGAAGGTTGATTTCCACACACGGATGAATCAGCAGACCGCCGTTGTCCGAGCAAATCATCATGTCTACTCCCAAATAACCTGCGTAGTCTGACGCTAACAGCAGCGAAAGCCGGCGTTCCAACTCACGGCGCACGGCATTCAGTTGTTCCACCGGAACGTATCGGGACAGCCGCCGTTCTATCTCCGCATCCGCAGCCAGCAAGTTTGCCTTGTAGTTTCCAAACCCATCCGTTTCAAATAATGAATAGCCGACAAAGTCCACCCTGCCGCTACCGTCTGCCCGAAACTCCATTGCGAAATCGCATACCTTATTATAGAAAGGCTCTGCCATGATTGCTCCCTGCGTGCGGAGTATGCGTGACACCCATCCCTCCAACGACGGACTCCACTGCGCTTCCGAGACGCGCGCCAACCCTCTGCCGCTGCCCGACCACGGAGCTTTCAGTACCGCCGTACCCCACTCCGAGACACGTTTCTTCACTTCGTCCACTGAACGGCAAACCACTGCCTGCCCACATACGAAAGGCATCCCCCGAAACCCGTCCAACACATCCACACAGCGTTGCCTGCCTGAAAGATGGCGAATCCGCTCCATGCGCTCATCGGAAAGCAGGCATCCCTCACCGACTCCCGCCTCGCGAAGCCTGTGCAGCAACGCCGGATTCCATCCCCACGGACGGTAATCGGCATCCCTCCACCCGGTAATCCACGCCACTTTCTCCGGATAAAGCGGAGACTTCCACCCCTCTACACGTCCGGCGGAATCAATCTTCACCAATGCCTCATCCTCCTCTTCGGCATACCACGCCGGAAGCACCGACAAGTCGTTTGCCATACGCCGGATTTCGGAAGGAGCTTTATAGTACGGCGTAAAGTTAGCCAAAGCCATATCATGTTCCGGATTAAAAAGATAAAGAGACTGCGCCATATCGTCTGTTTCTGTTCGGGTTTGGATTCATCGCGCAAAAATAGGGAAATTACGTCATACCCTGCCCAAAGCTTCACGGATTTTACTCTATTTGTACCGGAAAACCCATCGGAATGGAACACAAAAACGCTACCGCATGTACCAAGCATTTCTACCGCAAGCGTCAGCCCATGCTACGGCTTGCGTTGGGTAGTGCTACGGCTTGCGTTTGGAATTGCATTTAAGAGCCTGTCGTTTAAATTTTCCAATAAGTTGTTTTGCCGAGCAAAATTTAAACGAACTCTAAAGCACCTCTCAATTCAATATTTCTTTCTATATTTACCGCCGATTAACAACACGCAGGTATGAAAACAAGCACTATTATCCGACTGGCAGCAACAGCTCTTTGTCTTCTCCCGCTAATGGGAAATGCAATCCCCCCGAAAACGGAACAACCGTTTAACCCTCCCATCATGGGGTGGAGTTCATGGAACACGTATCGGGTAAACATCAACGATTCGCTGATAAGAAAACAAGCCAAAGCTTTAATAGACAATGGGCTGAAAGCGAAGGGATACGGCTACATCAACATCGATGACGGATTTTTCGGTTACCGCGACAGTACCGGACGAATGCACACGCATCCGCAGCGTTTTCCAAACGGGCTGGAGGGAATTGCCCGGTACATCCATTCGTTAGGGCTGAAGGCGGGGATTTATTCTGACGCCGGAGCCGATACCTGCGGGTCGCAGTTTGATAACGACACGAACGGAATCGGTGCCGGACTGTACGGACATGAAACCCAAGATGCCCTGCTGTATTTCAAAGAATGGGGATTCGACTTCATTAAAATAGATTACTGCGGAGCGGGATACGAACTGAACCTCGACGAACGAATCCGCTATACGGAAATACGCGAGGCGTTCGACAAGGCGGGATGCAGCAATGTGAGCATAAACATCTGCCGCTGGACTTTCCCCGGCACGTGGGCGAAAGACATCGCTGCATCGTGGCGCATCAGTCCGGACATCCGCCCGGAATGGGCTTCGATAAAAGACATCGTAAACCGGAATCTTTACCTGTCGGCTTACTGTAAAGACGGGCATTATAACGACATGGATATGCTTGAAATCGGACGAGGGCTTCCTGCCAACGAAGAAGAGGCACATTTCGGATTATGGTGCATCATGAGTTCGCCGCTGCTTATCGGGTGCGACCTGACCACGATTCCGCAACCGTCGCTCGACTTGCTGAAAAACGAAGAGCTGATTGCGCTCAACCAAGACCCGTTGGGGCTGCAAGCCTACGTAGTGCAACGCCGGTCCGGTGCTTACGTACTGGTGAAGGACATCGAAAAACGGAGAGGCAACACGCGCGCCGTGGCATTGTACAATCCATCGGATTCCGCTTGCCATGTGTCCGTACCGCTGAGCGAATTAGAACTGGCGGGCAAGGTAAAACTGCGTGACCTGATACGCCGCCGGAATATTGATTCAGCCACAGACAGCCTGTCGTACCACCTCCCGCCGCGCAGCGTGATGATACTCCGCGCCGAAGGAGAACGGAGGCTCGAACCACGCAGATACGAGGCCGAATGGGGGTACCTGCCTTGCTTCGACGCATTAGGCAAACGCGAAAAGCAAGTGTTATATGCTTTCAACGAAAACGCTTCGGGAAGCATGGTTGTAGCGTACTTGGGAGGACGCAAGGAAAACATCCTGCGCTGGGACAACGTTTACAGCGAACAGGGAGGAGACTACCTGATGACCATCAGCTACATCCCTGCCAAACACAGGCAACTGGAAGTAAGCATAAACGGAGTGACGAAGAAGCTAACCGGCTTACAGGAGAGCGAGGAAACAGCTACCGTAACCCTCCCCGTTGAGCTGAAACAAGGATATAATAAAGTAGAAATGGGAAATCCTTACGGATGGGCAACAGACATCGACAAGTTTGAACTGGTCAAGCAATGACTTACGCAGCGTTTGCTCCGTTCTTTTGCTTCCGCCGCTTTCAATGGATGTATAATTTCTGCAATCTCCAGTTTGCAATATAAGGAAGTATTCGTATATTTGCAGCGAAGAAACCCAAACATTCATGGAATCATTTTACAGGACACACAGCTATCTGGTAGAGCATACGAATGCACCCGTACGCCGCGATTTGATGGACGAAATAGACTGGAACGCACGTCTTATCGGCATTAAAGGAACGCGAGGCGTGGGAAAAACCACTTTTCTGTTACAATACGCGAAAGAAAAATTCGGGCTCGACCGCTCTTGCCTGTTTGTCAACATGAATAACTTCTACTTCTCACAATGCAATTTAGTGGATTTTGCAGGCGAATTCGTGAAACGCGGAGGAAAAGTCTTGCTTATCGACCAAGTATTCAAGCTCCCCGACTGGAGCCATGCGCTGCGCACGTGTTACGAACGCTATCCCAACCTGAAAATCGTATTCAGCGGTTCATCGGTAATGCGGCTGAAAGATGAGAATCCGGAGCTGAACGGAATCGTAAAATCGTATAACCTGCGCGGATTCTCGTTCCGCGAATTTCTGAACCTGCAAACAGGAAGCCATTTCTCACCCTATACATTGGAAGAAATCTTGACCAACCACGAACACATCGCCAAAACCATCCTTCCTCACCTCAATCCGCTGAACTATCTGCAAGACTATATCCATCATGGTTTTTATCCGTTTTTCTTGGAAAAAAGAAACTTTTCGGAGAATTTGCTGAAGACCATGAACATGATGATTGAAGTAGATATTCTTCTTATAAAACAAATTGAACTGAAATATCTCTCAAAGATAAAAAAATTACTATATTTGTTGGCAGTAGACGGCCCGGTGGCTCCTAACGTGAGCCAGCTTGCCACGGACATACAAACTTCGCGTGCCACGGTTATGAATTACATTAAATATCTTGCCGACGCGCGACTGATAAACATGGTTTACCCGAAAGGTGAAGTATTTCCGAAGAAGCCGGCTAAAATCATGATGCACAATACAAATCTGATGTACAGCATCTACCCGGTAAAAGTGGAAGAACAGGATGTTCTGGAAACGTTCTTCGTAAATACGATGTGGAAAGACCATAAGGTGAACAAAGGCGAAAAGGGTACTTCGTTCCTTGTAGACGGTAATTTGCATTTCCGCATCTGCGCCGAAGGAAGCAAGGTAAAAAGCAACCCGAACGTTTATTACGCCATGCACAAATTAGAATTAGGACACGGAAGCCAAATACCTTTATGGCTGTTCGGCTTCCTCTATTAAGATTATTCTGTCCGGTTTTACCGGAACGGAATGCGGAGAACAAATATTTTATTAACTAAGTTATAATTAGTAATCGTATGACTAAACAAAAAAAATTTATCACATGTGATGGTAACGAAGCTGCTGCTCACATTTCGTACATGTTTACGGAAGTAGCTGCCATCTACCCCATCACTCCGTCGTCTACTATGGCAGAACACGTAGACGAATGGGCTGCCGCAGGTCGTAAAAACATCTTCGGCGAAACTGTTTTGGTTCAGGAAATGCAGTCTGAAGGCGGTGCCGCAGGTGCTGTTCACGGTTCACTTCAGGCAGGCGCATTGACCACTACTTATACAGCTTCTCAGGGTCTTCTGTTGATGATTCCTAACATGTATAAGATTGCAGGTGAATTCTTGCCTTGCGTATTCCATGTTTCTGCCCGTACACTGGCTTCTCATGCTTTGTGTATCTTCGGCGACCATCAGGATGTTATGTCTACCCGTCAGACCGGTTTCGCTATGCTGTGCGAAGGTTCTGTACAGGAAGTTATGGACTTGGCGGGCGTGGCTCACTTGGCTACTATCAAGTCTCGCGTTCCGTTCGTAAACTTCTTCGACGGTTTCCGTACTTCTCACGAAATTCAGAAGATTGAAAAGCTGGACAACGAAGACCTTGCTCCGCTTATCGACCAGAAGGCTTTGGCTGAATTCCGTAACCGTGCTTTGTCTCCTAACAAACCGGTGGCTCGCGGTATGGCTGAAAACCCTGACCATTTCTTCCAACACAGAGAATCATGCAACCCGTTCTATGAAGCTGTTCCGGCTATCGTAGAAGAATATATGAATGAAATCAACAAGATTACCGGACGTAACTATGGTTTGTTCGACTACTATGGTGCTGAAGATGCAGAAAACATCATCATCGCTATGGGTTCAGTAACCGAAGCTACGCGCGAAGCTATCGATTACCTGATGGCTCAAGGCAAGAAGGTTGGTTTGGTAGCTGTTCACTTGTATCGTCCGTTCTCTGCTAAACATTTCTTGGCAAAAGTGCCTAAAACAGTGAAACGCATTGCTGTTCTTGACCGCACGAAAGAACCGGGTTCTAACGGCGAACCGTTGTACTTGGATGTAAGAGACTGCTTCTACGGACAGGAAAATGCCCCGATCATCGTAGGCGGACGTTACGGTCTGGGTTCTAAGGATACTACTCCGGCTCAAATCTTATCGGTATTCGAAAACTTGGAACTCCCGATGCCGAAAGACCACTTTACCATCGGTATCGTAGACGACGTTACGTTTACTTCTCTGCCCCAGAAAGAAGAAATCGCTTTGGGTGGCGAAGGCGTATTCGAAGCTAAGTTCTATGGTTTGGGAGCTGACGGTACGGTAGGTGCCAACAAGAACTCTGTAAAAATCATCGGTGACAATACCGACAAATATTGTCAGGCTTACTTCTCTTACGACTCTAAGAAGTCGGGAGGTTTCACCTGCTCTCACTTGCGTTTCGGCGACCATCCGATTCGTTCTACTTACTTGGTTACTACCCCGAACTTTGTAGCTTGCCACGTTCAGGCTTACCTGCACATGTACGATGTTACACGCGGTTTGCGTAAGAACGGTACTTTCTTGCTGAACACCATTTGGGAAGGCGAAGAATTGGCTAAGAACCTGCCTAACAAAGTTAAGAAGTATTTCGCTCAAAACAATATCACGGTTTACTACATCAACGCTACTCAGATTGCACAGGAAATTGGTTTGGGTAACCGTACAAATACCATCCTTCAGTCGGCATTCTTCCGCATTACGGGAGTTATTCCGGTAGACTTGGCTGTTGAACAGATGAAGAAGTTCATCGTGAAGTCATACGGTAAGAAGGGTGAAGACGTGGTGAACAAGAACTATGCAGCCGTTGACCGCGGTGGTGAATACAAGCAGCTGACCGTTGACCCGGCTTGGGCTAACTTGGAAGTTGAACCTGCTGCTGCCAACAACGACCCGGCATTCATCAACGAAGTAGTTCGTCCGATTAATGCACAAGACGGTGACTTGCTGCCGGTATCTGCATTCAAAGGTATCGAAGACGGTACTTGGTATCAGGGCACGGCAAAATACGAAAAACGCGGTGTGGCTGCTTTCGTACCCGAATGGAATCCTGAAACTTGTATCCAGTGTAACAAGTGTGCATACGTTTGTCCGCACGCTGCTATTCGTCCGTTCGTTCTCGATGCTGAAGAACAGAAGGGTGCAAACTTCCCGATGCTGAAAGCCGTAGGAAAACAATTCGACGGTATGACTTTCCGCGTACAGGTAGACGTACTCGACTGCTTGGGCTGTGGTAACTGTGCCGATGTATGTCCGGGCAATCCGAAGAAGGGTGGCAAGGCTCTTACGATGAAGCACTTGGAAAGCCAATTGGCTGAAGCAGACAACTGGACTTACTGTTCTGAAAACGTGAAGAGCAAACAACACCTTGTTGATATCAAGGCAAACGTGAAGAACTCGCAGTTTGCTACTCCGCTGTTCGAGTTCTCAGGAGCTTGTGCAGGATGTGGTGAAACTCCGTACGTAAAACTGATTTCTCAGCTGTTTGGCGACCGTGAAATGGTATCTAACGCTACCGGATGTTCTTCTATCTACTCTGGTTCTGTTCCTTCAACTCCGTATACTACCAACGAAAAAGGTCAGGGTCCGGCTTGGGCAAACTCTTTGTTCGAAGACTTCTGCGAATTTGGTTTGGGTATGGAATTGGCAAACAAGAAGCTGCGTAACCGCATTGAAGAAGCTATGCAGACTGCTATTGCTGCTGAAGGTACTCCGGCTGAATACAAAGAAGCATTCCAAGAATGGATTGACGGACGCAACGATGCCGACAAGAGCAAGGCTGCTGCCGAAAAGATTATCCCGCTGGTAGAAGCTGCTAAAGACAAATGTCCGTCTTGCGCTACCATCTACGAATTCAGAGATTACCTGATTAAACGTTCACAGTGGATTATCGGTGGTGACGGTGCTTCTTACGATATCGGTTACGGAGGTCTTGACCATGTTATCGCTTCGGGCGAAGACGTAAACATCCTCGTTCTCGATACGGAAGTTTATTCTAACACCGGTGGTCAGTCATCTAAGGCTACTCCGATGGGAGCTATTGCTAAGTTTGCTGCTTCAGGTAAGCGAGTACGCAAGAAAGACCTCGGTATGATTGCCACTACTTACGGATACGTTTACGTAGCTCAAATCGCTATGGGAGCCGACCAAGCTCAGACGCTGAAAGCTATCCGCGAAGCCGAAGCATACCCCGGACCGTCATTGGTTATCGCTTACGCTCCGTGTATCAACCACGGATTGAAGTCGGGCATGGGTAAATCACAGGCTGAAGAAGCGAAAGCGGTTGAATGCGGTTACTGGCATCTGTGGCGCTTCAACCCGGCTCTGGAAGAAGAAGGTAAGAATCCGTTCTCACTCGACTCTAAAGAACCGAACTGGGAAGGCTTCCAAGACTATCTGAAGGGTGAAGTTCGTTTCGCATCGGTAATGAAACAATACCCGACAGAAGCTGCCGACCTGTTTGCTGCCTGCGAAGAAATGGCTAAGAAACGTTATGCCTCTTACAAACGCATGGCTGCTATGGACTGGAGCAACGAACCTCATGAATAAAGAATAAAAAAACTTATATTCATTCTCACCTCAACGGTCGCTTTTCGCTGGAAAGGCGACCGTTTTTTTCATTCTTTTTAGAGCCTGTTTAAATTTTGCTCTGCCTCAATTTGAGAATTGTTTTCGAGGATGTTTTTCCGTTTTTACGAGGAGGATAGCGGACTATCTGACGAGTAAAAACGGGGAAACAGACCGGAAACAAACTCAAAAAGGGGCGGATAAAAATACTTAATCGGAAAATTAAAACAGGCTCTTATCAAAAAAAATAGTTGTCGGAAACCCTTGAATGGTTGATTATTCTAACGATATTTTTATCTTTGCAAAAACTAATTCACCAAAACACCTACGCTTATGAAAAAGAATTTAGCCAAAATGCTGATAACGGCTGTTATCTGCGGAAGTTGTCTTACGGCATGTACCGGTTACACAGCCGAAGATTACGCGAGAGAGATGAAAGAACTTGCGGAAGAAACCATGCAGAATGCATCTTCATACACGGAAGAAGACTGGAAAGAGGTGGGCGAACGGTTCAAAGAAATCAACGCGAAAGGCAAAGGACTGCTCAACGAAATGACGGAAGAACAGCAAAAAGAGATAGAGAGTCTCTCGGAAGAATTTGTCAACAAGGCAGCCGATTTCAATCATCAGGAATTTAAAGAAGAACTGAATAATCTGTTAGATAAGGCAGACAGCTTTATCGATGATGCTATCAAACAACTAAAAGAAGGAGAGGAAGAATAATCGTATGAAATATCTGATAATATCCGACATACACGGCTCGCTGCCGGCTTTGGAAAAAGCCCTGAAGTTTTACGACGAACAGCATTGTGACATGCTTTGCGTCTTGGGAGACATTTTGAATTACGGGCCGCGCAACCGGCTGCCGGAGGGACTGGACCCGAAGGGTATCGCTGCACGTCTGAACGCCATGGCAGACTCCGTTATCGCCATCCGGGGGAATTGCGACGCAGAGGTAGACCAGATGTTGCTCGATTTCCCGATTCTGTCGGATTATGCATTGGTGGTAGATGAAGGGAAACGCCTTTTCCTCACCCACGGACACGTGTATAACGAGGAGAAACAGCCGAGAGGCAAATTCGACTGCTTTGTTTACGGGCATACACATCTTTGGAAGGTAGAGCACCACGAGGGCAAAATCATCTGTAACACCGGCTCGATTACTTTCCCCAAAGGTGGAAACGAACCCACATTTGCCGTCTACGAAAGCGGCAAGATGTCGGTTTACAACCTCGATGGTATGCTGCTGAAAGAGTGTCGGCTCTGATGGGATGAAAGGCAGACATCCGTAAAAATATACCCGGAATTCCGTGACTGAACAGCCTTGACTTTTCACGAAATTCCGGGTAATTCATATCCTCTCAACGCATACGGATAAGTCTATCGACGCAAGCGTTAGTTTTCCTCGGTCTGTCGGCTTGCGTTACCTGACGCATCCGCATGAATTTCGGATGGCATTCTCGCAGAAACCATTACCTGTTTTCTTTACGACAGTTAGCTTATTTCGACTTCTTATAATCCGCCTCGATAGCCAGTGTAATCCAGTTTGCCAGTGCCTGACGGTTATCGGCTATCACCAACCGCTTTTGGTCTTGTGCATTCTGGATGTTTCCCACTTCCAAGAAAACCGCTACCGGAGCCGTTTTATTCAACACAAACAAATCACGCTCACTCACCGTTCCCCGGAAACCTCGGGTCGGCTGATGATAATCGTATTTTGCTTTAAAAGTCTGCCTGATTCCCTGAGCCAAACGCTTTCCGTATCGGCTGCCGTGAGCATAATAAAAATAAGTATCGGTTTGCTTTCCGCGTTCCCGGCTATCCACATGGATGAATACGGCACGTTTATAACGGCTTTTATCACTATGATACAGGCGATTTATGGCATCGCAACGCTGTTGCAGGCGGGCAACCTGATTCAAGGGAATAGCCTTCCCCATACACGTTTCTCGCTTGCTGTTGTTTAAAACAGCTTGGTTGCGTATGCCGTCTTTCGCATCCTGAATGATAAAATGTACCTCCGCACCGCGTTTCAGCAACTCGCGTCCCAAGCGCAGGATGATGTCGTAAGCATACTCATCTTCGTGTAAATTATGCCCCTGATACCGCCCAATACATCCGGGGTCAGGACCTCCGTGACCACTTACCAAATAAAACGTCGCTCCCTTCAGCGAACTGGACGTTACAGAATAAGAAGCCAGCGCTTTACCAAACAGCGGCTCGTAATTCTCACGTTTCTTCTTACGGGGAAACGCCGGAAGCGCCATCAGGCAGCAAAGCAAAACAATCAAAAACCTTACCTTATTCATTTCAGCAGTTCATCTATTTTTTTACAAAGCGCGGCAAATTCTTCCTCGTTATACAGGCGTGTCATCATCACGATTTTCCCCTCTTTGTCGATTAACACGTTACGGGTGATGCCCGCCTTGCGGTCGGCATACAGTGCAAAAATATCTGCTCCGGGGTCGAGCCCTAACGGGTAAGTCACCTTCGTCTGTTTGGCAAAAGCCTTTACGCGCTCTAACGGTTCGTCACGGTCGATGCCGTACAGTGCAAACCCGTCGTTATCTTTGTGTTTCTGCCAAATATCCCGCTCGATGAACGGCATCTCTTTGCGGCATACCCCGCACCAGCTTGCCGTAAATTGCAGCATCACCACCTTTCCACGCAGCGAAGAGAGTTTAACTTGCTGTCCGTCGGTAAGCGTCATTTCAAAGTCGGGAGCCGTGTCGCCCACTTTCACGATATACCCCGCAGCATCGGGGGTAACTTGTGCCTGAACCGTCATAGCGGCAAGCAGACAGCCGATAAAGGCTGCCAAAATCATACACTTCTTCATCATTTTTTCAGATATGGTTATTTATAATGCGTCAAAGTTAGAGAAAATCTATGGAAAAACCGCTGAAAATATGCAGATTTGAGGAAGGTTAATTTTTTTTGCGAAAACTCTATCTCAGACACACTTTTTAGAACAGTATCATTTCATTACTTTTTCGGGAGGGGATAGGGATGAAAACAAATCATCCGGTACAGCCGAGAACTTCGTGGCAGGAATTATCCTGCGAGGTCTCCAGCCATACCGGATGAGAAAACAAATGTCTGTTAAGGAACGTTTCTTACCCTGCTATTAATTGCCGGCATTTTCTATGCGTGCCTCTTCTACGATTTCATCGGGCACTTTGTCGCAACGCACGTATTTGCTGACGTCGTTTTCGTTGTCTTTTGCCGTCCATATCATCGAACCGCTTTCCAACAAATCGGTCACGATGTATTCATGATTCCAGTCGCCGTTCCAATAATCGTATTCGCCGCTGATTACCGAACCCAGATAGGGGTCGTCTTCAATATCGAAACTGCCTGTAATGTAGCGGGCATACATGCTGTCGAACTTCTGATACATCTCGAAAGTCTGCTCGCGGCGGTTAAACACGACATAACAATAAACTCCTTCTGCCAAAGGTTGTCCGTTCCATTCTGCCAGTTGCCACGTTCCGTTCAGGTTGGCAGGCGTTACCTCCAGTGTAGGAACTATCGGCTCATCGTCATCGCTGCACGAAGAAAATCCGCACAACAGCGTAAGCAGAAACATTAATTTAAAAATATTCTTCATATCGTTTTATTCTTTATTTAAATTATCATTCGATACAGTTTTCACCGTTATTTTCAAAGTACGGTCGGAAGGTCGTCCGTCTACTCCCTCGACTACAACGGAAAACGTCAGGCTTGCTTTTCTGTTTGCAGGCAACATCGATTTCCGGATGCTGATTACAAGGTCTGCCTCACTGCCCGGATGAATCACTTCCGGCTCGGTATGAAAATCTGCAAACTCCGGAATCATCAAAGCCGACAGGCGCAACGGTTTCTCGCCGCTGTTGGCACAAAGAATACGTCCGGTCACCACCTCGCTTTCTTCCACCTCAAGGGTCAGTTGTTTTTGTTTCAGGCGCAATTTCCCCATAAAGTAAGGATACCTCCCCCACTCGTCTGCACCCGGTATCACATTGCCAATCAGCGTCAGCCGCGCAACGGGCGTTTCAGGTGAAAGCGAAAGATAAACAAACGCATTCGAATCGACCGTACCAGGATGGTTTTTCGGGAAATAGGTCAATGTTATTTCCCGCTGTCCGCCCGAAGGAATCACCCCTTTGGCATAACCGGCAGTCATACAACTGCATGTGGTCTGTACCCGTACCAATTCAACCGCCTGACTGCCCATGTTCGTACAAACAAACTTCCGAACCACCGGTTCATCGTCTTCCGTCAAGGTTCCTACGCTTTGTACCGTTTCATCAAAACGGAGAATGGTTTCAGCGTTCTGCAACAACGGCGGATTAAGCAACGAGTCGATTTCGGCACGCGAACGGAAGCGGACATCCTGCGCTTGAGCTTTCAGTCCGCCTGCCGTGAAAACAGTAAAAATCAGTATGCAAGCAATGATTTTCATTTATACTTTCAAAAAATTACATCCATCCGCTGTCGTTTGCCTTATCGCGCACCGTAACCACGATGGTTTGTGAAGCGCCGTTACTTACCTGTACGGTTACCTGTGCCGCTCCCGTCTTGACACCGGTTACCGACATCATCGTTCCATTGACAGATACAGTTGCCACCGCCTCATCAGAAGAAGTACAAGTGTAAGTAAGGTTTTCACCATCCACAAAATAAGCAGCCAAGTCGATTGCCGACGAAGTTCCTTCTGCCACGTACATGTTGGGCACTTTCATGTCAGTACCTGCACCGGCGATGTTATTCAGCAACAAGCCGGCATCGATGATACCGCTACCCATCTTGTTTACATAATCGCCCAAGTTCATCTGAGTAGTCGAAGGCGATGCATACGTATGGTTACGGAAGTAGGTTTTAATCACACCACCGGCGTAATAACCGTTGACATCTCTGGTAGACTGTTTCAGCAAATCTACAAATTCGGCAGCTTTGAAATGGCGACGCTGTTTCACCGCATACGACAATCCCAATGCTGCAACCCCCGACACATGAGGACATGCCATAGAAGTACCTTCCATGTACCCATAAGCGGGCTGTCCGTTCCGAATCAGTGTAGACAGTATAGAACCCATCGCCTTATTTGTTTCACCATCCTGCAAATCCGATCCGGGAGTCCAGTATTCGGTTTCATCCTCACCTATTTTTCCGTAATATTCCGTATCCCCACCCGGAGCAGACAGCGCAACAATCTCTCCGTAGTTAGAGAAGCTCGACGGAGTGTAATCGGCAGCCAACGCAGCAACGCTGACGCACTTCGAATAGGCTCCGGGGTATCCCGGAAGAGCGGCATACTCGTTTCCGGCAGCGAAAATGGCTACACCCCCGTCGATTACCCCGTTAGGCGAACCGGCATTGTTGATGAAATAATCCAGCGCTTCTTTTTCGAGCGGATAAAGTTCTGCCCATTCTTTTTCAGACGTAGGACCGGGAACATAACCATCTACCGCATTTGCAGCTCCGGAGTTATACCCCCAGCTACACTGCAAAATAACAGCTCCGTTATCGGCAGCATACTTGATGGCTTGTGCTTCTTTATCCAACGTTACTCCACCGCTTCCGGCAAAGACCTGACACGACATGATTTTCACACCCGGATGACTGCCATCGCCTCCCGCGATACCGCAAACGCCTTCACCGTTGCCGTTTACGGCAGCAATCGTTCCGGCTACGTGCGTACCGTGTCCGGTATCTTCAGCATCCGACCATGTAATGACACCCGAATCGGTCACGAAATTATAACCGTATTTATCATCTTTGTAGCCGTTACCGTCGGCATCTTTTCCGGCATATTCTTCTTCGCCTTCATTTATCCAGATGTTGTTCCGCAAGTCAGGATGCGTATTCATGACACCTTCATCGAGCACGGCTACGATAATAGACGGGTCGCCGGTACACAATTTCCAAGCATCAAAACAGTTTACATCACAATCGGCTATCGCCGGCGATTCAAACCCTCTGTCTAAATTGGCATTGGCAAAATCATAATCGCCCGTATTATTGTATCCCCACTGACAGCTTAAACCCGGATCGTTGAAAGGAGCATCACTGCCCGCACGGGTCAACGCTGTACGCTGTATGGCTGCCGTACTCATATAAACACGTTTCTGATTGATGTCGTAAGAACGTTTGATACGGCTGTTTGCTTGAATCTTTGAAATTTCGCCCAATTTGCGGAGGCGGTTAAATGCCTCCTGCAAATCGGTGTTTTCATCAAATTTCACCCGATACCACAAATGCAGACCTGCTTCACGGGTACGCTCCTCGTTCTTCTTATCAACCGGGAAAATACGTTCGAAAGAATATGCCCCCAAAATATCCAACACTTCATCGGTAGAGGGAATACCCGAACGGCTTGCTACTCCTCCGCTGCGCGAAACAACAGTGAACGTTTGGTCAAGTATATCCGTCATTTTCGGGTCGAACTTAATCAACAGTTCACCATCGGCTGCATCTTCCGGCACTGTTACCTCTTCACTGCCTGAAGGCACGGAAGGCTGGTCTACCCAATCTTCATCGGCACATGCAGATAAAGTCAATGCGAACAAGGCTGTATATAAAAATCTTTTCTTCATCATTAATTTCTAATATTTATTTTTTGTTGTTTGCTTTATTCACTGGCATCCTCATCTAAGGCTACATACCTGAAATAGTAAAGCGGATAAGCTACATTTTCATACGTACTCGGGTCGCTCATGTCCGGACGATCTTTACCATAATAATAAGAATAGTTAAAGTCGTATGGTGATATATTATCGAACCCTACGATAACCCCGTCGCTATTCTTTCCTTTTTCTTGCTGGTTTAACACCATGCTGCTCGGATTCCATTCTACGAAATACGGATGGAACATAATCCAATTAGGCATCGGACCGGTCAGGAAATTCAAGTTAATAGAGAACACACGTGCGAACGGAAGTACACGAGGTACATCTGTTCCGCGTACATTGCTTGACAGGGCATTCGTTATCGGCCGGTCATCAGACAATAACCACTGGCAGGTATCTTTCGAAATCTTATACTCCCAGTCTGTAGCCGCTGCTCCTCCTTCAAAGAAATCGCTTTCAGAATAATGAGCCTTCGCGCCGAGAGCCGCAACCATTTCTTCATCCGAAGGAAGTTCGCCTTCAATGTATCCGTACGACAAACCGAAAGAAGTCAAGTTATCCCACGACAGCAAGTCAATAAGTGCCTGCCGTTCGGGGTTAACCGTTCCTACCTTACCGATATTGATACACAACCCAAGCGGAACTCCATTATAAGTATTGTCGGAAGTTGCACTTAAATCAATAAAAGCATCCGAACGACGGCAGCCCGACAAATCAAGCATTTTCAAATTGGGGAAATTATCTTTGTTGATAACAGCCGTCAAATCAGCCAATGAAGCGAAGTTATTACTGCTCAGCACCAACGACTCCAGACTCTTCAGATTCTGAATATTTTCCGGCAAATCCACCAATCCATAAGAAGTGATATTCAGGTTTTTCAAATATTTCAAATCGCAGATATCCTCACCAAAGTGCATTTCACGGCTCTGACGGTTCGTATTACTCTGTATATACAAACCTTCAAGATATTTCAGATAACGGATTTCACGCGGGAAATCTTCGCCTTCTTTGATATCGAATCCCATGAAATTAACCGAACGTACACGGCCTATCGCCGCTTCTTTATCCATTCCTTCGGGGAAATCGTCAGTACGCTCCCATAACGTTACACCATCCCAGTTACGCATGTTTTCACTCGGGTCATAAGATACCATCGACTGTATCTTTTCACAAATCATTATGATAGCCAATGAATCGCCGGCACGGTCGTCTGTAATCTTCGGTGCAGCTTCTTGAGTTACGGTCAACGTTACTTTTTCTATCGGGTTTCCGTCGTTATCCACCAACTGGTCTTCTTCCGGATGAAGCGGAACCAAGCTCACTTTCGCCACGCGCGTATACGCAATCGTATTCATATCCCAACGGAAACGCACTTTTACCGTACGCGGACGAGCCTTTCGGTCTAAATCAACCACAGGCGTATTGCTTCCTTCCAATTCTATCCAACCGGTCTTTTGCGAATTGGCTTCTTCTTCATCTTCAGCAGAAGGTTCTCCTTCGGCAAATGAATAATCAATATTATCCATGTCTATCTTAAGCTCCACATTCGTCGAGATGGTTACATCGAAATAGCGGTCATCATAGTTTGCCGAACTTTCAAGCTCCACTTCAGGGTCTTTAATCAAAATCTGTTTGCCGAAACCAAACTGAGTCACCGTCAATGTCTGAGGTTGCTGCCCCTGAGGAGCATACTTTATTTCGAGCGTACGCGAAGTATTCTCCAAAGTTGAATCGACCGACAATATACATTCAGCCGACCCGATTCCGTTGGCAGGGGAAACACTGACCCACGGTCCGGAAACACTGGACACCCAGCTGAGGTTAGAGGTAACCTGTACTCGTTCCGTTCCTCCTTCAGGTCCCATCGTAATTTCTGTCTTATCAAGCGTAAGCGCTTCCGACGTGCCGGGTTCGTCATCGTCTTTACATGAAACCACCAGTCCCATGCAAAGTATCAGTGCCCATGTTATGTTATTTATATATTTCATAAAAGTATCTGTTTTTATTCGAATAATATATCACAACCACGTATATCCTGTGTCTTGTCGTAGAACAAGTAATAAAGTCCCTGAGAGATAGCCGAACATACGCCAGACAAATCTATTGTAATATTCGGATTATCTGCGATATCCAAAACATAGATATAAGGAGTCATGACTTCTTCCACCTTGCGGATATCGTTCGAACCAATCTGGAACTGATACAGACTGGGGCAAGTGGTGATTCCTTCCGGCCATTCGCGCAAGCAGCGTTCGCCTTTGTCATCACGCTGATGGCGAATTGCAATCGCTCTCAGCTGAGAAACGTTCAACGGTTCGGTCGGGAATTTAGAGAAACTATTATAACTCAAATCAATGCCCTGCAAATAAGGAATCGTTGTAGCACGGAAATCGTCAGACAATTCAGTCAGTCTGTTGAAACGCAAATCAATGTTCTCTAACAGATGAGCTTTTTCTCCGGTAAGCGAACCCTTTGGAACTTTTGTCAACTTATTTCCGCTTATGTCTAATGTCTGGATAGGTGAACCGGCAGCAAACAATTCTTTGGGAAACTCTTCAATCAAATTGTTTGCCAGCGAAACCGTACTCGCATTGATACCTTTAAAAGCAGAACCATTTTGCACTTTCGTTATCTTATTGTGTGAGAAATCAACCGACCCCATCACATATACCGACTTCGCATCGAAAATATCGGGAACTTCTGTCAACAGATTATTCGAGAAATTGAACGTTTCCATTTCGTTGGTGAATCCACAAAAGTTCTCAGGAATCTCGGTTATCCGATTATTCTGAAGGTATACAGTTGCAAACTTAATATCTGTACCAAAGGCTGTTACTTTCTCCACCTGATTATCGGTCAAGTCGAGCAGTCCAAGTTTCTTCATATTGGTCAGCACGCCACCTTGTCCGTTGGCATCGGCACCTTCATCGGGGAATTCTTTCAGGTTGTTATATCCCATGTAAAGAATCTGAATCTTCGGACCGGTTATATCCGATTTAGCCAAAGCTGTCCAGTCGGCTTTCAACTGTTCTGCCTCAATACCCCGATTACATGCAATGTTCAGCAACTGGATTTCAGGCAACTGATACAAGAATGCAGGAAGTGTTTTTACATTCTGACAGTTGTATACCTCAACATCGGTCAGTTCTTTCATGTTGCTCCAGCTCAGCTTGCCTTCGTCTTCCTCTTGCTGGTATTGCTTCGCATATTCCGAGTTCGAATCTTCCCATTCGGTACAGAAGTTATCAACACCTCCCGGCACACAAGCTATCGGAGCATTTGCAATATAAAGCTGCTGAAGTTTGGTTAAGCGCATCACCGCTTTTGATATACCGTCCAAACGGCTGGTCGTTCCACCTATTTGAGTATCTTTCAATGATATACGGCTGCTCTTTACTATTTTTGATTGCTTCGGATCATTGTTGATAACATCTTGCAGCATCTCGGAAAGATTTTCGCGCACATCATATTTCAAGAACATTTCTTCATAATGATGACGCATTTTCTGCTTATGTTCTTCGCTCATACCCACCGTAATGCCTTCAGAGCTAAACAACTTGCCTCCTACTTTTTCATCGTGCGAACCAAGTGCCAAAATCTGAACTTCCGTAAGCTGACCGATGGCATCGGGAACAAATCCGCTTATACCGAAACCGGACAAAACCAAACCTGTTACACGTCCGTTATTACCCAGCGTCACTCCCGGCTGTTCTCCCCACAAATCTATATCTTTATTAAAGTTCCAATTTGTACCTTCAGGATATTCAGCACCGTAATAACTCCAGTTTTTACCGCCCATCTTATCCCAGATTTCTTTCAAAGCCTTGTAGTCTTTAATGTTTTCCGAGGTTTCAGAAAGCAGTATGGGGACAAAAGCATTTTCTGTCACTTCATTGTTTGACACAACAAAACTTTCTCCTTTTACAACCTGAGTTTCCAATTCCGTACGGCTCACACCACTTCTTGAGTAAGTAGTATAAGAAGTTACCTGATAAGTTCCGGCAGGAAGCCATACCAGCGAATCGCAGGAAGCCTTACCTACTTCTTTATAATGGTCGTCAGGATTATCAGTTCCCACAGACTCTTCGTAATCGGTTTCATACGTTACTTTCATTTTCTCGAAAGTAGTTACCTCACGTGTAAACATGTTTTTTACCGTTACATCTATCTCTGCGATGGCATTGAACAGATAACCTTCTTCCGTTGCACGTGAAAGCACTTGCTTCTCTAATTGAAACTTCACCATACCGCGAGATACGGCATCTACAGAAAGCTCTTGTACATATAATCCGCCGCTTACCACAGTGAAATCGCTATTATCTCCGGAGCCCCCCGCATAAAGTTGCTCGTCTACTGCATCATACAGATAATAGCCCACTACCTTATAAGCTCCTGCCACCAATTGAAGTTTATCACTGCGGAGACCAAATTCCGCATTTTCATCATTGTAGCTATTCAGAAGCAAGGTCTGCGATACGGTAGTGCCATCGTGAAGCAACACGACCTGTATTTTTTTCGCATCCGCCAGCTTGTCCAGTTTGTCCGTCATCGTACGCGAAGCGGGTTCTTCTGTTTCGGGCGCAGACTCAAAAGAGCTTTTGGTCAGCTTGAACTGTACGTAACCGTAACCGCTCTGTGCCAAATCTTCGTCATCGTCCGAACAACTTGTCACCGCTACCATCGCCAGCATACTGACGAGGAGCGATAAAAAGTATTTGGAATATAATTTATATATGTTCATCTCAATTTTGTGTTTTAAGAAACAATATTATTACTCAGCCGGAGTACCTACGATTAAACCGTATTTAACCCCCGAATTGTCCGTTATTACAATGAATACAACATCGTGTTCAACGAAAGCGCCACCAATCCATATATTGATGACAGAACCATCGCCATTTACATCCATTATCTCATCTTGAGTGAGTGATATCGGACTTTCAGTTGCAAAATCATAGCAATCCCATGAAGCAATCGTTTTACCTAAGGTACTCAACGCAACATCCAAACTGCCAGTTGGTTTTTCTACCTGCCAGATGCTTTCAACACCATAATTCTGCTTAAACCAGTCAAGACTTGGACCTGCATATTCCGTACATGCCACAGAAGAAGCCGTAGAAGCATTTGTTATAGAGAATACGCCTTCAGAAGGTTCTTCGCTACCGCCTTCTTCTACATTCGATAAATGTATAATAACCATTGCTTTTCTCGGAGTTCCGGCTTCCACCCATTCTGTTACAACAAAGAAGATATCTTTTTTACCAACAATAGAAGCATCAACTCCCACATAATTTCCCGACAGTTCAAAACCTCCTACTTCAACAGGCTCTTCCGTTGATAAATCATACGCCTCAATGTTTACTCCTTCAAAAGCAAACGTAATCAATGTATTCATTGCAGGCTTGTTGATTTCAGTAACAGACTGTACGCCGTAAGTTGACTGATAATGACTAAGATTTTCTCCGGTATATGCTACGAAATCGATAACAGTAGAACCGTCGCCGCTCGTCACACTATTAACCAACTGTTCACCGGTAGTTGTTTCCTGTTCTTTCTGGGTAATCTGAATCAACAGATTGCTCTGCTGGTAAGCATATTTAATATCTCCGTTTTCTACAATATTTGCTTCCAGATTTTCTTTTATGCTTTCATATTCCGCACGCGAGAAAGCCAATACATAACCCGTTCTTTCTTCTGCCGGAACTCCTGCATACTGAGGCTCGTTTTCATCAACACGCAAAGAGATATCACCTTTTTCTCCTTCACAATGCAACCACAACATAGACGGATCAATCAGAGAAATATTTTTCGTGCCGGAAACATCTTCCCATTCTTCCAAATAAACAAACTCATAATCATCGTTCAGCACCTTAACCGTAAAGGGGATTCTGTTAGTATAAGTGCTGCCGCCTCCGGAAGTTCCTTGTCCGCCTTCTTGAGCAAAGCTCTTTCCGTCCATCGAAACCGTCCAACCGTATCTGTTGGCAGAAGGAGCTGTTACATCAATATCCATCGGGTCCATACCCGCATAAATCAGCGGGAATGAGAAAGAAGCCTTTCCGTCTTCTGCACTGAACACAATCATCTTGTTATCTGTTGCGGCTACCGGATATTTTTCAACCGTTCCGTCTTGAATCACTCTCAATCCGCCTGCTACTTCCTGATTAGAAACTCCAACCAGCGAACCACCTTCTACTTCCACCCAATTGGGAGTTCCGGTTACGGCAAAATGGAAGTTTGCCTTCACTGTAAAGGGTTCAAAATCATCGTATCCTACGGTAAGAGCTTCCAGTTCGTTACCTTCCATATCATAGATTTTCAGCTCGCTGCCTTTAGCCGAACGGGTCACCTCACCGATAACAATGGTTTGCGAACCCATAGTCAGCTCTAATTTCGCTACGCTTGCCTCATCCACGGTAGCAGCTTCGTCTGTTACACGGATAGTGATGTTCTGTGTACCTGCCTTTCCTGACAATACGAACGATTCAACATCGTCTTTCACGAACTTACACCACAGTTCGGTTGAAGCCAAGCTCCAATTAGTATTCGCCTCAAAAGTAAACTCCTTTGTTTCTCCGGCGTTACAGCTTATGGTTTGCAATTCCGGAAAAACCGGAGCTACCGAGTTTTCGTCATCGTCTGAACATGCTGTAAGGCTACATGCTGCAACCAAACCAACCAACAGACATCCCTTATACAACATCTTCTTGCAAGTATTTGCAACTGGTATCAAATCGAGATGTTTCATACTTTTTATTCTATTTTTATTTGTGTGTTTTAATATCCTTGTTCTCTTAAATCTTCGGCTTCGCCTTCGCTAATCCATTCCAAAATGTTCACATACGTACCCACTGTACCATAGATCGAACCGTCATCATTATACACATTAAGCGTAACATACTGAAGAACAAAATCTTCGCAGGTACTGTAATAAGATACGTAAGCCGTAGGCTGGCTTATCATCAAATCTCCATTGCCATGTATGTTACCCAAAAAGGCATCGGCTGTGGTAGCCAGCAACTGTTCGTCCATCTCAACCAGCGGTTCCAAAGCGTCGTCTGTATTAAATTTCAGTTTGATATCGTAACCGTCGTAATACAGGTCATGAAGTACAATCGTGTTTTCTTCATCCTCCGCAACATCGGTAGTAATCAAACGCATGGTAGTAGTCCCGGTCCAGTTGTCGCTCGTAAAGAAAGTCGAAGTAACCACGCAGTTTCCCGCAAAGTTATTGATGTCAAACGGACAGACTTTCTGAAGCACCACTTTCGCTTCCGTACCATACAAGTCCCACTTATCTTCATCGGGAATAACTAATCTCAAGGCAAAACCCAGCGAGTCTGTATTCGCGATATTTTCATAGATACCCTGAACTTTTACATCCGTAGCCAGTTCGCCCGCTTTTATCGTTACGGTATTCGACAGCAGATTATAATGTTTGCCTTCCACCGCATTGCTTTCTTGGTCGATAATTTCCACAGCAAGCGTACGGTCATAATCGGCAGCCCGTGTAGCCGAGACAGGAATATTAAACACCTCGCCCGACTCTTTTACGCCATAATGATACAGCGTGTCGGAAAACATAAGATAATTGGGTCCGCTATAATTCACTCTGTTCGGTTCGCATCCCGAAAAGATCATTGCCACGACTACTGCCGCGATAGCTCCTATAAATATTTTCTTCATCACCATAATGTTTTTTATTTATTACTTTCATTAGGTTCAATCTGCGAGCCCGGAGCTTCAATCTCATGCTGCGGTATCGGCCATACGAACATCGGGTCGTCGGCTGCCACTTTCAGACTGCTGCCGTTATCCAGCGACTGGTCTTGCGGCGTGCGCTCGAAACCTTTGTGCCAACGCTTCAGGTCGTGCAGGCGGAAACCTTCCATATAAAGTTCTTTTACTCGCTCTTCTTCGATGACATCCATTGCCGTTTCAGCATTCAAGGATACTGCTCCACCTGCCGAATAGCGTGCACTGTGAAGTTCGGTTATATCCTCGCTTGCTCCTCCGTAATTGCCTTGCTGGGCACGCGCCTCGGCACGAATCAGATATTGCTCTGACAGACGGAACACTTTCGGCATACACACATGGTAGATGTTATACGCCTGAAATTCTTCGTTACCAAAATACTTTTGAAGTAACGGCCACATCAAACCGTATGCCGTAGTATACGACTGGAAGATATCTGTATAACGCAAATCAGAGGCAGCATACAGACCTAAAACCCACTGAGCCGGCACGTAGTCGGGACGCACGTTCGACTGGTCGAAATTGAAAAATACCCGTCCCAACGCACCGCCATACGAGCTGACGGTAAACGAAATTTTCCAGATAGCTTCTGTACTGTGATCGTTCGTCCACATGTATTTATAATAGCTCACACCCGATGATATCTGCCGGTTACAGCTTGACAGCATGTAGTAATCGCTGTCGATAACCTTTCCGGCGTATTCTTCCGCCTCTTTCCAGTTTTTCATGTAAAGGGCTACACGAGCGCGTAAGGCGTAAACCGTATATTCGTTGAAATATACCGTGTCATACAAAGAGCCGTCGACAGAAGGATTGAAGTCTTCTTCCAGCTGAAGGAGGTCTTCTGCACGGTCGAGGTCGTCAATAATAAACTGGTAAGATTCTTGCAGTGTGGCGCGTTTCATCGGCTCTTGGTTATCGTAATGTTCGTTTATCACCACGCCCAACTGGTTAGCTGCATCTTCTTCGCTTTCGTATGCTTTACAGAACAGCTTTACCAGCTCAGAGTATGCCAGCGCACGTGCGAAATAGGCTTCGCCGCAATATTGGTCCAAGCGGTCAAGGTCATCATCGTCCGTAGTTTTCGCCCGAACCGCCTCTACATGGTCAAGCAAGAAATTACAGCGGTTAACCACCGTATACAGAGCCGCATACACATCTTCGATATCTGTATTGGTAGGTTTGATGTCGTTCCAACGCCAAATATCTCCATAAACATTCGTATTTCCCGTTACGCCGTATACCAAGTCGGTCTGAATATCCGGCAGCAAAGTCAGATTGCCGGAATACAGCGCACCATCTTTGAACGCAGCATAGATTCCCATCACCAACTGGTTCACATCGTCAGGGGTATTGACCGCCTTATCTGCCTCTATCGCATTATCCGGATACTTGTCTAAGCAAGAAGTGAAGGACAATGCCATCGCAGCCAACACCGCATATAATTGTATTTTTTTAATCATCATCTTTCTCTATACATTTATATATATTAGAATGAAACTTCTACGCCGAAGGTAAACTGGCGTGAAGGAGGATATACTCCCAAATATACGTTTCCGGAATATTCGGGGTCGAAACCCGTAAAGCCTGTAAACGTCAGCAGGTTTTGTCCTTGTACATATACCCGTGCCGCTGTAAAGAATTTGCTCTTTTCCAACCACAAGCGGGGCAATGAATACGACAGAGTGACGTTTTTCAGACGCAGGAATGAGGTATTCTCCAAGAAACGGTCGTCCAACTGGGCTATTTCTCCGTAACGGGGGATGTCTGTCACGTCGCCCGGCTTCTTCCATCCATCGTACAACAGGCGTTTCGACTGGTTGTAACCGGAGAATCCGCCATTATTTTCTTCAAAGTAACGGTCATTGTTCATCACCCAGCGGTCGGCAAGCCAACTGAATTGTGCCGACAGCGACAAGCCTTTCCATGAGAATGTGGTTCCGAAACCTCCCATCCACGGAGCATCGAAGGTTTTTCCGGTCATCACGCGGTCTTCTTCACGGAACTCGTTGGTCAGTTCACCGTCTTTCGTGTACCACAACTGTTCGCCGTTTGCCGGATTCACACCAGCATAACGGTTCAAGAAAAACTCATTAATAGGACGTCCTACCTCGTAACGGATACCCGTAGTAGAGTTTACATACTCATCTACACCGTTATAAAGTTCTTTCAGTTCATTCTTGTTATAAGAGATATTTGCATTCAGATTCCAAGTAAAGTCGTTAAGACGAAGCACATCGGCATTTGCACTGATTTCCACACCGCGGTTTGCCATCACACCGATGTTTTCCCAACGTACACCCTCGCCCGTAATAGCATACGACTCAGGCACTTCCATCAACATGTCAGTCGTCCGCTTGTTATACAGCTCGATATCCACATTGATGCGGTCGATGAATCCCAAATGGAAAGCCAGATTGGTAGCCCATGTGGTTTCCCAACTCAAATCGGGGTTGCTGCTCTGCGCCGGATAGATACCAGCCTCATCATTATAATTCGGACCTCCCGCCACTAAAGCCAAATGATAGTAATCGCTCGGCAGCAAAGAGTTACCCGTAGTACCGGAACTTAACGCAATCTGCGCATTGGTCAGCCATTCTACATCTTTCAAGAACTTTTCGTTTTTGATGTTCCACATCAAGCCAACCGACCAGAAACCTCCCCAGCGGTTGTTTTTACCGAAACGCGAAGAAGCATCTGCACGCACCGAAAAATCGGCATAATATAAATCTTTGTAATTATATTCGGCACGGGCGAAGAACGACAGGTAAGCGTATGACGTAGCCGAGTTCATCCATGACGATGCACGCACACCCGAAGACAGGTCGGTAAGCAAATCGTTCGTCTGCCCCTCTGTATAAACTTGGAATCCTTCGGTATCGTAGTTCACTGCTTCCTGACCCAACATGAAGTTGAAAGCATGGTCTTCTTTATAAGTCCAGCGGTAATTGGCAGTAGTAGTTTCCGTGAGGTTCATCGTGTCATACGAACTGCGTCCTGCCGAGCCCAGTCCGGCATTCAGAATATAACTTGGGAACGACTGTGAAGAACCCGTAGAATGAGAGAAGTCCGCACCAAACTGCGCACGGATGGTAAGGTTCTCAATCGGAGTAATTTCAGCATATACCGTAGAAAGCACTTTGTATTTCTTGTTGGTCACCGGATTGTTCGCCAACCACTCCAGCGGGTTCTGCCCCGTACCCTTCCAAGTACCGTCGGTCTGCGAAGCGATGGAACCGTCTTCGTTATACGCATTCCAATAAGGAAGCATCAGGCGGCAGGCGAAAATCGGACTCGACAGACTGGGTGAACCTTCTTCGGTCTGCTCTATTTCCTCGTAGGCGGCCATCGTGTTGGTACCTAACTTCAGCCAGTTGCTTGCCTTAACTTCGGCATTGGCACGGATGTTATAACGACGGAATGAAGACCCCGGTGCGATACCGTCTTGGTCATAGAAACCTCCCGACACGTAATAATTCATTTTATCCGTAGCGCGGTTAACAGATAGTTCGTAATTCTGAAGCGGAGCATTGTCTTTAAAGATGGCATCCATCCAGTTCACATCTGTCCGCGAAAGCAAGTCGTAATCCTGTCCGTTATCCAAACCAACCAATTTTTCGAATTCGATGCGTTCGGCGGTATTCATCATGTTCCATTCCGTCCGCGCTAATTGCGACGTACCGTACTGCGCACGCAAAGTAACCTTCGCCTTGTCCATCGACAAGCCTCGTTTCGTAGTGATAACCACCACCCCGTTGGCAGCACGCGCACCGTAAATAGAAGTAGACGAAGCGTCTTTTAACACAGATACCGACTCAATATCGCCCGGGCTGATGGTATTGAAATCAGAGCTTTCGATAGGCACACCGTCTAAGATAAACAGCGGCGCCGTACCCGAATTGATAGAGTTCGTACCACGGATTTTGAAAACAGCCGCCTTGCTCGGCTCACCGGAAACAGAAACCACCGACAAACCGGCAGCCTGTCCCTGCAACGCTTGGTCGAAGCTCGGTGCCGGCACATTTTCCATCTTCTCGGCCTTTACCGACGAAACCGAACCGGCAATCGTACCTTTCTTTCGTACGCCGTAAGCCACCACCACCACTTCATTCATGATTTGTGAATCATCTTCCAGCGCCACGTTCAACACTCCGGTACGCGCATTCACCCGAAACTCTTGCGAGCGCATACCGATATACGAAAATACCAAGTCGGCATCTCCTCCTTGAATTTTCAACTCATAGTTACCATCGATATCGGTAACCACACCGTTCGTTGTTCCTTTTTGCATAATAGATACGCCAATCAGCGGCTCATTGTCTGCTTTAGAAACCACCGTTCCTTTCACGACAAACTGAGCAAAAGCCGATTGAATACCCAACATGACAAAAAAGACCAACCAAAGACATAATCTTCTCATCTCTTTGTCCGTAAAAAATATATTAGTGAATAAAAAAATCAAAAGAATCCAACCAATTCTTTTTAACACCATAAAAAGAAAGGTTGCCAGAGCAAACTTTACGAATAAATATGACTAAAAGGATCGCGTGATTTCACATTACGCAAAACCATGTCTAAATTAAAAAATGTTCTATTTACAATAACAAAGTTAATCATCAGTTAGGTTTTATTTTTAAACGAGCGCAAAAATACAATATTATTTTATTTTCCTTTTGTATATTTTATTCATTAACACATAATAAAAACAAAATTTATAATTTTTAGCTTATAAAAAGCAACAAGTTCAGCTTAAAGGAAAACATTTTTTTCAAAACAAACAGATTTTTACGTATTTCACTCGCATATTTATGCAACCCGTTTAATCTCCGAAGCCTCCTTACATCCCTGTTTTTCCGACCAATTTCCCCCCTCCAAACGCTACCGTTAGAACGGTTGCTTTCTACCGCTTATGTTATCTAACTTGTACGCATGTTTTCACTAAAACATGCGGTAGCGTTTTGGGAAAGAAAAAAAACAAATAAACCGAGACTGAAAAACAACATTCCGTCCTTCTCCATTACAACGGGAAACGACTTCTTTTATCTAAAAAATATTTACTTTTCAACTTCATAATTTCGATATTAAATTATCAATTCGCTTCAAATTTTTCACAAAAAACAGGAGGCAAACAGATTTAGAGCCTGTTTAAATTTTGATTGAAGTGATCTTTTTAACTTTCAATTATTCCGCCAAAAGAGCTTGATTTCTAAAAAGAATGTTTATCTTTGCAACGTTTTGTTCCGTACAGGCTTCCCAAGCGAGGCCGCGGATGAAAAGGGAATCGGGTGAAAGTCCCGGACAGTCCCGCTGCTGTGAGCTCCATGAAAAGAGGTTTGCTTATCTACTTCTTCAGCCACTGCCCTGAACTTGTTTTTAGAGGGTGGGAAGGCAAAGCAAACCGGAGTAAGTCAGAAGACCTGCAAAACAAAAGCCGTGCTTGCGCTTCTCGAGGAAAGAAGAACAAGGTCATGCAACGTTATACATTTATATTATATTCGTTTTTTATGAGCATCAAGCATCCCCGTAGTACAGGCGTGTGCATCGTCGCAGCCGTATCGGTGCTGGCAGTTGTTTCCGTCGAAGCTCAGACGGTGGCGACCGACAGCATGACTACACGTGTTCACGATATTCCGAGCGTAACGGTGAGCGCGCGGCGCACGCCCCCTGCCCTTACGTCTGCCTCTCCGCTGCAAGTAATGGGAAAGGCGGAAATGGAACGACTCGGAGTGTACGAAGTGGCAGACGCCGTGCGTCATTTTTCGGGAGTAAGCGTGAAAGATTACGGGGGGATAGGCGGACTGAAAACAATCTCTGTACGAAGCATGGGGGCGCAGCATACGGGGGTTATCTATGACGGAGTGAGCGTGAGCGACTGCCAGTCGGGACAAATAGACATATCGCGTTTCTCGCTTGACAATGTGTCGCAACTGACGATGACCATCGGACAGACGGACGATATTTATCAAACGGCACGCGCGTTTGCTTCGGCAGGCGTTCTCAGCATACAGACGGCACGCCCGGACTTCAAAGACCGCCCTTACCATGTATATGCCAATCTGAAAGCCGGCTCGTTCGGAATGGTGAACCCTTCGGTGTTGTACAGCCGGCAACTAACCCGAAAAACGGCACTGAGCGTATATGGCGACTTCCTGCGGGCAGACGGGAATTACCCGTTTGAGATGTGGAACGGAAACCACTTGATAGACAGCAAGCGGAATAACAGCGACATCCGTACTTACCGGGCGGAAGCCACGCTTTACACGGCTTTTACTCCCCGGCAGGATTTACAGGTAAAGGCTTATCTGTTCGACTCGGAACGCGGACTTCCGGGAGGGGTAATCTATGATAATCCATACGCAGCCGAACGTCTCTCCGACAAGAACTATTTCGGACAGTTCCGTTACGAGAACCGTTTCAGCGACCGCATAAAGCTGCAAGCCCTCGGAAAGTTCAATTACAGTTGGAACAAGGATTATAACAACGAGGCATCGGGCATTACCGACGACCGTTACCGACAGACGGAGACTTACGTGTCGGCAACGCTGTGGGCAGAACCGGTGGAACACTTTTCACTCTCCGTGGCACAGGATTTTGCTTATAATTACCTGCATACCACACTCGACCAGTGTCAGTTTCCGCAACGTTACACCCTGCTTACCGCCGTCGCTGCCCGCTATGAGCATCGGAAGTTCTCGGCTACGGCATCGCTGCTGAACACGTTTATTACCGAAGATGTGCGGATTGGTACGGCGGCTGACGACCGCAAACGCTTGTCTCCTGCCTTCAGCCTCTCTTGGAAACCATTTGAAAATGCCGGTCTGAGGGTCAGGGCTTCGTACAAAGACATCTTCCGAACCCCTACGTTTAACGACTTATATTATTTGGTTATCGGAAACACGGGATTGCGCCCCGAAACCACCAAGCAGGGAAATTTCGGTGTGACGTGGAGCCGGTCCGGTTTCGCCTGCTTCGATTTCCTCAGTCTCTCGGCAGACGCTTATTACAACAAGGTAGCCGACAAGATAGTAGCCGTGCCCACGATGTTTGTATGGCGGATGATGAACGTAGGCAAGGTGGAAACCATCGGGGTGGATGTCAATCTGTCTGCCGAATACAGCCTCAACGAGCGTTTCAAGTGGTATCTCACGGGAAATTATAATTTCATGCAGGCTGAAGATGTAACCGACCGCAACTCGAAAACATGGCGCAACCAGATTATTTATACGCCCCGCCATTCGGGAAGCGGAAACCTTACACTGGAAACACCGTGGGTAAACGTATCGTATAACCTAACGTATGCCTCGGAACGTTATACGCTGGCGCAGAATCTGCCGGAGTATCGCATTGCTCCTTATACCGACCACGGCATTTCGCTGTCGCACACATTTACGTGGAAACATCACCGCCTGCGCATACAGGCTGATGCCCTCAATCTTTCGAACAAGAACTATGAGATAATCCGTTTCTACCCCATGCCGGGACGAAACTACAAAATCTCTATTAATTACTATTTATAAACTAAAAGACCATGAACGTAATGAAAAAGAACTGGCTTTACTTGGCTTTCACCACTTTGCCTCTGGCTGCCGCACTGACGGCTTGTGATAATAACGACGACCCGACGCCTGTCCCTAATCCGGAACCGACTACCACCCTCGGCGCTTACATTGTCAATACGGGAAATTATAATGCAAACAACGGCTCCATACAATGGTATGATTTAACTACCCAAAGCACCGGCAATGACCTCTATGCCGCACAAAACGGACAAGGCATCGGAGACTTGCAGGATTTATGTGTATACGGGTCTAAACTTTATGCTATTTCTGCTACTTCCTCTAAAATAGAAATCCTTGAGCACAACGGGAAACTGATAAAACGTCTGCCAATGACTACTGCTGCCGACCAGCCCATGCAGCCGCGTTATGCCACAGCGGGCGATGGTTGTGTTTTCTTTACGGCTTACGACGGAACAGTGAACAAGCTCGATACGCTGACTCAAGCCGTTACGGGAAGCGTAGCCGTAGGTGCATATCCCGAAGCATTGACTTATGCCGACGGAAAACTTTTTGTCAACATCTCCAACTATAGCAAAGGAAACCAAGTGGCAGTGGTTGATGCGGCATCAATGACCAAACTGCAAGACATTACGGTAAAGCTAAATCCTTATACGCAGTGCATCACTGGAAACGACGGATACGTGTATGTAGTATCCAACGGAAATTATGCCGGTTCTGCATCAGTTCCCGAAGACCAATGGGTGTACCAGACCCTGCAACGCATCGACCCCAACACGTATGCGGTAGACAGCATCTGCAACGCTACATACATTGCCAACAAGGGAGACAAAATGTATATCCTTTATTCGGAATACTATCTTCCGGAAACAAAAAAATGTTTTGTTTATGACCTGAAAACAAACACCTCAACCACTTTGCCGATAGACCTTAACGACTTTACCAGTCCGGGCTTTATCGCAGTAGACCCTATCACGGAAGACATTTACATCGGCGACCAAGTATGGGGAGCTTTGAACACAGTTCATGTATACAGCAAAGACGGACAGGCAAAAACTCAGTTTGAAACCGGCATGTATACTACTAACATGCGTTTCGTAGCCGAATAAACCGAAGCGTATGAACCGAATTTTACTATCTGCCTATATAGTAACCATAGTCTTGCTTTGCTCTGCCTGCGGCGGAGGGAGCAAGACTTCTTCCGTTACAGCAGGAGGCGATACCTTGAAGCTGCGGTATGCCGAGAATCTGCGCATCGTAAATTACTCCGAATACACCGTGGCGGAAGTGCGTAACCCGTGGGACACACTGAAAACACTGCACACTTACATACTGACCGACAAGACGAAGCCTGTGCCCGAATCTGTACCGGAAGGCACTGTTGTGCGCGTGCCGCTGGAAAGGACATTGGTTTACTCGGTAGTCCACGGAAGTCTGCTTAACGAGTTGGGTGCGCTCGACAACATACGCGGCGTGTGCAACTCGGAGTATTTCAAACTGCCTGAAGTACAGGAACGTTGCCGCGAGGGTATCATCACCGACTGCGGAAACAGCATGAGTCCCGATATCGAACGCATCATCGAACTGAACCCCGACGGCATCCTGCTTTCGCCTTTCGAAAATAACGGAGGCTACGGACGAGTGGGGAAACTCAACATCCCCATCATCGAATGTGCCGATTACATGGAGACTTCGCCCTTAGGACGTGCGGAATGGATGCGCTTTTACGGAATGCTGACCGGAAAAGAGGCGAAGGCGGATTCGCTTTTCACGGCGGTAGAACGGGAGTATCTGAATGTGAAACGTCGGGCGGCGCAAGCCCAAAAGCATCCTACCGTGTTGAGCGACCTGCGCTACGGCTCGGCATGGTACATCGCGGGCGGAAACAGCACCACCGGAAAACTGTATGCCGATGCGGGTGCAAACTATATCTTCGCCGATTTACAGAACAGCGGCTCGGTTCCGCTGGCGTTTGAAGCGGTGTTCGACAAGGGAGGGGATGCCGACTACTGGTTTATCAAGTATAATCAGAAAACAGACAAAACATATCGGGAGCTGAAACAAGACTATGCCCCCTACGCTCGCTTCAAGGCTTTCAAAGAACGGCGTATCTACGGATGTAACACCGGGAGAATCCCGTATTATGAAGAATCGCCCTTCCACCCCGAAGAATTACTGAAAGATATTGTGAAAATACTGCATCCCGACTTATTGGAAGGTTACGAACCGAAATATTTTAGTAATTTAGCCGCCGATTGACAAATCGAACAATGAATAACAAGGGATACATATACGGAGGCGTACTCTGCGGAATCATTCTTATGTTGATGGCTGCCAACCTGTTGCTTGGGGCAGTAGACATCCCGGCGAGTGCCGTGGCAGACATTCTCTGCGGACGCGGGGCGGAAAAGGAAACGTGGAGTTTCATCGTGTGGGAGTCGCGCTTTCCGCAGTGTATCACCGCATTACTCTGTGGGGCGGCGCTCTCGGCGTCGGGACTGATGCTGCAAACGGTATTCAACAATCCGCTTGCCGACTCGTCTATCCTCGGCATCAGTTCGGGTGCCAGCTTGGGTGTGGCGTTAGTGATGCTCGCCGGAGGCGGAACCATTGCTACGGGGGCATTCACCCTTTCGGGATTCGTTTCGGTGATACTGGGTGCGTTTCTCGGAGCTGCGTGCATCCTCGGCATCATTCTTTTCCTGTCTACCGTGATAAAAAACAGTGTCATGCTGCTTATCGCAGGCATCATGATTGGCTATGTTTCTTCATCGCTCATCTCGCTGCTCAACTTTTTCGCCACGGCGGAAGGTGTACACTCATACACGATATGGGGACTCGGTAATTTCGGAGGCGTGTCGTTAGAGCAGTTGCCGGCTTTCTCGGCAATGGTCGTGGCGGGTCTCATCGTAGCCGTATTGCTTATCAAGCCGCTGAACGCCTTGCTGCTGGGTACTCGTTATGCAGAAAACTTGGGAGTCAACATCCGCCGCGTCCGTAACCTGCTGCTAATTGCTACGGGCTTGCTCACGGCGGTTACCACCTCGTTCTGCGGTCCGGTATCGTTTATCGGGCTTGCCGTGCCTCACATCGCCCGACTGATGTTGGGGACATCGAACCACAACTCCCTGCTGCCCGTCACCCTGCTTACCGGAAGCGCCGTTGCCCTGCTCTGTAATCTGGTTTGCATCTTGCCCGGCGAGGCGGGTATCATTCCGCTGAATGCCGTGACACCGATACTGGGAGCGCCGGTCATTATCTACGTCATTGTAAACCAACGCAAAATTCAATATTTCAACTGAGATGGAACAGCAGGCTATTGTCATCGAGGGGAAAGACCTCAGCATCGGGTATCGGAAGGGGAAGGTAACGAAGTACGTACACCGCCACTTGAATTTCGTATTGCGCCGGGGTGAGCTGACTTGCCTTTTGGGTGCCAACGGGACGGGAAAGTCGACGTTGCTGCGCACGCTGGCTGCTGCGCAACCGGCGTTGGGGGGTGAACTGAACCTGCTCGGCAGAAAGATAGGTGCATACACGGAACACGAACGCTCACGCACCATCGGAGTGGTACTGACCGACAAGACACAAGCCGGGGGACTGACCGTGTATGAACTGGTGGCACTGGGACGCCAGCCTCACACGGGATTCTTCGGACGGTTGCGGCAGACAGACAAAGACATCATCCGCCATGCCCTGCAAGCTGTGGGCATCACCGATAAGGCCAGCCAATACACAGCGGAGCTTTCCGACGGCGAGCGGCAGAAGGTAATGATAGCCAAAGCGTTGGTTCAAGAGTGTCCGCTCATCTTGCTCGACGAGCCTACCGCTTTCCTTGACGTGGTGAGCCGCATCGAAATCATGACCTTGCTTCACCGGCTTGCCGAAGAAGAGCAGAAAGCCATCCTGCTGTCTACCCACGACATCGAGCAGGCACTTGTACTTGCCGACCGCCTTTGGCTGCTCACTCCCGAAAACGGATTGGAGTGTGGCGTAACCGAGGACTTGATACTGAATAACCAGATGGATACACTCTTTGCCCGACAGAACAGCCGCATCCGTTTCGACCTGACGCATGGGGTGTTCTCTCCTACTGTCGGAGGGAAAAAATCCATTCGCTTGAATGCGGCAAACGAAGTGTTGGAACACTGGACACAAAACGCACTGAACCGTCGCAACTATTTCTGCCTGCCTGACGAAACTGCGTATGCTGCCCTGCCGCTTTTAACCGTGGTTTCTCCGCAGCGTATCGAACTGACTGTGGAGGGGCAGACCACCGTATTCCGCTCGTTCGACCAGCTCCTGCAAACGCTGTAAACCTCCCCTCACCAAATAAATTTTCTGTTTTTTTAGACGACAGAAACAAAAGCTTTTGTTACTTTTGCATAAAATGAGATTTTTATGATAAAAGTCATTCAAGTTAACGGAACAGAAAAACACCTCTACGAATTAGTCGCCCCCTTAGTCATGAACCCCAAAGTTCTTAACTATAACAATGACTACCCCTTTAAGACCGGAGAGAAATTTATCTGGTTTATCGCGCTTTCCGATGAAGAAGTCATTGGATTTATGCCCATGGAAGAAAGAGGGAAACAATGGATTATCAACAACTATTATATTAATCCCGAAGCTGAAGAAAAAGTTTTCAAAGCCCTGCTGAAAGCCATTGGCAAATTCAAGATGAAAGACAAAGAACTGACTGCCGTGGTGCAGAAACAACATAAAAACTATTTTAGCGACCAACATTTTGAAACGATAAAAGAATGGAAAATCTATATCAAAATGATATATACCAAAAAGAAAAAAGATGAACCAGAACAGCAGTAATCCCCTAAAAAAAAACGTATACGAACTGGCTCAGGAAAGATTGGATATCATCTTTAAAGAATTTGATAATGTGTATATTTCTTTCTCCGGCGGGAAAGACAGCGGAGTTTTACTTAATTTATGCATAGATTATATCCGTAAACATAATCTGAAAACCAAGCTGGGCGTGTTTCATTTGGACTACGAAATACAATATAAGATGACTATTGATTACGTAGACCGTATTTTAGAAGCCAACAAAGATATATTAGACGTATACCGTGTTTGCGTACCGTTTCGCGTGCGGACGTGTACTTCCATGTACCAGAAGTATTGGAGGCCGTGGGAAGAAAGCATGAGAAACCTGTGGGTACGACCGATGCCCAAAAACGTAATGACGGAAAAAGATTTTCCGTTCCTGAAAGAAAGAATGTGGGATTACGAATTCCAACTGAAGTTTGCTTCGTGGCTCCACAAAAAGAAAAAAGCAGTACGCACCGCCTGCTTGGTAGGCATCCGCACGCAGGAGAGTTACAACCGCTGGCGAACCATTTACGGCAGCAGCAAATCACAGCTTTACCACCATTATCAATGGAGTTACAAGATAGCCAACGATGTGTTTAATTTTTATCCGATATTCGACTGGAAAACTACGGATATATGGACGGCAAACGGACGGTTCGGATGGGATTACAACAAGTTGTATGACCTTTACTATCAGGCGGGGGTAAACATCGAGCGCCAGCGTGTGGCAAGCCCGTTCATCAGCGAGGCAATCGAAAGCCTTCACCTGTATAAATGCATCGACCCCGACACGTGGGGAAAAATGATAAGCCGCGTAAACGGGGTGAACTTTACAGGCATTTACGGAACGACATACGCCATGGGACGAAGTACCCTGAAGCTACCTCAAGGGCATACATGGGAATCGTACATGAAATTCTTGCTCTCTACCCTGCCCGAAGAAACGCGCCGCAACTACCTGAGCAAGTTGCACACCAGCATCAAGTTCTGGCGCACGAAAGGCGGATGCCTCAGCGACGAGACCATACAGAAACTCATCGACCTGAAGATTCCGATCGAAGTACGTAATACTTCGAATTACAAAACCACCAAAAGACCCGTGATGATGGAGTATCTGGACGATATCAATATTCCGGACTTCCGCGAAATTCCTACTTACAAACGCATGTGTCTTTGTATCCTGCGTAACGACCATGCCTGCAAGTATATGGGTTTTGCACTGACCAAGCAGGAAAGCAAAATGAAAGACTATATTCTGAAACAATATAAAGATATATGGACGTAAAAGAAGAAGATATAAAAAGTCCGGTATACAACGTACGCGCTGTACCGGTAGACAAAGTAGTGGCAAACGACTACAACCCCAACGTGGTGGCTCCTCCCGAAATGAAGTTGCTGGAGCTGTCTATCTGGGAAGACGGTTTTACAATGCCTTGCGTATGTTATTACGACAAAGACAACGATAAATATATCATCGTAGACGGATTTCACCGTTACACCGTACTGAAAACCTCGAAGCGCATCTACGAACGTGAAAAGGGATTACTGCCGGTAGTGGTTATCGACAAGGACTTATCGCACCGCATGGGGTCGACGATCCGGCACAACCGTGCCCGCGGTACGCACGACATCGGTTTGATGACCCACATCGTGGCTGAACTGACCCGCGCCGGCATGTCGGACGCATGGATCATGAAAAACATCGGCATGGACAAAGACGAACTGCTCCGCCTGAAGCAAGTATCCGGACTGGCTTCGCTATTCGCACACGCTGATTTCTCTATACCTGAACCCAAAGAAGAGATACCGGAGGATAACGACGACTAAAACAGAAAGGCACGCAACCATGAAGAAAATAGGATTACTGTCAGACACACATGCGTATTGGGACGAACGGTATTTGAAATATTTCAACGACTGTGATGAGATTTGGCACGCGGGCGACATCGGCTCAATAGACATCGTGGAACGCTTGCAGGCATTCCGCCCCTTGCGTGCCGTTTACGGAAACATCGACGGACAAGACATCCGCCGCCTTTTTCCTGAAACCGACCGCTTTACCGTTGAGGGTGCCGACGTGATAATGAAGCACATAGGAGGTTATCCCGGCAAATACGACCCTTCTATCCGGGGGACACTGCTGGTACATCCTCCCAAACTTTTCATAAGCGGACATTCACACATCCTGAAAGTAAAATACGACAAAACGCTGGGGATGCTCCACATTAATCCCGGAGCTGCCGGAAAATACGGATTCCACAAAGTACGCACTTTGGTACGTTTTAACATCGATGCAGGCACATTCAGTGACCTCGAAGTTATCGAATTAAGCGATTAAAACTAAAAAATTCTTGCTTCTTCCGAAAAACTTTACGAAATTTGCAGACCAAAAGAGAAATCCTACTATATGAAAACTTATTTAGTGACAGGAGCAGCAGGCTTCATTGGAGCCAATTACCTGAAATACATGTTGGCTAAATATGACAATATCAAGATAGTCGTACTCGACGCGCTGACTTATGCAGGCAATCTGGAAACAATAGCTAAAGACGTTGATAACGAACGCTGCTTTTTCATAAAAGGCAATATCTGCGACCACGACTTGGCAGACCGTCTCTTCAGCGAATACAAATTTGATTACATCGTAAACTTCGCTGCCGAGAGCCATGTAGACCGTAGCATAGAAACGCCACAATTATTTTTACAAACAAACATCTTAGGAACCCAAAACTTACTTGACGCTGCACGCCGGGCATGGGTTACAGGAAAAGATGAAAGCGGCTATCCTACGTGGAGAAAAGGCGTACGCTTTCACCAAGTGTCTACTGACGAGGTGTATGGCTCGTTAGGAGCGGAAGGCTTCTTTACTGAAGATACTCCCATTTGTCCGCACAGCCCGTACAGCGCATCGAAAGCAAGCGCTGACCTCATCGTCATGGCGTATCGCGATACGTATAAAATGCCGGTTACGATTACGCGCTGCTCTAACAACTACGGCCCGTATCACTTCCCCGAAAAATTAATACCGCTCATTATCAAAAATATTCTGGAAGGCAAACGGCTTCCGGTGTATGGAGACGGTTCTAACGTGCGCGACTGGCTGTACGTAGAAGACCACTGCAAGGCGATTGACCTCGTGGTAACAAAGGGAAAGGACGGCGAAATATATAACGTGGGCGGACACAATGAGAAGCAGAATATTGAAATCGTCAAACTGACTATCGCCACCATCCATCGGTTGATGACCGAATATCCGGAATACCGCAAGATATTGAAGAAAAAGGAGTTTAACGAAAACGGAGAAATCAACATCGACTGGATAAACGATTCGCTCATTTCGTTTGTAAAAGACCGTCTGGGGCACGACCAACGTTATGCCATCGATCCGACCAAGATTACAAACGAACTGGGTTGGTATCCTGAAACCAAGTTTGAGGACGGTATCGTGAAGACCATCGAATGGTATCTGAATAACCAAGCGTGGGTGAAGAACGTAACAAGTGGCGATTACCAGAATTACTACGAAAACATGTATAAAAACCGATAACGGCTAAGGATAAGAGCTGCCGACACTGGGTACATACACCATAAAAAGCGACCGGAATGAAGAAACAGAAATATTCATTCCGGTCGCTTTTTCATGATGCAGTACTTAAAACTGACGATGCTTATTTTCAACCATTTCCGGTATGGTCAGACAGTTAAGGAACTCTAACGGTTGAACCGGTTGGCGCTACGGGTAGAATCAGTCAATCCTACCGCATGGGATGCCCTACCCTAACCGAAGCGTTTTCGGGGATATGCTTAAAGCGCAAGACGGCGCAGGCGGATACGCAGATTAGCCAGCTCAGCATCGGCATGTGACGACGACGCATCGTGGCGCTTCACACGGATGGTGTGTTGCTTTCCGGTAAATGCCGCAGGAAGCGTAAGGTCTTGACGGTAAACCACTTGCTTTTCCGCCGGACGCAACAGATACGTCGCCTTGTCCTCAAAACGGTTATACGAGCGGAGCACGATGCGGTTATTGCCCTTTACAAGCTGAAGAACCAGCTTCTCTTTACGGAACTTGCAGCGGTAGGGATTAAGGTGTTTCATCACCAATTTGCCGTTCAAGAATACTTCAATGCCGTTTCCGGCACCTACTTCCATCACCACGCGCTGGGCACGAGTGGCATGTACGTCTTGCATGACGAAACATGACGACAGGATGTCGGCGTCAAATTCGTCTTGTTCCTTGTCTGTCGGCTCCCACTTGCCTCCCCGCACGGGCGGATTCTGCAAATCGGCAGTCAGTGTCGACGGAGAGTCAAACAGTCCGCTACCCTCCTTGCAAATGTAGCGCTGCCCCCATGTAAGTTCGGTGGCAGGAAACAGCCGCAACGCATCTACTTTTCCCTTATCGAGCGTCACTTCGTAATTCTTTCCGTCGATAGAGAGGTCGATTGTCTTACCCACCTCCTCATCGGTATAAACCAGCTCCAACTGTTTGAATACAATCTGTTCAAAATTCCAGCTGTACCCTATCGTGCTGCGGTAATTGCTGTAATAATCAAAACATGAGTAGCTGTAAGCCGGAGTAGCGTTTTGGGCGGTAAGCGACATGCTCCGCACCATACCTGCCGGCTGGGGTTCTACGTCGCGGTCAAACTCCAGACGCAATACGTGATATACCGAATCTTTGTATGCCGAAGCCGGTACGGTCAGTTCGATGTCGTCGCCGTATTGCAGGTAAGTAGCCATTTTGCCGTCGCCTTTTTTCAAGGTACATCCCGGCAAGTGGAGGTGTATTTTCCCGTCAGCCGGATACTCGCCCGTGGAGAAAAGATACAGATGATTTCCTTTCCGCGTCACGCTTCCCCACGCAAACGATTCGTTGAAAGGCGATGCTTCGGTATCGTAAAGGGCATATCCGTTACGCTCTAACCAACGTCCCATGCGCGTAAGCACCTCCACTTCAAAAGGAACCAGCGAGCCGTCGCCCCTCGGTCCGATATTCAGCAGAAAGTTTCCGCCGTGTGAAACCACGTTTATCAGACTTTTCAGTTTTTCACGCACTTTCTCTTTCACGTCTCCCCGCTTCTGCCACGAGCGGTAACTCCATGTCTCGTCAAACATCGAAGCCGCCGTCTGCCATGCGGTTTGCAGTGCCGATTCGGGATAAGCATTGTCGCCCATCACACAAAAATCGTACTGGTCGTTTCCCAAGCGTCCGCTTACCATGCAGTCGGGCTGCAATTCATGTACCAGTCGGTATAACTCACGGCTCTGTTCGGGCGTGTTCGAACCCATGTCAAACCACAGTTCAGAGATGTCTCCATAGTTGGTCAGCAGTTCGCGGAGCTGAGCCTTCGAAAACTCATGATGGGCAGGAGGTATGAAATCGGCATTATGTCCCGACATGGAAGAACCCGGAAAATGCCAGTCGATAAGCGAATAATACAAACCGAAACGAAGTCCCGCCCGACGACATGCTTCTGAAAGTTCACGAACAAAATCGCGGTGACAGGGAGTAGCATCTACGCTGTTATATCCGGTAGTCGAAGTACGAAACATACAGAACCCGTCGTGATGTTTCGAAGTAAACACGATGGAGCGCATCCCCGCCCGCTTTGCCAGTGCAGCAACAGAGTCGGCATTAAATTCCACGGGATTAAAACGCTCTGCCAGCGCCTCGTAGTCTTCCTTGTTTATCGGTGCAAATGCTTGGATTTGCTCGCTATACCCGCTCGTAACGGGCTGTCCGTTCCACACCCCTGCGGGCAACGAGTAAAGTCCGAAGTGAATAAACATCGAATACTTGCTTCCGTGCCACGTCCGAAAGGCTTCCGGCGATATCTGCGCTTGTACTGCCACAAGCAAAGACAAAGCGCATAGCGTGATAAAAAATCGTTTCATGGTGTCTGCTTTTGTTGCAAAGGTAATATAAAAAAAGTAAAGATATCGGACTAATTATAGAAATATAATGCAGAATATCGGCAGGCAGCATAAAGGTGTTCGAAAAAAAATTGTAAGTTTGCGATACATTCTAATTATAAACAACAAAACAGCACTATGAGAAAACTTATGTTTTTTGTAGCTGCCTTGCTGATATGCCACGTAGCACAAGCACAATATTTTTGCACCAGCGAGGGCAGCGAACTGCATTACGTGAATTACGATGAAGTGGGACAAAGCACTTCCAACGAAACAATCACAGTAAAAAACGTACAGCGTGAAGGAAACACTGTAAAGGCAAGTTACTACGACAAAATCGTTACCACGAAAGCCAAAAACAACACAAGCTACACGCTTTTTAACTGGAGCTACGACGGAACTGCAACGACGTGTACCGAGGACTTGATGTACGGACCTTATATTGCTTCCGATTCCGACCCTGCCAGATACAACGAAGCCGCACGGTTGGGATTGCTGGAGGACAAAAAATTCAAGGGTGACAATTCGTTTACTTTACTGAACGAAGCACAGGCGGGAACAGCGATACCCGACCGTCATTACCAGCTTATACAAAATATGCTGAAAAACGAAATAACCATATCCGGCGCATCGTATATGGGACGGGAACAGGTAAGCACCACGGCAGGAAAGTTCGACTGTGTGAAGATTTCGTATCTGAAACGTACCAAGATTGTTCTGAAATCAACCAACGTGCGTGTTACCGAGTGGTATGCCAAAGGTATCGGATTGGTGAAATCGGAAACGTACGATATGGAAGGTGCACTGAAAGCAAAAACCATGTTGGTTAAGAAGAATATCAAATAACGGAAGACAACATCCCCTTCCGACGCATTGCCGGAGAATGACAATTTAATCCATCAGAATATAAAAATAGTCCAATATAGGCGTGTAACAAGCGTATAACGCCTATTTTCGGATTATATTCGCATTGTTTAAGACTCTTATTGCACCCGAATAAGAGTCTTTTCTTTTGTTTTGCATAAAGGAAACACGAAGAACAACTCCTTAATTTTTTAACATGAAAAAGACATTTTTATTTATCGCATTCATTCTTACCTGCTGGACAGGAAATTTTGTTTACGGAAAAAATTTCACGGCAACATCGCCCGACAAACAGCTGAAGGTGGAAGTGACAGACGGAGGTGACTTGCTGACATACTCCGTATATCATAAAAACTCTCTTATAGTAAAAAACTGCGAGATAGGTTTAGTAGGACTTGACGAGCCTCTTATCGCCGGGACGGTGGCAAAAGTGGTTTCCGAAAAGTCGAAAAATGTTATTCAGGAAATAGAATCGCCTTTCTACCGCTTCAAGTCGTTTCGTACGGAATGTAACGAAATGAACTTGAAGCTGAAAGGAGATTGCGGCGTGGTGTTCAGGGTGTATAACGAGGGGGTGGCTTACCGCTTTTATACTACTGCCGGAAAGAATAAAGAAATTATCATTGCCGGCGAGACTGCCGAATTTAACTTTGCCGGAGATTATACAGCTTACCTGCCTTATACCACCAATGAAGAAAAACCGATGGCAATGGCTTTTCAGAATACTTACGAGGTAAAACCGCTGTCGGAAGCACGCAAACAGTTGGCGTTTCTGCCCGTAACGGTGGATTGCAACGGAGTGAAGGTTACGATTTTAGAGTCGGATTTGGAGGCTTATCCGGGCATGTTTGTCGAACCGACGGGCACGAACGGGCTGAAAGGGGTATTTGCTCCGTATCCGAAAAGTTATGATTATTATCCGTGGCGGAAGCAGAAGTACGTTACCGGGACAGAGAATTACATTGCCCGCGTACGGGGTACGCGCGACTATCCGTGGCGTATCTTGGCGGTGACGGAAAACGATACCGAGATGCCGGTCAACAACTTGGTGTATGCGCTGGCTTCGCCCAACCGCATCGGCGATTACAGCTGGGTGAAGCCCGGCAAGGTGGCTTGGGAGTGGTGGAACGACTGGAATCTGAAGGGTGTTCCGTTTGCTACGGGCATCAACATGGAAACGTATAAATATTATATCGACTTTGCATCGAAGCAGGGACTGGAGTACATCGTGATGGACGAAGGATGGTACGACCCGAAAAGTGGTGACATGCTGACTACCATCCCTGCCATCGACTTGCCCGAACTGGTGGCTTACGGCAAGAGCAAAGGCGTGGAAATCGTATTGTGGACGGTGTTCAACGTATTAGACGACCAGTTGGAGGCTGCCTGCAAGAAGTATTCGGAGATGGGTATCAAGGGATTCAAGGTGGACTTCCTTGACCGCGATGACCAGACTGCCGTGGAGATGGCTTACCGCATTGCCGAAAAAGCTGCCGAATATAAACTGATACTTGATTATCACGGCATCTACAAGCCTACGGGGATGAACCGCACGTATCCTAACGTGGTGAATTACGAAAGCGTATTCGGCATGGAAGAGGTGAAATGGGGCAAGGTAGAAAGAAACATGCCGCTTTACGATGTTACTTTCCCGTACATCCGCATGATGGCAGGACACGTAGATTATACGCCGGGTGCCATGCGCAACGCTACGAAACGCGACTTCCAGCCGATGTATTACACGCCCATGAGCATGGGTACACGTGCCCACCAGTTGGCTTCCTACATTGTTCACGATTCGCCTTTCACGATGCTGTGCGACGCACCTACCAATTACGCCAACGAACAGGAATGTACCGACTTCATCAGTTCACTCCCGGTAGAGGTTGACTCGACCTTCATCGCAGCGGGCAAACTGGGTGAATATATTGTTACCGTTAGAAAAAAAGATTTAAACTGGTATGTGGGAGGGTTGACCAATTGGGATGAGCGAACACTAACGGTCGCATTTTCGTTCCTCCCCGAAGGCATGACTTACCGCTGCACGCTGATAAAAGACGGCATCAATGCTTCGAAGCAGGCAGAAGATTACGTATGTCAGCAGATAAGCGTAACGCGCGACACCCGGCTGGATATTCATTTGGCTTCGGGCGGTGGGTTCGCTCTCAAGTTAGAACCTGAGTTTGTCAGCGATACGCATCCGACGGCAGTTCCGGCAGGAAAAAACATTCCGGATTTTTACAAGAAATATTTAGATGTAGACGGGCTGTACATCGTTTCATCAGACAAGGTGCGCGATGAAGCCTTACTGAAAGCATACGAGGTGGTATCACTGATGCTTGCCAAACGTCCGGACGTAAAGAAACACATGGCGGAGCGGGGCTGTCACGTCATGATATTGGGCGAAAAGGAAGAGGTATGCGACCTCCCGGAGTATGCTCACATCTGCGACACGCCCGAAAACATCGCTTTCTGGAACAAGCGTGCCCGCGGATTCGGGGGTGCACCCGAAGATACGCTGTCGGCAAGTTTCGGCGAGGAGAACGTACTGGCATTGCCGGGCGACCGTTACGAGGGCGAAAGCATCATGGTGCATGAGTTTTCTCACCTTATCCACACGGTGGGTATCGCCGAAGTAGAGCCGGACTTTAACGAACGCTTGGAAGCGTGCAGGCAGAATGCCATCCGCAAGGGGTTGTGGAAAGATACGTACTGCATCAGCAACAAGGAGGAGTATTTTGCCGAGTGTGTCCAGTCGTTTTTCAACTGCAACCGCTATGCCGAGCCGGCAGACGGGGTGCATAATGCCATGAACCGCCGCACGAAACTGAAAGCATACGACCCCGACATGTACCGGTTACTGAAAGAATATTTCTACGAACTTGATTTGCCTCTGTATAACGAGGTTTATCCTTAACTCTATTGATAAAACTTTACTATTATGAACAAACTGATATACACGCTTTTCCTGACGGGTAGTTTCCTCGCATCGCAGGCTCAGGAAATCCGATGGAACACGCCGGGAGCTGGTAATCCTTTCATCCCCGGCTATTTTGCCGACCCTACGGTGAAGAAGTTCGGCGACACGTATTATATCTATGCCACCACCGACGGCAGCGGAGCGGGATTCGGTCCTTCGCAACTGTGGTGTAGCAAGGATTTTGAGAACTGGACGCTCATGCCCATGAACTGGCCCGACAGCCATTGGATTTGGGCGCCGGACGTAATGCAGCATACCGACGGAACGTACCGCCTGTTTTACTGCCAGCCGTGCAACCTCTACGAAGGGGTGGCAGAAACGCCGCGCGGCCCGTGGAAAAACATTTTGGGCGAAAGCGAGGCAGTACTGGTTCCCGACCGTTTCGTGAAGAATGCCATCACGCTGGACGGACAGACGTTCGTCGACGACGATAGGTCGGTGTATCTTTACTGGGGTACGTGGGGCATTTACAAGGGATTCGGCTGCGGAGCCGGAAAGATGACTCCCGACCTGAAGGGATTCACCGAAACACGTCTGATTCCGAACACCGAGGTGACCGACTTTTTCGAAGCTCCTTTCGTGATGAAAAAAGACGGCGTATATTATTTTATGTATTCGTCCGACTCGTGTCACGACAGTACGTATCACGTACAGTATGCTACGGCTACTCATCCTTTAGGCCCTTACACGTATAAGGGTACGATTCTGAAAACTTCTGCCGACGGAACAATTCACGGACCGGGGCATCACAGCATACTGAAAGAGGGAAACGATTACTACATTGTATATCACCGCCACGATAACCCCCACTCTACACGCGGATTCCACCGTCAGGTATGTATCGACCGACTGACGTTTAACGCCGACGGAACGATTCAGCCCATCGAAGGAACGCACAGCGGCGTAGGGCGGTTTGCCAAGAGTGTGCTGACCTCGAAGAATCTGGCATTCGGAAAGCCCGTAAAGGCTTCTTCGTATTACGATGAGAACTTCCTTCCCGAATATGCCGTAGACGATAATAACGGAACGCTGTGGCGTCCGCTCACGATGGGTCAGGAATGGATTGAAATCGACTTGCAGCGTGAAGAAACCATCCGTACCGTTTGGACGCAATTCGAGTACGGCACGTCGTATTATCAGTATGTTATCGAAACATCGACCGACGGAAAACATTGGAGCATCTTTGCCGACCGACGTTCGAACTACTTGGCAGGCAGTCCGATGGTCGACTTTGGGGAAGTAAAGGCGCGTTACGTGCGTCTCACCACCACGGGCACACAGAAAAACGGATTTGCCGGTGCGCTGTGGAACATCAAGGTGTTCGGGGCTTATGAGACTTCTTCTCCGCAACTGTGGATGGGACTTTCGGGAGCCGACTGGAATGGTACGGAGTGGCGGAACGACGGCGGTATGTTGGGCGGTTCGTTCCAACTGAAAGCAGGACAGGTTAGCCTCCAACGCATCGACGGGCAGGAAGCTATCGTTCTGAGTCCGGGAAGCGTGTTGGAATATACGTCTCCGGTCCTGACGAAAGACCGCGAACACACTGCCAGCGTATGGAAACACGAAAACGGCAAATGGACATCGGTGAGTGCCGATGGTTACCTGACTACGGACGGAGTTCGCATCGAAGCAGGAACAGAGCCTCTGACGCTGACCAACTTCAGATATTATAACTGGAAACAGGAGGAAGCAGAAAAGCAGTATGACGCTACTACGGGATTAGTGCGTATAGAGCCTTCGGCACGCCACAAACAAGGATTGGTGGTTTCGGTCGATGCCAACGATTTTACCGCCGGCGATACCGTGATGTATATTCTCAACAAGGGAATGGAGGGAGTATTCGAATCGCAGAACGAGCCTGTCGTGGTAGAAGAGATGCAAGGCAAGAAAGCCTTCCGTTTCGACGGCAAGCAGTATTTCCGTTCCGGATTCCCGCTTCCCGCCACGCTGCGCGACAATGCGCCTTATACGCTCGAAGCATGGATACTGAATCCGGAAGTGGCAGAAAACGAATGTGTGGCAGACTTTACGAGCAGTCACGATGAATTAGAGAAAATCATGCTTATCAGCGGAACAGAACCCCGCTGCGGCATAGTGAACCACTACGGATGGTATGAAGACGTAGGATTCAAGGAGGCTGCCGCAAACGCCGGACAATGGCTGCACGTGTATGTATGTTTCGACGGACGAACGGAATGTGTCTATGTAAACGGAAAACTTATCAGCAGTAAAGACATCCAGTTATTGATAAAACCGATACAATTTGTAACTTTGGGACGAAATGCAGAAGGCGAATGGGCTTTCAGCGGTTATCTGCATTCGCTCAAGTTGTGGGATGAATACATTCCTTATAAGAAAGAACATTAATTATTATAATCCATTTAACCATGAAGAAACTAATGATTTCAGCTTTGCTCTTCTCGATAACGTTCGGAGGAGTATATGCACAAAAGAAAACCACAGCTCACGGTTATCCCATCGACCCCGTGCCTTTTACTTCGGTAAAGGTTACCGACTCGTTTTGGGGACAACGGTTGAAAGCGAGCCGCGAAACCACTATCCCGCTGGCGTTCAGCAAGTGTGAGGAGACGGGACGTTATAAAAACTTCGAAATGGCTGCTCATCCCAGCGAATCGAACAAAGTGACCGGATATTCGTTCGACGATACAGATGTATATAAAACCATCGAAGGAGCGAGCTATCTGCTCCAGACTTATCCTGACAAGAAGTTGCAGAAATACATCGACAGTGTATTGGTTATCGTAGCCGCCGCACAGGAACCGGACGGTTATCTGTATACGGCACGTACCATGAACCCGAAGCATCCGCACGAATGGGCAGGCAGCAAACGCTGGGAAAAGGTGGAGGAACTGAGCCACGAATTTTATAACCTCGGACACATGGTTGAGGGTGCCATCGCGCATTATCAGGCTACCGGAAAGCGTAATTTCCTTGATATTGCCATCCGTTATGCCGACTGTGTGTGCCGTGAAATCGGCGACGGACCGAACCAAGTGGTACGTGTTCCCGGACATCAGATTGCTGAAATGGCATTGGCTAAACTCTATCTTGTAACCGGTGATGAGAAATACTTGAAACAGGCCAAGTTCTTCCTCGACAAACGCGGATATACTTCACGCCGCGATGAGTATAGCCAAGCTCACAAACCGGTTGTCGAACAAGATGAAGCGGTAGGTCATGCCGTACGCGCCGCTTACATGTATGCCGGAATGGCAGACGTGGCTGCACTGACGGGAGATACGTCGTACGTACATGCCATCGACCGCATCTGGGATAACATCGTAGGCAAAAAGTTGTATATAACGGGCGGTATCGGAGCGACCAGCAACGGTGAAGCGTTTGGTGCCAACTACGAACTGCCTAACATGTCGGCTTACTGTGAAACGTGTGCTGCCATCGGAAACGTGTATGTAAACTACCGCCTGTTCCTGCTTCACGGCGATTCGAAGTATTACGATGTACTGGAGCGTACGCTGTATAACGGATTGATTTCGGGCGTGTCGCTCGACGGTGGCGGATTCTTCTACCCCAACCCGCTGGAGTCAATGGGCCAGCATCAGCGCCAGCCGTGGTTCGGATGCGCCTGCTGTCCGTCTAACATCTGCCGTTTCATTCCTTCACTGCCGGGATACGTGTATGCAGTTAAAGACAAAAATGTATATGTAAACCTGTTTATGGCAAACGAGGCTACGCTCGAAGTAAACGGAAAGAAGGTGTCGCTGAAACAAACCACATCGTATCCGTGGAACGGCGACATCGCTATCCAAGTAGACCGTAACGCTGCCGGACAGTTCGCCATGAAGATTCGTATTCCGGGATGGGTGCAGAATCAGGTGGTGCCAAGCGACCTTTATACGTACACCGACGGGTTGCGTCCGAAGTATTCGGTTAAGGTGAACGGCGAGGAAGTGAAAGCCGATTTGCAACAGGGTTATTTCACCATCGACCGCAAATGGAAGAAAGGCGACAAGGTAGAGGTGCATTTCGATATGGAAACCCGTACGGTGAAAGCCAATAACAAGGTGGAAGCCGACCGTGGACGCATCTCGGTAGAAAGAGGTCCGATAGTTTACTGTGCCGAATGGCCTGATAACGATTTCGATGTGTTGAGCGTACTGATGAACCGCACACCGAAATTTGAGGTAGTCAGCAAGCCCGACCTGCTTTACGGAATCAACCAAATCAAGACGCAAGCCCAGACACTGGAGTACGACGATAACGGACGCCTCGTAGCGAAAGACCATACGCTGACACTTATCCCGTATTATGCTTGGGCGCACCGGGGAGCGGGAAACATGGCAGTATGGTTGCCCAACGAGGTAAGCGCTACGCGCCCCACGGCTATTCCTACATTGGCTTCGAAGAGCAAGGTAGACGCTTCACATAAGGTATCGTCATTGTCATCCATTACCGACGGACTGGTTCCGAAAGATGAAAACGACCGTACCATTCCTTACTATCACTGGTGGCCCAAAGAAGGCACTACGGAATGGATTTCCTACGAATTCCCTGAAGAGATGACCGTTTCAAGTGCTACCGTTTACTGGTACGACGATGCTCCGTGGGGAGGATGCCGTGTTCCGAAGGCTTGGAAGATTTACTATAAAGATGCTTCGGGCAACTGGACGCCGGTAGATAATCTGAACGAGTATGGCGTACGGAAGGGTAATCCGAACACCGTTGACTTTGAACCTGTAAAAACGAAAGCGGTGAAATTAGAGGTGGTTCAACCTGAAAAGAACTCTTCCGGACTTTATGAATGGGAAGTGAAATAAATAAATGATTCGTATTATGTTGCCGATGATACAGATGAGCGAAAATACTCTTTGTATCATCGATATTCTTTAGTAAAACAGCATGAAACATATCGCATCAATCGGAATTGCCCTTCTTACCGGGGGCATGGCACTGGCGCAGGGCACGGTGGAGGATTACAACCGTGCATACGAGCTGCGCGAAAAGTACAATTCGAAACATGTATTTTACAGCAATGTGAATCCGCAGTGGATAGATGGTACAAACCTGTTCTGGTATGTGCGCAATACGCCCGAAGGAAATGAATACGTAAAGGTAGATGCCGGCAAACAGAAACGAACGGCTCTGTTCGACCAGCAGAAGCTATCGGCTGCCCTCGAAAGCAGTACGGGGAAAGACATCGACCCGATGCAACTGCCTATCCAGCGTTGCCACGTTACGCCGGGGGCGGACACCCTGCGCTTTGTGTATGAGGGCAAGCGCTGGTGTTTCGACATCCGCCGGAATCGCCTGACGGACGAGGGACAGCTCCCAGCTCCGGGACGTCAGCGTCACTGGATGGAGGTAGACGACGAGAAGGGCGGAGCGCCGGTTACATCGCCCGACGGCAAGTATGTGGCTTTCATTAAAAACGATAACATCTGCGTGCGCGAAGTGGCTACCGGAAAAGAAACGCAGTTGAGTCAAGACGGAACGCCGGGCAATTATTATTCATCGTACATTCAGTGGTCGCCCGACTCGAAGCTGGTGGCTGCTTTCCGCATCCGTCCTGCCCAAAAGCGTTACGTATATTATGTGGAATCTTCGCCCGCCGATCAGCTTCAACCGAAATTACATAAGCAAGAGTATGCAAAGCCGGGTGATGAGCTGGCATTTAAAGTGCCTTGCATCTATGGCGTGGAGAATGGCAAACGGCTGATTCCGTCGACCGATTTATTCAGTCATCAGTATGAAATCTATGCGTTGCAGTGGAACAGCGACAGCAAGGGAATTACTTTCGAATATAACGAACGCGGACATAAGGTTTACCGCGTACTCGAAGTCTCTGCCGAGGATGGCAGCGTGCGCCCGCTCATCGAAGAGAAAGAAGAGAAATATGTAAACTATCCGCGCATTTTCCGCCATTTTTTGGCAGACGGCAAACGTATCATCTGGTCGAGCGAACGGGATAATTACAACCACTTGTACATGTACGACCGTGCCACGGCTCGCCCCACGCATCAGATTACGAAGGGGGAATGGTATGTGCGCGAGGTGCAATACGTGGATGAGGAAAACCAACAGATTTACTTCTCGGCTAACGGGATGAACAAGGATGAAGACCCGTACTTGATTCATTATTACCGCATCGGGTTCGACGGCAAGGGACTGACGGCGCTCACTCCGGAGGAGGGAATGCACAAGGCTTGGTATTCATCGGACTATAAATACTTGGTGGATGTTTACTCGAAAGTAGACCAAGCGCCCGTTGCCGTGGTTCGCAGTGCTGCCGACGGGAAAATAGTCATGCCCTTAGAGAAGGCAGACATCGCACAACTGACTGCCAACGGATGGAAGGCTCCGGAGGTGTTTACAGCCAAAGGGCGTGACGGAAAAACCGACATGTGGGGCATCATTTACCGCCCGTCGAACTTCGACCCTGCAAAGAAGTATCCGGTTATCGAATATATTTATTCAGGTCCGGGCGACCAATATGTTCCGAAAACGTTTTCTTCGTATAACTGGTGGATGACGTCGCTCGCCGAACTGGGCTTTATCGTGGTTCAGGTAGACGGCATGACTACTTCGTTCCGCTCGAAAGAGTTTGAAGAGGTATGTTACAAGAACCTGAAGGATGCCGGACTGCCCGACCATATCGCATGGATAAAGGCTGCCGCCCAAAAGTATCCGTATATGGATATCGACCGCGTAGGTATCTTCGGATGCTCGGCAGGTGGACAAGAATCGACTACTGCCGTACTGCTTCATCCGGAGTTCTATAAGGCTGCTTACTCGGCTTGCGGCTGCCACGATAACCGTATGGATAAAATCTGGTGGAACGAGTTGTGGATGGGTTATCCGGTAGACGACTCGTATAAGGAATGTTCGAATGTGGAAAATGCGCACTTGCTCCAGCGTCCGCTCATGTTAGTGGTAGGCGAGATGGATGATAACGTTGACCCGGCTTCGACCATGCAGGTGGTCAACGCGCTTATCAAGGCGAACAAAGATTTTGAACTGGTGGTTATCCCCGGTGCACACCACACGATGGGTGAAGATTTCGGCGAACACAAACGTTATGATTTCTTCGTGCGGAATCTGATGGGAGTTAATCCGCCTGCATGGAGCGAGGTGAATACCGGAACCCGTTAGTGTTCCGCTTTCTCCTCTCCCACAAGGAAACGGCAAGCCCGCGTCATGCGCCGGATTTCTCCGGACAGGCATGACGCGGGCTTGTTATTTTATCGCACCCGGCAGACTATTATAATTTTACTTTCTTTGATACCGATTTCGATTCGTTGTGCAGGCGGTCGAGCGCAGTAACTACGTAACGGTATTTCGTCCGCCCGTCTTCATACGGCAGTTTATAATATGTATCGCGCGTAACGGCTACGATATGCGAAGGGTCGTTCAGGTTGACCTTCTCTTTCCGGTCGAAGCGGTAAACCACGTACTGTACGGCGCGGTCCATCTCGGTCTTTGCTTTCGGAGCCGTCCAGAACAAGATGTATCCGTCTTCCGTCCAAACGGGTTTTACCTTACGCACCTTACCGGGAGCTTTATCGTCGATAAAAGGTGAGGTGGGAGGCAAAGCCGGATATTTATGATACTTGTTTACAAGCATATCGCGGTAGCGTCCTTTATTCTCGACCACGGCTGCAGCATACCACAGGCAACTGCCGCTTATGGTGGGCAGCGAACGCTGGAGGCTGAACTTTGCGGGAATCTGGCTCTGTGAAGGATTCTGAAGGTCGGCAGCCGCAACGGTACGCCCTACGTCCTGACCGATGTACAGCGGACGGGCTGCGGCGTTTTTCGCCCACCAGCGCACCAGCGTATCGTAATCGGCAGCGGCATGTCCTATTTCCCAATATACCTGCGGAATGTTATAGTCTACCCAACCGTTGTTTACCCACAGCAGCACGTCAGCATACAGGTCATCGTAATTCTGAAGTCCGCGCGTACGGCTTCCGTTCGGGTCGCTTTTCTGATTGCGGTAGATGCCGAAAGGCGACACACCGAATTTTACCCACGGCTTTACCTCGCGCACAGCCTCGTGTAATTCTTTTATCAGGATATTCACATTATCGCGCCGCCAGTCGTCACGGTGGATAAAACCGCGTCCGTATGCCGCAAAGCTCAAATCGTCGGGAAACGACTCGCCGGGCACGGGATAGGGATAGAAATAATCGTCCATGTGGATGGCATCGATGTCGTAACGGTTCACGATGTCGCGCACTATCTTACAGATGTAGTGACGGGATTCGGGAAGTCCGGGGTCGAAATAAAGCTGACCTCCGTAGCTTACGAACCATTCGGGATGCTTCTTATAAGGATGCAGGGGCGAGAGGGCGGTAGTTCCTTTCGTCTTGGCACGATAAGGATTTATCCACGCATGAAGCTCCATCCCGCGTTTATGACACTCTTCCACCATAAACGCAAGCGGGTCCCATGCAGGCGAAGGGGCTTTACCCTGCACGCCGGTAAGGAAACGGCTCCACGGCTCGTAGGGCGAACGGTAGAGGGCATCCGCCTCGGCACGCACCTGAAATATCACGGCATTGATGCCTGCCTGACGCAGGTTATCGAGCTGGGAGATAAGCATTTTTTGCATTTTCTCCGTAGGCATCCCCTGAAACTGTCCGTTTACACACTGAATCCATGCTCCGCGAAATTCCCGCTTGGGGTATCGCTCGGAAGCACGGGAGACCGTCACACCAAGAAAAATAAAAAGTATGAATGAGAGTAATACTTTCGTTTTCATCATGAATAGGTTTAAAAATCTGTTTTTAGTTTATATATAACGGCAAAGATAGGGAAAAAACCAAAGCAGCTACCGATTTATCTGTAAAAAAGGAAATATCGGCACGACTATACCCAAAAAACAAAGCGGGTTACCACAACGATATCCGTCAGTGGTAACCCGCAACTATGGAGATTATTATTATAAATTTCAGAAACAGTTTCTAAACGCTCTAATCTTTAAGCCCATGCGGTTCGGTGTAAATCACCGTAATTTGCAGCGGGTTGTCGTCCGAACCCTTAAACAGACGTGCCGAATTGACTTCAAGGTCGTGAGACGAAATACCAATCACTTTGTTCTGAGAGTCCTTTTCTACCTGAACGGGAACGAGCAACAGTTTATCCCACCCTTCGGGACGTTCATCAGAGTTTCTCATTTCGGCAAAGATGTAGCTAATCAAACGGTTCAGCGATGAGAACGAATAAGAGTTGGTAGTGCTGTTATAAGTAGCAAGGAAAGAAGTACGGTTGTCGTACGAGTGGTTTCCTTCGAAGAACTCCTTCAAATCGTTCTTGCGCAACAGCAACAAGTATTGGGGCGTTCCCATTTCGATGCCGTTTTCACGGTTTTCGATGGTGTTACGATACTTTGTCAAGGTGAGCGACACAGAGTTCAGCGTATCCGTCTTCAAGTCGTCATACATCTGCTCCAAAGGCAGTGTAATCTCCGTCCACAGTCCGGCAGGCGTTTTCAGGTAAGTATCTTTCGTCTTGTTGGCATCCGTCACAAAGTCATCCAGCTTTTCATCGTTATTCAGGCGGGTGCTCATGAAAATTTCTTTCGTAGCCGCGAAAGCATAATACGAACTAACCGTTGAGTCTTGGTCTTGTGAACCTTTGATGGTATAATCGAAATACGTGCGCAGCCAGATGTCCTGAATGTAAAGCACGCTTCCCTCTCCGCTTGTATTGTGGACGTAGAATCCTTTCAGCACGTTGTTGATAAACGTATTGGCATCCTTAAAATATTCGCGATGGTTTACATACATATCCTGAAGATACTCGCTGAAAGTCATGTCCGTTCCCGGCACTTTGGTCTTGTCCAAATCGATAACCACGCTCGGATAATAAGTCTTTTGTCCGCTTGAGTTCGTGGCATTACGGATTGAGTCGCTTACCGACTTGTCATAAGCTGCATAATCTTTCTCGCCGATAACCTGAGTCTGCGCGTACTGATAAGGGTCGTACGTTGTGTAATAAATATCCGCATCATTACCGTCGTCGTTGATTTCCACATCGTCTTTCAGCAGGTTTATCCCCACCTTCATCGGTGCGAGCGAATCGCCGTAATAGCTCATATAATACAATTCGAGCTGGGTTGAGGTGATTTTCTGGAATGTCGACGGATAAGCAAAATCCTCCGGACAGTTTACCTGCGTGATGAAATCGGCGGTAAATTCGCCAAAATCAGGGTCGGTAATCTTACCCAGATAAGCACTGCTCGTACGTGAATAAACACCTCTCCCGTCTGATATGTCCGACACCTTCACCGTTTTGGTTTCCACGTTATACGTAGTGGCGTATGCCTTTATCTGGTCTTCATCAGCCACAAAGTCACCAATACCCGTTGTACTGTCGTCGCAGCTATATAGAGTGGCGGTAAGTCCGATTATCGCCAAGAACTTGAATTTCATGTTATATTTCTTTAGTTGAATTATTATTTTGCAGCAGCTTCCCACACTTGGTCGTAGAACGCATCGCAAGCATCGGCATACGCATCGCCAGCCTGATAATCCAGCACAGGGATGTTTAAGCTACGCGCGTAATCCATCACCTGCGGGTTTACGTTTTCGCTGTTCTGTATCACCCCGTCTGAATAAGCCACTGCCAGTTTACACAGTTCGTCATAGTTTACCGGCGTCTTTATCATATTCACGTCTTCCGGCGTAACTCCCTTCAGCAGAAGCTGCTGCGTAAAGTTGGCATCCAAGTCAGACTTGAATCCGTCGCCGTAAACCGAGAATATCACTTTCGAATCTCTGAACGAGGGTTCTTCGTTATACGCTTTCTTAATATATAAAGGAACCATCGCGCTTATCCAGCCGTGGCAATGGATGATGTCCGGACACCAGCGCAATTTCTTTACCGTCTCCAATACGCCCCGTGCGTAGAATATCGCCCGTTCGCCGTTGTCGTCGTAATCATTGCCATCCTCGTCCGTAGTCATCTGGCGATGAGAAAAATAATCGTCATTATCAATGAAATAAACTTGCCGGCGGGCTGCCTGTATGGATGCTACCTTAATAATCAGGGGATGGTCTGTGTCGTCGATAATCAGGTTCATCCCTGAGAGGCGGATAACCTCGTGAAGCTGGTTACGGCGTTCGTTAATATTTCCCCACTTAGGCATGAAGGTTCTGATTTCTCTGCCTTTATCTTGAATAGCCTGCGGCAAATCACGACCGATTACAGACAATTCGCTGTCCGGTACGTAAGGAGTAATTTCTTGTGTAATGAATAAAACTTTCTTCGCGCTCATTTTTAATTAGTTGTTGCTCTTATATATAAACTCGTGCAAAGATATAAAAAAAATGGACGCGAACCCCCATTTGCGTCTGCGAATAAATGTTTATAGTTTGTTAATATATTATGATACAGGGTTTTATGTATCACAATTTTATCGCGATAAACCCCTCGTTCCATGCGGTAAAACATACGAAAACTTCCGCATGTGTCTCACTGCGGTAGCCGTAGCGTCAGAAGCTGGCAAAAAAGAAATTTCGGCACCTGCAAGGTTATCGTAACAAAATAATACTTAACTTTGCGCCGCTTTAAAATTAAAACGGTTAAAAACCAAAAAGATAATGAAGTTAATTCAAACTATTAAGGAGTTGCGTGCCGAGTTGGACGGGCTTCGTAAAGCAGGAAAAACCATCGGACTGGTTCCTACGATGGGGGCTTTACATGCAGGTCATGCTTCGCTGGTGAAACGTGCCGTTGCAGAAAACGATGTAGTAGTGGTGAGCGATTTCGTTAATCCTACCCAGTTTAACGACCAAAACGATTTGTTGAAATATCCGCGTACGCTGGATGCCGACTGTGCCTTGCTTGAGGCGTGCGGAGCGGCTTACGTGTTTGCTCCTTCGGTGGAGGAGATTTATCCCGAGCCGGACACACGCCGGTTCAGCTACGCGCCGTTAGACACGGTGATGGAAGGCAAGTACCGCCCGGGACACTTCAACGGGGTGTGCCAGATAGTAAGCAAGCTGTTCCTTATCGTTGAACCTACACGTGCTTACTTCGGCGAAAAAGACTTCCAGCAGCTTGCCATCATCCGCGAAATGGTGCGCCGCTATCCGTTTGCGATAGAAATCGTGGGTTGCCCCATCGTGCGCGAGGCAGACGGGCTGGCGCTGAGCAGCCGTAACACGCGACTGAACGCGGAGCAGCGCCAACAGGCTTTGCAGATTTCGAAAACGCTGTTCGACAGCAAGGAATATGCCCGGACACACACACTGGAGGAAACGCGCCGCTACGTGGAAAACCGCATCGACAACGCCGAAGGGCTGCGACTGGAGTATTTCGAAGTGGTAGACGGCAACACGCTGCAAACCGTAACGCAATGGGAAGACAGTGCGTACATAGTAGGTTGCATTACCGTCTTCTGCGGTGAAGTCCGATTGATTGACAATATAAAATACAAGGAGTAAAGCGATATGATGATAGAGGTGCTGAAATCGAAAATCCACTGTGTGACTGTAACCGAGGCGAACCTGAACTATATGGGCAGCATCACCATCGACGAGGACTTGATGGACGCTGCAAACATGATTGCGGGCGAAAAAGTGCAGATTGTAGACAACAACAATGGCGAACGGTTTGAAACTTACATCATCAAGGGCGAACGTGGTTCGGGCTGCATTTGCCTCAACGGTGCGGCGGCACGCAAGGTGCAGGTGGGCGACGTGGTAATCATCATGTCATACGCGCTGATGGACTTTGAGGAGGCGAAAAGCTTCAAACCGTCAGTAATATTTCCCGACACCGAAACCAACCGGTTGCTCTGAGTAGGAGGCTGTAATATCCAAAGAAATACTCGTAGGGGCGTATGCGATACGACAAACCGACCTATTTCAAACATCCGAGCACAGGTCATGCAGCCGGAGTCATCGGCTGATTCAAACCATCGGCTTTAAAACCATGACAGAAAGCTCCGCCGAGCGTCTGCCCTTCCCTATCGGGAGCAAGACACCGGGCGGAGCTTTTTCGTCTCTCCCCGCTTCCGCCACGGACGGAAACCCGCTCTGAACAAAATCTTCTTTTCAGCATATTTCTTTACCGATACTTTCTTTTTTCGAGAATTAACCCTACTTTTGTCAGTGAAAAACTAATAACTGATAGACTAATGAAAGTAGGATTATTTATTCCCTGCTACATCAATGCCGTTTATCCGCAAGTAGGCGTTGCTTCTTATAAATTACTGAAAAGTCTGGGCGTAAACGTTGACTACCCCTTAGACCAGACCTGCTGCGGACAACCGATGGCTAACGCAGGATTTGAAGACGAATCCGTAAAACTGGCGAAACGATTCGACCATCTGTTCGAACAATACGATTACATCGTAGGCCCTTCGGCAAGCTGCGTGGTTTTCGTACGCGATAATTATGGACGCCTTTTAAGCAATGAGCAACATCGCTGCCAGAGCGAAGGAAAAATTTACGACATCTGCGAGTTTATCCATGACGTGATAAAGCCCGCGTCGCTGCCTGCATCGTTTCCACACAAGGTAAGTATACAAAACAGTTGCCACGGCGTGAGGCTGATGCACCTTTCATCGCCCAGCGAACTCAACATCCCGTATTACAACAAGCTGCGCGACTTGCTGTCGCTGGTAAAAGACATCGAAATAGTTGAACCGGAACGCCCTGACGAGTGCTGCGGCTTCGGCGGTATGTTTGCCGTAGAAGAACATGCCGTTTCGGGACAGATGGGACGCGACAAAGTAAACCGCCACATTGCCACGGGAGCCGAATACATAGCGGGTGCCGACAGCTCGTGCCTCATGCACCAGAGTGGCATCATCGCACGCGAAAATCTCCCGATAAAGACCATACACGTTGTTGAAATATTAGCTTCAGGACTATGAGTACGAAACATTCAAAAGCAGCCGAAGAGTTCCAAGCCAACAAGGGCTTGGCGGCATGGCACGACGAAACGCTGTGGATGGTGCGTGCCAAACGTGACAAGATGAGCAAGCAGCTTCCTGAATGGGAGCACCTGCGAGACATGGCTTGTGCCATCAAGATGTACAGCAACAGTCACCTTGACCAACTGCTCACCGAGTTTGAGAAAAATGCGCAGGCAAACGGGGCGCATGTCTACTGGGCTAAAGATGCGACGGAGTATTGTTCCATCGTGTATAACATCCTGAAGGGGCATAACGTGAAGCATTTCATCAAGAGCAAATCGATGCTGGCGGAGGAGTGCGGACTGAATGAGTTTCTGGAAGAAAAGGGCGTAGAGGTAGTGGAAAGCGACCTCGGCGAACGTATTCTCCAACTGATGCACAAGAAGCCGAGCCACATCGTCATGCCTGCCATTCATATAAAGAAAGAAGAGATAGGCGAACTGTTTGTGCGCGAAATGAATACCGAACCGGGAAACAATGACCAGACGTATCTGACGCACGCCGCACGCAAGAACCTGCGCCACAAGTTTATCGAGGCGGAGGCTGCCATGACGGGGGCCAACTTTGCCGTGGCATCGACGGGTGAGTGTGTGGTATGTACGAACGAGGGCAACGCCGACATGGGTACTTCGCAACCGAAGCTCCAGATTACGGCGTTCGGAATGGAAAAGATTGTGCCCGACCGCGATTCGCTGGGCGTATTCACCCGTCTGCTGGCTCGTTCCGGCACGGGGCAACCCATTACCACTTACACGTCGCACTACCGCAAGCCGCGTCCGGGAGGAGAGTTGCACATCATCATCGTTGACAATGGACGCAGCCGCATCCTTGCCGAACAAGATCATATCAAAACGCTGAACTGCCTGCGTTGCGGGGCGTGTATGAACACCTGTCCGGTGTATCGCCGCAGCGGGGGATACTCGTACACGTACTTTATCCCCGGCCCTATCGGTATTAACTTGGGGATGCTGAAAGCTCCTTTGCATTATTACGACAATGTTTCGGCTTGTTCGCTCTGCCACTCTTGCCAGAACGTATGTCCGGCTAAAGTGGACTTGGCAGACCAAATCTACCGCTGGAGGCAGAAGTTAGACTCATTAGGCGTGGCAAGTTCGGCGAAGAAAAACATGTCGGGCGGCATGAAGTTCCTGATGGAGCGTCCGGAGTTGTTCAACTTCGCTCTGAAAAACGCGCCGATAGTAAACGCCATGCCTCGCTGGATGCTGTATAACAGCTTGAACGACTGGGGAAAGGAACACGAAATGCCCCGCTTTGCCAAAGAGAGCTTTAACGATATGTGGAAGAAAAACAAAGTGAAGTAAACCATGAGCAGCAGAGAAGATATATTACAGAGCATCCGCCGGAACACGCGGGTGCGCTATGAGAAGCCTGACTATGCGCCGTTAGAGGAAGAAGCTACGCGGTATCCCGACTTGGAGGCTCGCTTCAAGGAAATCATGACGCAGGTGGGCGGACAGGCTGTCACGCTGAAAAAAGGAGATGACATCAACCAAGTAATCAAGAGTTTATATCCTGAAGCACGGCGCATCGCATCGACCGTCGACGAGGTAACGACCTCTGATGGGAAGAAGCTGGCTATCACCTGCGCCACTTTCCATCCGGACGACGTGGAGACTCCGGGCGAGCTGGACGGAACCGACCTTGCCATCATCGACGGACGCATCGGTGTGGGCGAAAACGGTGCGGTATGGATTCAGCAGGACGTAGAGCAGCGTGCCATTTATTTCATATCCGAAGCGTTGGTGATTCTGCTCGACCGCCGCAACCTCGTAAGCAACATGCACGAGGCTTACAAGCGCATCGACACAGGCGAATACGGTTACGGGGTATTTATCTCAGGTCCGTCGAAAACTGCCGACATCGAACAGGCATTGGTGATGGGAGCGCACGGAGCGCGCAGCGTCACAGTGATTTTGGTGTAAGGAGGCAGGATACATACAGATACAAAATTCCCTTGCAGATGCGTTGAACTGCAAGGGAATTTTATTATACCAATGAAATAATGTAAAAGTAAACCACGGCAGCGGGAATCGCCATGAGGGAACTGTCAAAGCGGTCGAGCATTCCGCCGTGTCCGGGAAGTATATTACCGGAGTCTTTGATGCCCAGCGTGCGTTTCAGCAACGATTCGGTCAAATCTCCCCATGTACCGAAAACCACGATAACCAATCCTAAACCTACCCATACGCCGAGACTCAGGAAGGGGAAGAAATGTGCCATCACGAATGCGGCTATCACGCAGAACACTGCTCCGCCTATCGAGCCTTCCCATGATTTCTTTGGCGAAATACGCTCGAACAGACGGTGTTTACCAAACAACACGCCCGTACAGTAAGCACCCGTATCGTTCACCCAGTTGAAGATGAAGATAGACAGCGGAAGTATCGGATTATACTCCGATGCGCTACCGGTTACGTTGGTATGAAAAGCCAGCACGTTAAGCAGCGCAAACGGCAGGGCGATGTACATCTGGCTCATCATGGTGTACGCCCAGTTATGCAGCGGATTCTTACGCTTCAGATAAAGCTCGCTCACCAGCAGGTAAATGACGAGAAACAAGTAGGGTATCAACACCGACGAATCGCCGGGCGCCACGCCGAGGTAAGCGAATCCAAAAAACAAAAACACGCCTGCCAGCATACAGATAGGTTTGTTGATTATCACCTCGCCGCTTTTGCCGACAATGCTTCCGAATTCCCAGATTGTCAGTGCAGAGATAAGGGCGAACAGGATGGTAAACGGAATGGGACCTCCCAAGATACATCCTACCAGCACCGCAACGAAAACTATTCCCGTTATTGTTCTTTGGATGAAATTATTTTTCACTTTCGTCTGTATTTATGGTTACTTTTTCATGTCGTTTTCACCGCCTTCTTGCGTATTCTCAGGCGCTTCTTCTTTCGTGTCTCCATCCGACGGCTGCGAAGGTTCGGGCAATGCCTCCGGCTTCGAGTCTGCTGCCTCTAACGCCATGATTTCTTCCGAACGAGACGCCCACGGACGTTTACCGAATATACGTTCTACGTCTTCGGCAAAAATGACTTCTTTTTCTATCAGCAACTGTGCCAACTGGTTATGTCCCTCCTGATGTTCTCTCAGCAAGGCTTTCGCACGGGCATATTGCTCGTTTATCAGCATCTGCACCTCTTGGTCTATCACCTCGGCAGTATGTTCGCTATACGGCCTGTTGAAAGCGTATTCGTCGTTATTATAATAACACAAGTTGGGCAGGCGGTCGCTCATGCCGGCGTAGGCTATCATGCCGTATGCCTGCTTGGTAACACGCTCCAAGTCGTTCATGGCACCGGTAGAGATGTGTCCGATGAATACCTCTTCGGCAGCACGTCCTCCCAGTGTGGCACACATTTCGTCCAACATCTGTTCTTTGGTGGTAATCTGGCGTTCTTCGGGCAGATACCATGCTGCGCCGAGCGCACGGCCGCGCGGAACGATGGTTACCTTAATCAGCGGATTGGCATGTTCCAAGAACCAAGATATCGTAGCGTGACCGGCTTCGTGGAGTGCTATCGCACGCTTTTCGTCGGCTGTCATCACTTTGGTTTTCTTCTCTAACCCGCCCACGATACGGTCGACCGCAGCCAGAAAATCTTCTTTTCCTACGGCACTTTTCTGATGACGTGCCGCAATTAGGGCAGCCTCGTTACATACGTTGGCTATATCTGCACCGCTGAATCCCGGTGTCTGCCGTGCCAGCAGGTCAACATCAACGGTACTATCCAACTTCAGCGGACGGAGATGTACGCCAAACACCTCTTTGCGTTCGTTCAAGTCGGGCAAATCAACATAAATCTGACGGTCGAAACGTCCGGCGCGCAGCAATGCCTTGTCCAAGATGTCGACACGGTTGGTAGCCGCCAGAATAATCACCCCGCTGTTCGAGCCGAAACCGTCCATTTCGGTAAGAAGCTGGTTCAGCGTGTTTTCGCGTTCGTCGTTACCACCCATGCTGGGGTTCTTTCCACGCGCACGCCCCACGGCATCTATCTCGTCGATAAAGATGATACAGGGCGACTTTTCTTTCGCCTGACGGAAGAGGTCACGGACGCGCGAAGCTCCCACACCTACGAACATTTCTACGAAGTCGGAACCCGAAATCGAGAAGAAAGGCACATCCGCCTCGCCTGCCACCGCCTTCGCCAGCAAGGTTTTACCCGTTCCCGGAGGGCCGATAAGCAACGCTCCCTTAGGGATTTTTCCACCCAGTTCGGTATATTTCTGAGGCTGTTTCAAGAAGTCGACGATTTCCTGTACCTCCTGCTTGGCGGCAGCCTGACCAGCCACGTCTTTAAACGTAATCCGGTTAGCTCCTTTTTCAAAGAGCTGTGCTTTGCTCCGTCCTACGTTAAACACATTTCCGGGCGAGCCTGCACCTCCTCCTCCACCCATGCGGCGCATGAGGAAGAACCACAGCCCGATGAAAAACACAATCGGCATGATGTTCCAGAAGATGGCACCGAGGTAATCACCCTTCTTGTCATAGTTAATATCGCCCGTAAAGTTGCCTTTGGCGGTCTGTTCGTCCAAAAACTTGTCTAATGTTTCTATCGAGCCTACCTGTACTTTTACGGCAGGGCTGCGTCCCACCTTCGAGGCATCTTTCTGAAACACATCGACGATATGTTCCGGCTTGATATACATTTCCACCGTATTGTTATCGTAAGCAACGATTTTGCTTGCATACCCCTTGCTCACCATTTCCTTAAACTCAGTATAAGAAACCTCTTTGCTCATACTGCCTCCGTCGCTGGAGAAATAAAGGAATGCGAAAACCAGCGCTATCACCACATACAGCCACGTCAAGTTAGGGCGCGGCACGTTGATTTTCGGTTTGTTCGGGTTGTTATCAGAGTTGTTAGGAGTTTGATTCATAGTTTGTTCTTCAAAATAAAATTAATCAATATCAGGGATTGACGTGAGTTTCGCATCCGCCCACAAATGTTCCAAATTATAAAATTCGCGCATTTCGGGCAAGAATACATGAACCATCACGTCGCTGTAATCCATCGCTACCCACTGGGCGTTCCGTGTTCCTTCTACTGCAGAAACCTTGTCTCCCGTTTCTTTTCTCACGTATTCCTTCACCGAATCGGTAATGGCAAGAACCTGAGCAGGAGAATTCCCTTGACATATTACAAAATATTTACAAATCGTATCTTCAATGCCGGTTAAGTCTGCTATGATTATTTTTTTCCCTTTCTTTTCCTGAATGCCTTCCGTTATTTTTTTTACCAGTGTATTCGTTTCGTTCATTCTTCTTAAATCTTAAATAAAATTGAAATCGTTAGTGGGGCAAAGATACTTGCTTTTCTGCATTTCACGAAAGAAAGCCGATGTTTTCTCGCTCTTTTTGTATTTTTTAGATGCTTTTATTAGAAAAATACTGCCTTTGCAAAGTTTTTAAACGGTTTTTTCGCATAAAAAAGCCGAAAAACCTTTGTTTGTTCCAAAAAAGTTGTACCTTTGCACCGTCATTTCAAAAAGATGACACGCTGACATGATTTTGGGCTATGGTGTAATGGTAACACAACAGATTCTGGTCCTGTTTTTCTTGGTTCGAGTCCGAGTAGCCCAACTTCATTTATGGCGACAGAAGTTTTCACGGAGAAAATACTGCCGACCGTTAGTTTGGGCTATGGTGTAATGGTAACACAACAGATTCTGGTCCTGTTTTTCTTGGTTCGAGTCCGAGTAGCCCAACTTCTTTATTTCCCCTATGTTTTTTATTTGTTATTGGTGCGAGCAGGAGCGTATACTCCCCCTTGCCCCCATAACTGTATCTGTACGTTAATAGTCTTGACCAGTATTGTATTTACAATTTCTATTTCTTATACTTCATCAGCATAATAACCGGATTAGATTCCTCATCCAGCGTAGAGGCAATTTCTTTCAGCTCACCTTTCAGCCCGTTATCCGTATATGCCTCCACAAGCCCGTCTGCCGCCAAAGCCTGATAGGTAGCAACCTCCCCATTCCCGACATTGCTCGTCAAGTCCACCTCCTGCTTCCCGGTATAGTCGGCGTTGATAACCACTGGTTTAAATAAGGCATCTTCTTGCTTGTCATACATCAGATCCGCAACAGGGAATCCCCGTCCACTCGCAACATCGAACTTCTTTTCCATTGTCCGGATAAAACAATAACGCTCTGTTACGGGGCCCATGGTAATCAGCACCTCAGGTTCGCCCGAAGATTGCTTCACAAGAAAAGGAGTCAACCGGTTATTTTCAGGCTGATAACTGTACACCGTATCGGAAGAGGTTTCTACAAGAAGCCAGCTATCCCGACACGGAATCAGCAAGCGCACTGATGCCACGGCTACAACATCCCCTTGCTGCACATAAGGAGCGTTTACTGTCTTGAAAGGTATGGGAATCCCCCGCGTAATACTGCCGTCTTGCTTCGATATGACCGCGTGATAAAATTCCTTATCCTTCTCTTCCCCGTCTTTATAATATACAGACATATCATAACAAATAAGATTGTCTTTGTCGTAATTGAATACATCCATATAAGTAGCACCTCCTACGGGTTTGAAACTCCGTTTGAAATTGCCGGACAAATCATACACCAATATCTTTTGCGAAGAGTTGACAAACATTTCCTCGTTATCCTCGTCCAGAACAGCACTGACAATGAAAGGGTATTCTTCACCCCCTTGTCCTTTTCTGTTTATCTTTCTTATCCCTTTGCCCGTTGCCCTGTCGAAAACATAAATATCCCCATCGTTGGCGTAGTTTTTCACCAAGATGTACTTATCGCCTATTGCCATTACAGCACCTTGAGTCACAAATTCATCGTTCGTTTCCAGCGGGATATATTCCACGTCCATAAACTCCTGAAGGGTCACTTCCTTTTCCGGATAATCAGCTTTCACATCCACGGTAAGGAGCGTATCGGTCTTATCGGCCTGTTTGCATCCCGTCGTTCCCAGTCCCAATAAAAGAAATGGGCAAAGCACCGAAATAATTGCTTTTTTCATAAGACATAATGGTTTTAATTAATAATAGATTCCACTCCTTATTTATAGCAGAACTCGTAGAGGGACATTTCCGTCCCTGCTTATAAAACCGCAACCGCCTTACGTATATTATCCAAAATTGCAGATAATCTGCTGTCACGGCGTGCCACCTGCATATTATAAGCAGACTGCATGTTTATCCACAGACAGGCAGGAGTTCCTGTAGCCGCCTCAATTTTCAGTGCGTATTCGGTCGTTATAGGACGTTTACCGTTTATCACTTCGTTAAGGACAGAGTAAGAAACACCGATGATATCGGCAAACTTTCTTTGCGACATCCCACGCGCCTCCAATTCGTCTCTAAGAATTTCACCGGGATGTATAGGCACTGACGGTTGCAATTCGTGCGGAGCATAAATTTTTCTTGCTGTTTCCATAATCTCAGTTATTTATAGTGATTACTAATATCTAACAAACGGCACACGGTTACTATTTGCTCTCCCATAATATCTCGAACAGTAAATTCAAGACGGTATTTACGATTTATCCGAACAGATGAAATACCTTTTTTATCACCTTGCAAAACCTCATAATTCAAAGAATTGTAACGAAACAAATCATTAACAGTGTTTGCCGACAACAATACAAAAACCACCTTTTGATAACCTTTTATTACCTCTGGCTGATAGCGGTATTTCTTATCATTCGTCTTTCCTTCCGTATAAAGCTCTCGCAAATAGTCCTTATCAAATTCTATATACATACTCAGTCCGTTATACATGCAAAGGTAGTTTTTTTTCAGATATTCGCAAATAATCGAACATTCAAAAAAAATACCTGCATTAAAAACACAAAGAAACGCTACGGCTTGCGTCCTGCAATCCTACCGCTTAAGCCATCCGATTCTATTCGTAGGACTCGTCCGTCTAAGCGGTAGAATTTTTCCGGTCGGGAGGATGGGTTGGAAACAGATTGGAAAATAGGGTTGAAAGAGAGGCGGGCACCGGGTGCGAAGCGCGCGTTTATCTTAAATTTAACAACCTAACATTTAAAACATGTTATAAAACACAGTTTTAGGGCGGAAATATTTGCAACGTTGGCGGAAGTGCGTATCTTTGCACTGTGTTTTTCATAGTATTAGATTTAAGGTTAACAAAGGTTGGAGTACAGCGGTACTCCTTTTTTTATGCCCATACGTTTGGAATCCTAACCGTCCGGTAAGAAATTCACGCCCCACCATAACAAATGAAAGGCTGCTTCAAATCATCTTTGAAACAGCCTTCCACCGATAAAAATCCATGCCACATCTGCACCGGATTTCTTTTGTTCCAGTGATTCCGCTGCGATTCGAACGCAGGACCCACGCCTTAGAAGGGCGTTGCTCTATCCAGCTGAGCTACGGAACCATCCCTGTAATTTGTAAAGCTTTCAGTGATTCCGCTGCGATTCGAACGCAGGACCCACGCCTTAGAAGGGCGTTGCTCTATCCAGCTGAGCTACGGAACCATCCTCAATTTGCGGTGCAAAGGTAGACTTTTCTTTTGAATCTTACAAATTTATCACCCGTTTTTTCGATAATCGGCTGTATTCACCGAATTTGTATTATCTTTAAAGCCCAATTTTCACATAAAAAGAACAACGTATGAAAACTATGAAAATGCTTGCCGCACTTTGCGGCTGCTGCCTGATGATGACTGCACAGGCACAACAGGCTATGTATGACTTGGTATGGGAGGACAACTTCAGCGGGCGGACCTTCGACGAACAGTGCTGGAGCAAGATTCCACGGGGAGGAGCGGACTGGAACCGGCACATGTCGGATGCCGACTTCCTCTACGAAGTAAAAGACGGGAATTTAGTGCTGCACGGCACGGTCAACAACGGCAAGGTGCCGCAAGACACGGCTCGCTTCATCACGGGCGGACTCTTTACCAAAGGGAAGGTAAACATCGGGTACGGGAAAGTGGAAGTCTGTGCCAAATTAGGACGCGCACAGGGGGCTTGGCCTGCCATCTGGATGCTGCCCGAAACGGGAAAATGGCCTAATGGCGGAGAGATTGACATCATGGAGCACCTCAACCACGACAGCATCGCTTACCAGACCGTACATTCGTATTACACGCACATATTAAAGGAGAAGAACAACCCGCCGCACGGAGGTACCGGAACGATAGACCGCGACGGTTATAATACCTATGGTGTGGAAATTCTGCCCGACAGCCTCGTGTTTTCCATCAACGGACAAAGAACATTCGTTTACCCGCGCATCGAGACAGACAAAGAGGGGCAGTATCCTTTCGGCACGCCCTATTACCTGCTGATAGACATGCAGATAGAGGGTTCATGGGTAGGAAAGGCAAACCCCGAAGAACTTCCGGTGGAGATGATGGTAGACTGGGTGAAGATCTATAAGCTCAGGGAAGAATAACGGAAGCCTCCGGAGGTCTCTCGTCAGGAGTACCGCCGGGGAAAACGGAGCAGGATGCTGAGCAGCGCCACCACGCCCAGCAGCATGGGGTAATACAGGTAACCGATGATGCTGAGAGGCGACAGTCCGGTAAGTCCGGCAGCTATCAGCATCTGTGCGCCGTAAGGGATAACGCCCTGCACCACACACGAGAAGATGTCGAGGATGCTGGCGCTCTTGCGTTTGTCGATGCGGTACTGCTCGGCAATATTGCTTGCCAGCGGGCCTACGGTAATGATGGCTATCGTGTTATTTGCCGTACATACGTTTGCCAAGCTCACCAGCGCAGCGATGCTCAGCTCGGCTCCACGCTTTCCGCGGATGTGTTTCGTCAGCACGTTCAAAATGTAATCCACCCCGCCGTTGAAGCGAATCAGCTCCAGCAGTCCGCCCGCCATCAGGGTGATGATAATCAGTTCGCCCATGCCGATAATCCCCTCTCCCATCGAGCCGAACCACCCAAACACATCGAAACTGCCGTAACACATCCCCACGATGCCGGTCGACACGATGCCCAGCAGCAACACCAGCGTAACGTTGACACCCGCTATCGCCGTAGCCAGCACGATGAGGTAAGGAATCACTTTGCCCCACGCTATCTCTTGCACTTCGTATGCCGACTCGATACCCGACCCGCACACAATGTAGTAGACGAACACGATGAGGGCGGCAGGCAGGGCGATGAGCAGGTTGACACGAAACTTGTCGCGCATCACGCATCCCTGCGTGCGGGTGGCGGCGATGGTGGTATCGGATATAAACGACAGATTATCGCCAAAGAACGCCCCTCCTATCACCAACGCGGTAACGAGGGGAAGCATCCCGGGGTCGGTTTTTTCGGCGATGCCTGCCGCCACAGGCACCAGCGTAACGATGGTTCCCACCGACGTACCGATAGAGAGCGAGATGAAGCACGAAGCGAGGAACACTCCGGCAAGCAGCAGATTATCGGGCAGGAGGTAAAGAGCGAGGTTGACCGTAGCATCAATGGCTCCCATCGTTTCTGCCGACTTAGCGAATGCTCCCGCAAGGATGAATATCCAAATCATGAGCATGATGTTCTTGTTAGCCGCTCCCGTAGAGTATTGCAGGATGCGGTCGTTCAGGCTCAGTCCCTTCGTAATGGCAACGGCATAGACCGACGCTACCAAGAAGGCGATGGTGATAGGCACTTTATAGAAATCGTCGATAATGAGCGAAGTAACCAAATAGAGGCACAGAAACACCACAAGCGGACTGAGCGCCCATGCGCTGGGCTTGTTGACGATGGGGGTCAATTTATTCGGGTTCATAAATAGTTTAGTGATTGGAAATGCAAAATTAGGGAAAATCCGCGAGATAACCGCAAGGAATATACAGATTTGCGTAATATCATTTGATGATTAATCTGTTAGGAGATGTCAAGCCTAAAAAGTAACATTGAATATATTGGAGAATGGGAAGCATTATATAATCCTAAATTCAATTATACCGTATTCGGTACAATTAGAAGAACACAAAAGATTGAAAAGAGACTAAAAAATCTTTCACAGCAAATTGTAACAGGAGAACCGTTTTTATTTATTACCCGATGAAAGTATAGATTTAATAGCCTCCACGCGTCCGTCATATTCTTTATTATTCTACATTAAGTTATTTACAAAATATTGTAGTGCTTTTATTCAATCCATTTTGTAATACAGATTTCATATCTTCTTGGTCAATTACAAAACAACGGCATGTCTTTGCACGAGCCGTATCAATAGTTTCATATTGTGGCATTTGCAAATATTTGTACAAACGACATATTTTCCCCACACCATTATAACTATCAACATAATTCTTACATAAGATACAATTAGGTATCTTAAATTTTTGAAAGCCAATATATCTAACTTGTTCATATATACCAAATGAGACAGAGGTATGAACGCAGATTTCAAGCAAAGACGAAGCCTTAGATTTTGCCAATCTTTTACAATTACATTCCTCTTGGAAACATCGCATTTTTCCTGACTTATACAAAATGTACCTGAGAAAGCTTATATTATTACTTATATGACTATTTTTATAATCCTTATTCTTGAACCCATAAAATTTAATATTTGAGAAACTCCGTTCCATGTTTCCATAATAGCTGCCATAATAGCTATCGGATTCAACTATACCATTCTCAGCCAATCGTAAAATATCATCTTCTGACTCTATACATATTTCTATAATCTTATTACCACTATGTAACTTTTCCAAATCACTTGCATGGGTTACAAAAAACTCCAAATAAATAGGACTTCTTTTAGGATTTGTTGAAGAAAATATTTTCAAATCAGAACGACGATTTACATTATCGTATGACACCTCTTGCTCGCAAGAATCATAAAACAGCTTTATGTTAAATCGCTGTTTTTTACTTTCGCAACATTCACTATACCTTAGAAATTTACATTCTTCGAAGTTCGTACAAAATGACTTATACTCAAATTCTATCCAAAACTCAGATTTTGATAAAAATGCTTCTCGTATCTTTTCTTTTGCAAGAACATGAAGCATTGATTCAAACGCATAATCACACTCCGTCCCCGATTGGTGTGCGAAATGGTGCATTCGTTTTGTACCTTGATTTTTAGCTATTAAAGGTTCTTTACAGGCAGGACAAAAACAACCACATTTATTTCCCACAGGCACATTATCAACATCAATAAGTTGCCCTGTTCCATTTAAAGCATAAATAAGACGGTATGCGAGATGTCTTTGCATATTACTATATATAAATCAAGTAGGCTTATATTTTATTGCTTATCTCCAAATACCTTTCTCAGCTTTTTACTAATTGCACTAAGGGCAACATTCTGCCCTTTAGATATAATAACTCGTACTCCTTCACTTTTTAGGACTACAACCATATTGTTCGTTTCATAATCATAAAAAGTAATTGTTATCGATGTAAGACCACTCCATGTATCGGTTGAAACATGAATATTCGGAGATAACACAGGTTCTCCAATCGCTATTTTTGCAAGCCCTTCTTGTGCCGAAACTACTTTTAATCTTGTATCAGCTATTTCATTTTGAACAGCCATTACAATGTCATCAAGTTCTCTATCTCCTGTCGATTCACTTCCAAAAACAACATATGAATATTTTGACACATCAATATCATGAGAAACAACAACTTTACTGGTTGTGCAGGCTTGTAATATGATTACAAAGGTAGTTAAAAACAATAGATTCAGCGTTTTCATATCTTATAGTCTTAGATTGGTTTAAACTTATAAAGCACAAGAATTCAGCACATTTATATTCAAATTATCAGTTATTTATACAAAACAAGAAAGGCGATTATACTTTGTTTGCGGTATACTAATTAACCATGTTAAAAATATTTTCAAACCTATTTGCATATTCCATTTAACCAATACTTCGTATATCCAATATTTCTTTTATTCAATTTGTCTCTGCATTTTCTTGTTTGACTATTACAAATATATAAAATTTTATTTGTAAATTCTCGAATTAAGTAGTCTTTTTTCTGAAAGAATTATCGGATAACTAAAACAAAATAGACCACAGCGATATAAACGATTACTATCTCATTACCCAAAAATAAAATGACTCGAAATAACTACTATCCCAACGAAATACATAAATATGGAAAGTAGATAAGATTTTGTACGAACGTGTGCAAAATTTTCAAAACCTTAAATTCCCAATAAAATTTTATCAGATAATCACGTTAGGTTTCCGATAGTCGCTTTCTCTATGCTTCTCCCTCTCCCAACATCCCCACCCCAAAACAAAAAAAACCACTACCGCTAACATCCCCCAACCCATGCGGATGCACTTACCAACTCTACCCGCAGGATTCATCAACTTTACCGTTAGCGTTTTTCAAGTCCCGGACAGCCCCGCTGCTAAATCGAGCAAAACCTTCGCCTTCTGCCAATGCGTGAGTAAAGGATATTAACACAGTGAATCTATATGCCCTTTGGTCCGGAGCGAGAAGCTACTCGAAGTGTATTTTTATTTTCTACTGATAATCAACTTTTTAGTAAAAGATGTTTTAGGAGTGGGACACGTTAACACTTTTTACGCGCCACTTAATATCTTACATATCAATCAAATAGATAGAACAGCGTGACACAAATAAGCCACCAACCGTGACACCTCTCTATATATTATATAAAGAAAGAAATAATAAGCAAGATAAGTTTTACGGAGAAAACTTCCACAATACATTTGTTTGGATGAAAAAATATTGACAAGCCAACTATCGGGTTTACGTCAGATAGTCCAGCTCCTTTTTCATGCTTACCAGTTCCTCGCGGATTCGCTTCAGCCGTTCCACGATTTCGGCATTATTCATCGCCGCATCCTTGTTTTGCTTCAAGCGCTGTTTGGCACCCGCAAGCGTCATGCCTTTCTCTTTTACCAAGTGATAGACCAGCCGCACGTTTTCGATGTCTTCTTTGCGGTACTGGCGGATGTTCCCGCCTGCCTTGCGGGGCGCGATGAAGGGAAACTCTTTTTCCCAATAGCGGAGGAGCGACTCGGCTACACCGAACATCTTCGCCACTTCGCCGATGGAGTAGTATAATTTCAGTTCTTTTTCCGGACGTAATGCCATAATGCTGCAATGTTTTTGTTTCAGGGTTAAAGATTAATCGTACACTTTGCCGTGATTTGCCGCCATTTCCACCATGCGGTCGTACTCGTCGGCGGTGAGGTCCATGAAGTAGTAGTTCACGGGATTTACCACCTGTCCCTTTACGTGAACTTCGTAATGGAGGTGCGGCCCGGTGCTTTTTCCGGTGCTCCCCACCTCGCCGATGGTTTCTCCGCGCTTCACCTGCTGCCCTACCTTCACGCTGATTTTGTTCAGATGAGCATATCGGGTGGTATAACCAAACCCGTGGTCTATCACGATACATTTGCCATACAGTCCGTCCCATCCCGCCTGCACCACTTTCCCGTTTCCGGTTACGTAGACGGGCGTACCCACGTTTGCCGAGAAGTCCATCCCGGAGTGGAACTTCAGCGTCTTGTATATCGGGTCGATGCGCATCCCGTAGCCCGACGCCGTTTGCTTCAGGTTCTTGTTCGCCACGGGCTGAATGGCGGGGATGCAGGTCAGCATCTCGTCGTGCTGCTTACAGAGGTCGACCACCTCGTCGAACGATTTCGACTGCACGTAAATCTGCCTTGCCAGCAAGTCCATCTTCTGCGTGGTGTTTACCACCAGCTCGGCATTCGCCATGTCCGTCAGCTCCTCGTAACGGTTTGTTTCGCCGTAGCTCGCCGTCCGCAGCCCGTCGGCCACGGGGTCTGCCTGCATGATAAACCGGTAAAGGTTATCGTCGCGCTGCTGCAAGCGTTTCATTACTTCGAGCGCCTCGTTCAGCCGGTGTGAGAGGATGTTATACTGTGCCTGAAGGCGTGCGTTCTCGGTGCGGAGGTCTTTCTCGGAGGGCGACCCGAAGATGAACAGCAGCAACAGGAAACTGCCTGCCCCCAGACCGATACCGAGCATCAGGCGGCGCACATAGCTCAGCATCCGCTGTCGGATGGTGGGGTATATACGGTCGTAAGTACGGGTTTTAGGGTTGTAGATATAATAAACTTTACGCATTCAAATCTGATTTTGAAAAAAATAAGAGACCAAACTCCAAGTTTTTGCGTCAAACATACGGACAAAAATAATAAAACCGATTATCTTTGCAAACCGATTTTGAGAATATTAACTACAAGTACTTTATAGACGATATGTTAACAGCTAATGAAATCCGCGACTCGTTTGTTAAGTTTTTCGAGTCGAAAGGACATCAGATTGTGCCTTCGGCACCGATGGTCATCAAGGATGACCCTACGCTGATGTTTACCAATGCAGGCATGAACCAGTTTAAAGACATCATACTGGGCAACCATCCGGCGAAATACAAGCGTGTTACCGACTCGCAGAAGTGTCTTCGCGTAAGCGGAAAACACAACGACTTGGAGGAAGTGGGACACGATACTTACCATCATACGATGTTCGAGATGTTAGGCAACTGGTCATTCGGCGACTATTTCAAGAAAGAAGCCATCAGTTGGGCATGGGAGTTCTTGGTAGACGTGCTGAAGATAGACCCTGCCAACCTCTATGCCACCGTGTTCGAAGGCAGTCCTGCCGAAGGGCTGGAGCGTGACAACGAGGCGGCTTCGTACTGGGAACAGTTCATGCCCGCCGACCACATCATCAACGGAAACAAGCATGACAACTTCTGGGAGATGGGCGACACGGGTCCGTGCGGTCCTTGCTCGGAAATCCATATCGACCTGCGTCCGGAAGAAGAGCGCGCCAAAGTGCCGGGTCGTGAGCTGGTGAACCATGACCATCCGCAGGTTATCGAAATCTGGAACCTCGTGTTCATGCAGTATAACCGCAAGGCGGACGGAAGCCTCGAACCCCTGCCGGCTAAGGTTATCGACACGGGTATGGGATTCGAACGTCTGTGCATGGCTATGCAGGGCAAACGCTCGAACTATGACACCGACGTGTTCCAGCCCATCATCAAGGTAATCGGCGACTTGGCGGGAACTACTTACGGCAAGGACGAAAAAACGGACGTGGCAATGCGTGTAGTGGCAGACCACGTGCGTACCATCGCTTTCTCTATCACCGACGGCCAGCTCCCCTCGAATGCCAAAGCGGGCTACGTAATCCGCCGCATCCTGCGCCGCGCCGTGCGTTACGCTTACACGTTCTTGGGTCAGAAGCAGGCGTTCATCTACAAGTTAGTGCCTGTGTTGGTAGAAAACATGGGCGGGGCTTATCCCGAACTGAAAGCGCAGCAAACGCTCATCGAAAAGGTTATCAAGGAGGAAGAAGAAACCTTCTTGCGCACGCTGGAGACGGGTATCCGCCTGCTTGACAAGATGATGGCAGACGCGAAAGCAGCCGGAAAGACGGAAATCAGCGGCGTGGATGCCTTTACGCTGTATGACACGTTCGGCTTCCCCTTCGACCTCACCGAACTGATTCTCCGCGAAAACGGACTGACTGCCGATGTGAAGGGCTTCGAGGTGGAAATGAAGAAACAGAAAGAGCGCGCACGTAACGCTGCCGCCGTTGAAACGGGCGACTGGGTGACGCTGAAAGAGGGCGAAACCACGTTCGTGGGCTACGACTATACGGAGTATGAAACCTCCATCCTGCGCTACCGTCAGGTGAAGCAGAAGAACCAGACGCTGTATCAAATCGTGCTGAGCGAAACACCGTTCTACGCCGAAAGCGGAGGTCAGGTAGGCGATACGGGGGTGCTGGTCAACGAATTTGAAAGCATCGACATCATCGACACGAAGAAAGAAAACAACCTGCCGATACACATTGCCAAGAAACTGCCCGAACACCTCGATGCACCGATGATGGCTTGTGTGGATACGGAGAAGCGTGCCGCGTGTGCAGCCAACCACTCTTGTACCCACCTGCTTGACGAGGCTTTGCGTCAGGTACTGGGTACGCACGTAGAACAGAAAGGTTCGCTCGTTACACCGGACAGCCTGCGCTTCGACTTCTCTCACTTCCAGAAAGTAACGCCGGAACAGCTCCGCGAGGTGGAACACTTGGTGAACGCCAAAATCCGTGAAGACATCCCGCTGACGGAATACCGCAACCTGCCCATCGAAAAGGCTCGCGAGTTAGGAGCCATCGCCCTCTTCGGCGAAAAATACGGCGACGAAGTGCGCGTGGTTCAGTTTGGTTCGTCTATCGAGTTCTGCGGCGGTACACACGTATCGGCAACCGGAAAAATCGGTATGGTGAAGATTCTGTCGGAAAGTTCGGTAGCAGCCGGGGTTCGACGCATCGAAGCCATCACCGGAGCAAAGGTGGAAGAGATGTTCGATGCCGTACAGGATACCATCGCCGACCTGAAGGCGCTGTTTAACAACGCTCCCGACCTGAAAGCTGCCATCGCCAAGTACATCGACGAAAACGCCGGACTGAAGAAGCAGATGGAAGCATTCATGAAGGAAAAAGAAGCTGCGGTGAAAGCTAAGCTGATAGAGTCGGCAAAAGAAATCCACGGCGTGAAGGTTATCAAAGCCGTACTGCCCATGCCGGCAGACGCGGTGAAGAACATCGCTTTCCAACTGAAAGGTCAGATAACGGAAAACCTGTTTGTGGTAATCGGCAGCGTGCACGATGACAAACCGCTGCTTACGGTAACCATGAGCGACGACCAAGTGAAGGCAGGACTGAACGCCGGACAATTAGTGCGCGAGGCTGCAAAACTGATTCAGGGCGGCGGAGGCGGACAGCCTCACTTTGCTACGGCGGGAGGCAAGAACCCCGACGGACTGAGCGCAGCGGTAGACAAGGTGGTGGAGCTTGCAGGGTTCTAAAAGAAAAAAACGCAGGAAAAAGATTTGGATATTCCAAACTTTTGACCCACCTTTGCAGCGACCTGACAGATAAATGCGTTTTGTAATCCTCATCGGAGGGCAAAATAAAATGCCGGATAAGATGACTGGGTAAAACCAATCAACTTATCCGGCTTTTTTCATGTAAACATAAACACAAATTTGAGTATGAAAGAACTGGATTTGACACAGGGAAGCGTTCCGAAGGTGCTGCTGCGGTTCGCGATGCCTTTTCTTATCGCCAACGTGCTTCAGGCGCTGTATGGCGGTGCAGACTTATTCGTGGTGGGACAGTATGACGATGCTGCCAGCGTAGCGGGCGTCGCCATCGGCAGCCAAGTGATGCAGACCATTACGGGTATCATCCTCGGGCTGACCACGGGGACTACCATCCTGATAGCGATGGGAACGGGGGCGAAAGACGACCGGAAGGTGGCTGCCACCATCGGCACGTCGGTTTATTTCTTCACGGTGACGGGGATTATACTTACCCTTGTGATGGTATTGTTCCACCGTCCCATCGCCGCACTGATGCACACGCCGGAGGAAGCGATGGCAGACACGCTTCATTACATCCTGATTTGCTCGGCGGGGATTCCGTTCATCATGGGCTATAACGTGGTATGCGGTATCCTGCGCGGACTGGGCGACTCGAAGTCGCCGCTCTACTTCGTGGGTCTGGCGTGTATAATCAATATCGGTGCCGACTTCCTCCTCGTGGGCGGATTCGGGATGCGTGCAGCAGGAGCCGCCATCGCCACGGTGCTCTCGCAGGGCATCAGTTTCCTTACCGCGCTGTGGTTTCTTCACCGCCGGGGATTCCATTTCGAGTTTACCCGCCGCGACATCCGTTTCCACAAAGACCTCTCACGGCGCATCGTTACGCTCGGCGCACCCATCGCCCTTCAAGATGCGCTTATCAACGTATCGTTTCTGATAATCACCGTCATCGTCAACCAGATGGGTGTCATCGCTTCGGCTTCGCTGGGCGTGGTAGAGAAAATCATCATCTTCGCCATGCTTCCGCCCACGGCTATGGCTGCGGCAGTGGCCACCATGACAGCTCAAAACTACGGTGCGGGACTGATTCAGCGCATGAGCCGCTGCCTGTATTCCGGCATCGGCATCTCACTGGTATTCGGCGTGTCGGTATGCGTGTACTCACAGTTCCTGCCCGAAACGCTGACAGGCATTTTCACGAACGACCCCGCCGTGATAGAAATGGCAGCCGGATACCTGCGCGGATACAGCATCGACTGCGTGATGGTGAGCTTCGTGTTCTGCATCAACTCTTACTTCAGCGGGCAGGGCAACTCGTGGTTCCCCATGATACACAGCATGATTGCCACCTTCCTGTTCCGTATCCCCCTCTCCTACCTGTGCGGACAGCTCGACCCTACCGACTTGGTACTGATGGGATACGCCCCGCCGCTCTCCACTTTGGTGTCGCTGCTGATCTGTTTCTGGTACTTGAAACGGAACAAACGGAAACTGCAAAACCGGATGCTCACCCAAGCATAAAAAAACGTTTTGCGCCCATAAACAAGCCAAGAATGTATTTTTTCGCAAAATATTCGGCAAATATTTTTGTGTTTCCAAGCAATCCATTATATTTGTGTACAATTTTAGTGTAGTAATGACGGAAGAAGACAAGAAGCTATTAAACACTTTCGAAGGAAAACTGCGGCATTTACTCTTGCTTTACGAAGAAGTAAAAAAAGAAAATGCCTCGCTTCGGGAACTTCTTGCAGAAAAAGACAACGAAATTCTGCGCATGGAAAATAGCCGGAAAGAATTGGAAGAAAAGTACACTAACTTGAAAATGGCGCGCATAATCAGTATCAACGACAGTGAACTCCGCGATACGAAACAACGGTTGGCGCGCTTGGTGCGTGAAGTCGATAAATGTATCGCCATGTTGAACGAATAGCAAAAAACGATACGGATATGGACGATAAACAGAATATAAGTTTGTGGGTAGGCAATCAACTGTTTGAACTAATCGTCCCACTTGAGGACGAAAAGTTATACCGCGATGCTGCCAAACTAATAAAAGATAAACTAAACAGATACCGCCGGGAATACCCGAGCTTTACTACCGACCGGATTTGGGCTATGTCGATGCTTGAACTGTCGTTTCAGTACGTGATGGTGAAAGACCGCAACGATACGCAGCCTTTTATTGACAAAATAAAAGAACTGACAACCGACATCGACCAGTGCATCGGGACAGGGGAATAGGTAGCTGTTTAGCAAATAGAAACACGAAGAGACTCACGCACAGACCTCAGAGCCGGAATATCGGCATACGAGGTTTGTGCGTTTTTATTTATATATTATTAAAACAGTAACGAGATGACAGTTATATTAGTGGTTGTGGCCTTTCTCGTAGGAGGGGCTCTTTCATATTGTTTTTTCAAGTATGGCTTGAAATCAAAATATGATTCGATTATTAAAGAGGCGGAGAACGAAGCGGAAGTAATCAAGAAAAACAAACTTTTGGAGGTGAAGGAGAAATTCCTGAACAAGAAAGCTGACTTGGAGAAGGAAGTGGCTGCACGAAACCAAAAGATTCAGCAGGCGGAAAACAAACTGAAACAACGCGAAATGATGTTGAACCAGAAAAATGAGGAGTTACAGCGCAAACGGAATGAAACGGAAGCTATCCGCGAAAATCTTGAAGCGCAGATGACTATCATCGAAAAGAAAAAGGAGGAACTGGACGAACTTCAGTCGCAGGAACGCACGAAGCTGGAAACGCTTTCGGGATTATCGGCCGAAGAAGCCAAAGAGCGTTTGGTGGAATCGCTGAAAGAGGAGGCTAAAACGCAGGCGCAGTCGTACATCAACGACATCATGGACGATGCCAAACTGACTGCCAACCGCGAGGCGAAACGCATCGTGATTCAGTCTATCCAGCGTGTAGCCGCTGAAACAGCCATCGAAAACTCGGTGACGGTATTCCACATCGAATCGGACGAAATCAAAGGACGCATCATCGGACGCGAAGGACGTAACATCCGCGCATTGGAGGCTGCTACGGGAGTGGAAATCGTAGTAGACGATACGCCCGAAGCAATCGTTCTCTCGGCATTCGACCCGGTTCGCCGCGAAATCGCCCGCTTGGCGCTTCACCAATTAGTTACCGACGGACGTATCCACCCGGCACGCATCGAGGAGGTGGTTGCCAAAGTACGCAAGCAGGTGGAAGACGAAATCATCGAAACCGGAAAGCGCACTACCATCGACTTGGGTATCCACGGATTGCATCCTGAACTTATCCGTATCATCGGTAAAATGAAATATCGCTCATCGTACGGACAGAATCTGTTGCAGCACGCACGCGAAACCGCCAACTTGTGTGCGGTCATGGCATCTGAACTGGGACTGAATCCGAAGAAAGCCAAACGTGCGGGATTACTCCACGATATTGGTAAAGTGCCCGACGAAGAACCGGAATTGCCACACGCACTGCTGGGTATGAAGCTCGCCGAGAAGTACAAGGAAAAACCGGATATCTGCAACGCTATCGGTGCTCACCACGATGAAATAGAAATGACCAGCCTGCTGGCTCCTATCGTTCAGGTGTGTGATGCCATCTCAGGAGCACGTCCGGGCGCACGCCGCGAAATCGTAGAAGCGTACATCAAGCGTTTGAACGACCTTGAACAGTTGGCTATGTCGTATCCAGGGGTTACCAAGACGTATGCTATTCAGGCAGGCCGCGAACTCCGCGTAATCGTAGGTGCAGATAAGATTGACGACAAGCAAACAGAAAACTTGTCTGCCGAAATCGCTAAGAAGATTCAAGACGAAATGACTTATCCGGGACAGGTTAAGATTACGGTAATCCGCGAAACACGCGCCGTAAGTTTTGCCAAGTAACTCAGTCCTGCTGATTTCCAATACAGAAAGAGAGGAAGAACAGACGAATGTTTCCGATACGGATGGCGCTGTTCTCCCTCTCTTTTTATGTGTATACCCTTTGAAGCGGATGCCCGAAGCGGGTATTATCTTACGATTTGTCCGTCTACCAAGTGAATCGTACGGTCGGTTTGTGCAGCCAAGCCCTCATCGTGGGTCACGATAACGAACGTCTGTCCCAACTTGTCACGCAGGTCGAAGAACAGGCGGTGAAGTTCTTCTTTGTTCTGAGTGTCGAGGCTCCCCGAAGGTTCGTCGGCCAGAACCACCGACGGGTGGTTTATCAGCGCACGCGCCACCGCCACCCTTTGTTTCTCACCGCCCGACAATTCGGCAGGTTTGTGGGCAGCCCGCTCAGAAAGTCCGAGCATGTCCAGCATCTCTTGCGCCTGCTTGCGAGCCGTACCCGCCGACACGCCTTGAATCAATGCGGGAATCGTGACATTTTCAAGTGCGGTAAACTCCGGCAGCAACTGATGAAACTGAAAAACGAAACCGATTTCTTTGTTTCGGAATGCCGAAAGTTTTTTCTCGCCCAAGCGGTTGACCTCTACCCCGTTCAGCCGGATACTTCCGCTGTCGGGCTTATCAAGCGTACCCATTATCTGAAGCAGGGTGGTTTTTCCCGCTCCGCTGGGACCAACGATGCTCACTACTTCGCCCCGCTCAATGGTGAGGTCTATCCCCCGCAACACTTGGAGCGAACCGAAACTCTTGGTTATACCCTGTAATTCTATCATCTGTTTTATAGCTTTCTGATTACGTATTCTGCCAAATAACACCCGAATACGGCAGGCATGTAGCTTACTGTTCCGGCTGTAGACTTTTTGTTGCGCTCGTCGTCGACAAGTATTACGGCGTTGGCATCTGCCTGTTCGGTGCTGAACACCACGGGCAACTTCCGCTTCATCCCCATCTTCTGCAGACGTTTCCTCACCGCCTTGCTCAGTCCGCAATGGTAAGTGTCCCACAGGTCGGCAAAGCATACCTGCGTGATGTCTTTTTTCGCCCCTGCCCCCATGCTGCTCACTATCTTCATTCCACGCTGCAAAGCATGGTAGATAAGGTAACATTTCGGGGCTACGGTATCAATGGCATCGACTATGAAGTCGGGTTTCGCACTGTCTAACAGTTCCGGTATCGCCTCATCTTTCAGGTAAACCGGAAGCACGGTAAGCTCCAGTTCGGGATTGATGTCACGGAAACGCTCGGCAAGTACCTCGGCTTTCAACCGTCCCAGCACCGAATGGGTTGCCGGAAGCTGACGGTTGATGTTACTGGGCTGTACCGTATCGGCATCTACGATGGTCATGCGCCCCACTCCTGCCCGGCAAATCATCTCGGCAGCGTATGCTCCCACACCTCCCAGTCCTACCACCAGCACATGTGCCCGGCGCAGGCGTTCGGTTTTATCCGTGCCCAGCAACAATTCGGTACGCTGCTGCCACGCTCTTTTATCGTCACTCATGAATCTTTCTTAAACCATTTATAAAACCAGTTGCCCACCCGGTCATAATACTGTGTTTCCGCCCATCCGCGCGGGTCGGCAAAGCTCAACGCCTCGCTCGGATCGCCTTTCTGGTCGGGGTAAAGCAACATGATACTATTATTATTAAAGTATTTGGAAATCTGCATCGGAAGACGTTCGAAAGCCGAATCGTAAGAGATGGAACCACGACGCGAGCTGACGACAACCAACAGATGGTCATAGTTCACCTGTCCGGTGATAATCAGCAAGTCATCCCAATCCTCCAATTCCTGATACTGCGTCAATACGTCTTTATGTTTCTTCTGGATGTACCCTTTGATGTAGCCCAGCGTCTGCGGGTGGGCAAAGAAGTGTAACCGGCACCCCAGCTGACTGCTCATGCGGCAGAGGTGGACTATCCATTTTACGAACCCATGTTCGAATTCGGCTTTGGGCGGAACCGCCACGATGATACGGCGAAGCGTGTTCACCGGAATAAGAAAGCGAACAATCATCACCTGCAAGTAAGTACCTTTCAGCAGATTCTCGGTCAGATTTCCGAAAAAGGAGTCGACGATACTTGCTTTATGATGCAGCCCGATGATGATGCTCGTAGCTTCGTTTTCTTTCGCCGTGTGTAAGATACCCGTGGTAATATTCAAGTCGAAGCGGCTCACCGTTTTCAGCATGACATTTGCCGAGGCAGCAATTTGCGCCGCCCGCTCCAAGCTGCGCCTTCCCTTCATCTCCTGCTTCACCGAGTCGTTATTATCGTTTATCACGTTAAGAGCCACAAGGTTATTTATCTGCTTTTCATCGCGCACCACCATCGCCAGCCCCATCAGGCGGTCTAACGTTTCGGGGTTTGCCACCGGGATAAGGAAACGTTCCTTTTCCTGTCCTTTTTCCTCATTCAGCTCGGCATCACTCATCGCCACGCGCTTCGCCGCATGTTCGGTTATAAACGAGCTGACTACACACGTTACCAATATGAGAAGAATGGTTCCGTTCAGTACATCTTCGTTCAGCAACCGCTCGCCGTTGGGCTGGATAATGTTATATCCCACCATCACCGCTGCCAGCGTAGCCGCCGCCTGCGCATTGCTTAAACCGAACATCAGTTCACGCTCTAAAGCCTTCATTCCGTAGATTTTCTGTGTAACCCATGAGGCAATCCACTTGCCCAGCAGCGCCACCACAATCATCACACCCGCCACCTTTATCGAGTCGATATGCCCGAACAGCACGTTGACGTTAATCAGCATCCCCACACCTATCAGGAAATAAGGGATAAACAGCGCATTGCCCACAAACTCCAGATGACTCATGAGCGGAGACACGTGAGGAATAAGGCGGTTCAGCACCAGTCCGGCGAGGAACGCTCCCAAGATGCCCTCCATACCGATAAGTTCCATCAGTCCCGCACCTAAGAACACCATTGCCAGCACAAAGATGAACTGCACCACATTATCGGTGTAACGGCGGAAAAACCAGCGTCCGATGCGCGGAAATGTGTACATTATCACCACACTGAGTACCACTACCTTGACCACCAGCCATACCCAGAACATCTCCGAAATACCTTTTTCGTTGAACATGCCTGCTATGACCGCCAGCACCAGCAGCGTCAGCGTATCCGTTACCGCCGTACCTCCCACGGCAATGCTCACCGCCCTGTTCCGGTTAATGCCGTACCGAATCACTATCGGATAGGCTATCAGCGTATGCGAGGCATACATACTTGCCAGCAATACCGAAGTAATCAGCCCGTAGTCAAGCAGATGAAGATTCGTCCAGATACCGATGCCCAACGGAAAAATAAAGGCAAGCAAGCCCAGTACCGTCGCTTTCATACGGATGCTCTTAAAGTCCTCCATGTTCATCTCAAGTCCGGCAAGAAACATGATATAATACAATCCCACTTTGCCGAAAAGTTCGAAACTGCTGTCGCGTGCAAGAATATTAAACCCATGCTCTCCCACAACCAGCCCGGCCAAAATCATGCCGATGATGTGCGGTATGCGCAAACGCTCTAACAGGATAGGAGCAAACAGAATTATCACCAAAACCAGAAAGAAAATCCACGTGGGGTCAGTTATCGGAAATGCAATATCAAAATTTATCCATTCGAACCATTCCTTCATAAAATGCGTATAGTTTAATCCGTTTTTAGGAACAAAAATACGAAAAATCTTCAATACCTCCCGATTATTATTTCAAAATGTTTTATTTTTGCAGCAGAAACCTTGACGAAGGAGACACAAAGACACGAAACGACAAACGTGATGCGTTGGCGTACTCCTCGCGGTAGAACAAACAAACGATAACCATTATTTTTAAAGACAACGAAAATGAAAGTAGCAATTGTTGGTGCGAGCGGAGCCGTAGGACAAGAGTTCCTGCGCGTGCTCGATGAGAGAAACTTCCCGATAGACGAGTTGGTATTGTTCGGTTCTTCACGCAGCGCCGGACGAAAATACACTTTCCGAGGAAAAGAAATCGAAGTAAAACTCTTGCAGCACAACGATGACTTTAAAGGTGTAGACATTGCTTTCACTTCTGCCGGAGCCGGAACTTCGAAAGAGTTTGCCGATACCATTACCAAATACGGGGCTGTGATGATTGATAACTCAAGCGCATTCCGTATGGATGCAGATATTCCGCTGGTGGTTCCCGAAGTGAATGCCGAAGATGCGCTGAACCGTCCGCGCGGCATCATTGCCAACCCCAACTGTACGACGATTCAGATGGTTGTGGCGCTGAAAGCTATCGAAAACCTGACTCACATCAAGCGCGTGCATGTATCGACTTATCAGGCAGCCAGCGGAGCAGGTGCGGCAGCTATGGATGAGCTTTACGAACAATACCGCCAAGTATTGGCCGGCGAACCGGTAACGGTAGAAAAATTTGCATACCAGTTGGCGTTTAACCTGATTCCGCAAATCGACGTGTTTACCGATAACGGATATACGAAAGAGGAAATGAAGATGTATAACGAAACACGTAAAATCATGCACTCCGATGTAAAAGTGAGCGCAACGTGTGTACGTGTGCCTGCACTTCGTTCTCACTCTGAAAGCATCTGGATTGAAACCGAACGTCCCGTGTCGGTAGAAGAAGCACGCGAGGCGTTTGCTCACGGCGAAGGACTGGTGCTGATGGATAATCCGGAAAAGAAAGAATACCCGATGCCGCTTTTCCTTGCCGGCAAAGATCCGGTATATGTGGGACGTATACGCAAGGACCTTGCCAATGAAAACGGACTGACATTCTGGATTGTGGGCGACCAAATCAAGAAGGGTGCGGCGCTCAATGCGGTACAGATTGCCGAATATTTGATTAAAGTGAACAACATCCGATAATTTTTATAAACAGCGCGCCCCTGCTTCCGGCAACCGTCGTGAAAGCAGGGGTGTCGTTTTTTTGCCACCCGTCCGGAGGGTATTCAACTCCTTATTTTTTCTTTGTATACTTCTGTGCGTTCAAGCACCTCGCGAACGAAATTGTAGGTTTCCGTCCCACGGAAATACCCGTTCTTACATACGGGGTCTTGATAAAACTCTTCGTTACTTTTCAGCAAGATGTAATGTGCCACGTTATGCTCCCACACGTAAGGGTCTCTCCCGTATTTCCGTGCCAGCGCGATGGCATCGGTCACGTGTCCCGCTCCGGCATTGTAGGCGGCAAGCACAAACTTCACTTGCTCTGCCGGGTCGTCTACTTTCTTAAAAATCTGCTGTAATGCCGCTATCAACTTCACTCCCGCACGTATGCTTTCTTCCGGATCGTTCTCCTTGCCGGCGGGCACTCCCATAGCACGCGAAGTTGCCGGCATCAGTTGCATCAGTCCTTTTGCCCCTGCCCACGAGGTCACGTTGGGGTCGAAATTCGATTCGGTATAGGCAAGAGACGCCAGCAACCGCCAGTCCCAGCCTATCTGCTTGGCGTATTTACGGAACAAATCATCGTACACCGAAATTTTCCCGTCCGCCACCGAGAGGATGGCACCGTGGGAAACGTGTTTGTTCAGCTCGAAATAACGCTGCGCACTGGCACGGAACTCGGCTGAGTTGATGTTTTCCTTGTGCCACTTGTCGGCAGCCTCGGCAAGCCGTGGCGATGTTTTCCGCACCGCCCACGATGAACGCTGGTCGAAACTAATCTTCAGTCGGATGTCAAGATTGGGATAATAGGTTTTATTGATACGCGCCACCTCGTTGGTTGCCACCGTATAGTCGATTACCCCTTCCGCCACCTGCGTAATCAGCCCTTCCGCCGAAACGCTGTCGGCAGGCATGACATGTAAGCGGATTCCCCCACCCAGCTCTTTATTCAGATTCGCAAGCCGAACCCGGTATACACCGGGATTGACGTACACGTCGCGGTCTACGAGCTGAGTCACGTCGGTCAGCACATTTTTCCCCCTCCGTTGCACGATGACCTGATGCGTAATATTTTCTTCGCCGCAATAAATCAGTTTATCCTTCCTCCGGTTGGTTACGGCAAGATTATACGCTATCAAGTCGCCTTTTCCCGCCAGCAGGCTGTCTACCAGTGCATTTTCATCTTTCACAATCTTCACATTGAGCTTCACTCCGAGCGAACGCGCAAACTGTTGCGCCAGCTCGTACTGGAATCCCATCGGCTCTCCCCGGTAATTGAAGTACGAAGTAGAACCGCTGACAGTGAGTACGGTCAATTCTCCGCGCTCGATGATTTGCGGCAAGTCTACCGCCTCTTCCTTACTCTTTCCGCAAGCGGCAAGTAACAGGCACAACACCACGCATACATACGCAAACGGAACGGTTTTCATCGCCCTACTATTTTTTCGATATACATCTTCAATATCTCAATCGCCTTGCGGTTATGCCCTCCCTGCGGAACAATCAGGTCGGCTATCCGCTTGGCAGGTTCGATAAACTCCAAGTGCATGGGCTTCAACACCTTTTCGTAGCGTTCCATCACCGCCTCGGCAGTTCGCCCGCGTTCTATCACGTCGCGCTGTATAACCCGTATCAACCGGTCGTCAGGGTCGGCATCCACAAAAATACGCAAGTCCATCAAGTCGCAAAGCTGCTTGTCGCTCAGTGCCAGAATCCCTTCGATAATAACTACCTTGCGCGGTTCGATGTGGATGGTTTCGGGCTGGCGCGTACACGTCAAAAACGAGTACACCGGCTGTTCGATAGCCTCACCGCGGCGCAGCATGGAGATATGCTCAGACAGCAAATCCCAGTCGAACGCATTCGGATGGTCGAAATTAATACTCTGCCGTTCCTCCACAGGCACGTGGCTGCTATCTTTATAATAAGAATCTAACGGAAGAACTGCCACTTCGCCCTCGGGCAGACTTGCAACGATTTCTCTCACCACAGTTGTTTTCCCGGAGCCTGTACCTCCTGCAATTCCGATAATAATCATGGTTCGTTTCAATAATTAGTTATATATTTGCAATATACAAAATTACGATAATTCATAAAATAAACAACTATGGTCAAACACATTGTTTTATTCAAACTGAAAGAAAGCCTGACAAGCGCGGAAAAAGCCGACGTAATGAACCGTTTCAAGGCAGCTATCGAAGCCTTGCCTCAAAAAATTGATTTTATACGCGATATACGGGTGGGACTGAACATCAACCCCGATGAGCAGTGGGACATCTGCTTAGACAGTACGTTCGACTCGCTGGACGACGTGAAGGCTTACGCCGTGCATCCCGACCACGTGGCGGCTGCCGGCATACTGAAGGACGCGAAGGACGGTCGCGCCTGCGTGGATTACGAAATGTAAACGGGAGAGGCTGCCATGAAAAAAATTATCAACCCGTGGAAAGGGATAAAGGGGTATTTCTGTTTCGGGTGTGCTCCGGAGAATGAAGCCGGCGTAAAAATGGAGTTTTACGAAGACGGCGACGAGGTGGTGAGCTTCTGGCATCCCGAACCTAAATATCAGGGATGGAAAGACACGCTTCACGGAGGAATTCAGGCGGTGTTGCTCGACGAAATCTGTGCGTGGGCCATCGCGCTTAAACTTCAGACGACGGGGGTTACCTCGAAGATGGAAACGCGCTACCTGAAACCTGTGATGACTACCGATGAGTACCTCGTCTTGCGGGCGAGCGTGAAAGAACAACGCCGTAACCTTGTCACCGTTACCGCAAGCATCAGCAATCGGGCGGGTGAGGTTTGCACACAAGCCGTATGTACGTATTTCACTTTCTCGAAAGAAAAGGCACGCGAGGAGATGTACTTCAACGGATGTTTCACCGAAGACGAGGACACCGACCCGGTAAAGTAACCGAAAACATCCCTCAACGGATGATTTGAAAGAAAATCAAAACTTTTTCTGATAATTATTTGGAAATCTCGCCAACAGACTTTACTTTTGCCAAAAACAAACAAAGATAATCATGAATATTACAGCTACATACCACGTGCATCATCATTACCTAACGTTTATGCGGTAGGCTGATACGGCGTGTATGTAACAAGAAAAAAACGCAAAGGCTTGCCCATTACCAACGGCGAGCCTTTTTTTATTTCCGGGATTGAAGAAACACGGTGTCCGGCGTTGTCCGGAGCTTGAAAAAATTCTATCCGATAAACCGATGAATCCTACGGGTAAGAAGGGGCAACCCTTCCGCTTGGAAGGGGGAGTGCTAACGGTAGCGTTTTCGGGAGGGATATCGGCTGCGGATTTCTTCCATGTTTCAGTTGGTCGGGAAATTTAACCGGTTATTTGACAACTTCATAAATACATAAAAAGATATGCTTAGAATTGCTGTACAATCAAAAGGTCGGTTGTTTGATGACACAATGACCTTACTTGCGGAAGCCGACATCAAGCTGTCGACTTCGAAACGTACCTTGCTCACCCAGTCGTCCAACTTCCCGGTGGAGGTTTTGTTTCTGCGCGACGATGACATCCCCCAGTGTGTGGCAAGCGGAGTAGCCGACTTGGGAATCGTGGGCGAGAACGAATTTGTAGAACGAAATGAAAATGCCGACATCATCTACCGCTTGGGCTTCAGCAAATGCCGCCTGTCGCTCGCCATCCATAAAGAGGAGAATTACGAGGGGCTGGAGTGGTTCCGGGGAAAGAAAATAGCCACGTCGTATCCGGGCATCCTGCAACGCTTCTTGGACAAGAACGGAATCGATGCGGAAATCCACGTAATTACCGGTTCGGTGGAGATAGCTCCGGGCATCGGACTGGCAGACGCTATCTTCGATATCGTAAGCTCCGGCTCTACGCTTATCAGCAATAACCTGAAAGAGGTAGAGGTGGTGATGAAGAGCGAAGCGTTGCTCATCGGGAACAAGAGCCTCAGCGACGAGAAAAAGGAAACGCTCAAAGAGCTGCTGTTCCGCATTGATGCTGTAAAGGCTGCCGAAGACAAGAAGTATGTGCTGATGAACGCTCCCACCGAGCGGGTGAAAGACATCATCGGCGTGCTGCCGGGCATCAAGAGTCCCACCGTGATGCCGCTTGCCACCGAGGGATGGAGCAGCGTACACACGGTGCTCGACCAGAAGTGTTTCTGGGACATCATCGGTAAGCTGAAGGCGCTGGGCGCACAGGGCATACTGGTGTTACCCATCGAGAAAATGATTATTTAACCTTACTACATAGAACGGAATGCCATGAATATCATAACTTATCCCGAACGTTCTGCATGGAACGAACTGCTGAAACGCCCCGTGATGAATACCGACACGCTGCGCGACACGGTACTCGAAATTCTGAACCGCGTACGCACCGAGGGAGACCGGGCGGTAATGGAGTACGAAGAGAAATTCGACAAAGTAACGCTTCAATCGCTCGCCGTGAGCGAACAGGAATTTGCCGATGCCGAAAAAGCGGTAAGCATCGAGCTGAAAGCTGCCATCATGCTGGCTTTTAACAACATCCGCACGTTTCACGCTGCCCAGAAATTTGAGGGGAAACGGGTTACCACGCTGCCGGGCGTTACGTGCTGGCAGAAAGCGGTGGCTATCGAAAAGGTGGGTCTGTACGTTCCCGGCGGAACGGCGCCGCTGTTCTCTACCGTGCTGATGCTCGCCACTCCCGCCCAGATAGCCGGATGCAAGGAAATCATTCTCTGTACGCCTCCCGACCGGAGCGGGAAAATCCACCCCGCCATCTTGTACGCGGCAAAGGTGGCAGGCGTAAGCAGGGTATTCAAGGCGGGAGGTGTGCAGGCTATCGGGGCAATGGCATACGGAACGAGCAGCATCCCGAAGGTGTACAAGATATTCGGACCGGGCAACCAGTATGTTACGGCTGCCAAACAGCAGGTGTCACTGCGCGATGTGGCTATCGACATGCCTGCCGGTCCGTCGGAAGTGGCGGTGCTTGCCGACGAGATGGCGCAACCTGCTTTCGTGGCTGCCGACCTGCTCTCGCAGGCGGAACACGGAACCGACAGTCAGGCGATACTGATTACCACTTCGGAGGCATTGCTGCGTGAAGTGACCGGAGAAGTACAGCGCCAGCTTGAACAGCTTCCGCGCAAGGGCATCGCCGAGAAGTCGCTCGCCAACAGCAAACTGATACTGGTGCGCACGATGGACGAGGCTGTCGACATGGTGAACGAGTATGCGCCCGAACACCTGATTATCGAAACAAAAGATTACCAGCAGACGGCGGAACGCATCGTCAACGCAGGTTCGGTATTCCTCGGCCCTTACTCGCCGGAAAGTGCGGGCGATTATGCGTCGGGCACGAACCATACGCTGCCCACCAACGGCTACGCAAAGGCATACAGCGGCGTAAGTCTGGATAGTTTCATCCGCAAAATCACGTTCCAAGAAGTAACGCAGGAAGGTATCCGCATGATAGGTCCTGCCATCGAAGTATTGGCTGCCAACGAGTATTTAGACGCGCATAAGAATGCCGTGAGTGTCCGATTGGCTTTTAACCCTCAGAACAAACTATGAAACCGTTACAAGAATTGACTCGCCCGAACATCTGGGCGCTGAAGCCTTACTCATCGGCACGCGACGAGTATAGTGGCGCAGAGGCATCTATCTTTTTGGATGCCAACGAGAACCCGTATAACACGCCTAACAACCGTTATCCCGACCCGCTGCAAAAGGAACTGAAAAACCTGATTGCACCGGTCAAGAAGGTGCTGCCCTCACAGCTTTTCCTCGGAAACGGGAGCGATGAAGCCATCGACCTGATGTATCGGGCGTTCTGCCGTCCGGGGGTAGACAACGTGGTGGCTATCGACCCTACGTATGGCATGTATCAGGTGTGTGCCGAGGTGAACGATGTGGAGTACCGTAAAGTGCAGCTTGATGAGAATTTCCAGTTTACGGCAGACTCGCTGCTGGCGGCTTCGGACGAACACACGAAACTCATCTTTCTCTGCTCGCCCAACAACCCGACGGGGAACAACCTGTGCAGGGAAGAGATTATCGCGCTCTTGCAGGGATTTGAAGGACTGGTGATTATCGACGAGGCGTATGCCGACTTTTCCGATGCTCCTTCGTTCCTGCTCGACTTGGAGAAATACCCCAACATGGTGGTGCTTCAAACGTTCTCGAAAGCATGGGGATGTGCTGCCATCCGCCTCGGCATGGCATTTGCCCACGCCGACATCATCGGCATTTTAAATAAAATAAAATATCCGTATAATGTGAACAGGCTGACGCAGCAAGAGGCGGTGCGGATGATGGAGCAGCATTACCGGGTAAAGGAATGGGTCAGCTCGCTGCTCGAAGAGCGTACCCGCCTCGTCCGTGAGTTCAAGAAACTCCCCTGCTGTCAGCATGTATATCCTACGGATGCCAATTTCTTCCTGACGCGGGTTACCGATGCCAAGAAAATTTACGATTACTTGGTGAGTCAGGGTATCATCGTGCGGAACCGGAGCAACATCACACTCTGTAAAGACTGCCTGCGGATTACCATCGGCACGCGCCCCGAAAACGATGCACTATTAGATGCACTCAAGAAACTGAAACTTCAGTAAGCTGAGCTTGTAAATAACGAAATCCCGCCGCACCGTCCGGATGCACATCTCAGACGGTACGGCGGGATTCTGTTATGACAGCCACCGTCGGTTATCAGATAATTTCTATTCCTTGCTGCTTACATAATTCCAGTCCGACATCTTTCAACTTGAATTTTTGTATTTTCCCGCTTCCGGTCATCGGGAACTCTTTCACGAAGAAGATGTATTTCGGAATCTTATAGCGGGCTATCTTGCCTTGACAGAACTCACGCACGTCGAACTCGTTCATCGTGTATCCGTCGTGAAGGATGATGAAAGCACCTACCGCTTCACCGTATTTCTTCGAAGGGATTCCGGCTACCTGCACATCCTTGATACCCGGCATCTGATACAGGAACTCTTCTATCTCGCGCGGATAGATGTTTTCACCGCCACGGATAATCATGTCTTTGATACGCCCCGTGATGCGGTAATTGCCGTTTTCGTCTTTCACACCCAAGTCGCCCGAATGGAGGAAACCGTCCTTATCGATAACCTCGGCTGTAGCTTCGGGATTCTTATAATACCCCTTCATGGTGTTATATCCCCGGTTACACATTTCACCCTGCACGCCTACGGGACATTCTTCGCCCGTTTCGGGGTCGATAACGCGCACTTCGGTAAATTCGTAATCGCGTCCTACGGTGTTATAGCGCACTTCCGCATCGTCGTCGATACGGCTGTGAGTCATTCCCGGCGAAGTCTCGGTAAGCCCGTACACACTGGTTACGCGCATAAACATCTTTTCTTCCACCTGACGCATCAGTTCTACAGGACAGAGCGAACCTGCCATGATGCCCGTGCGCAGACACGAGAGGTCGAACATGTCGAACATCGGATGATGAAGCTCGGCAATAAACATGGTAGGCACACCGTAAAGGGCAGTACAACGTTCCTTGTGTACGGATGCCAGCACCAGCAGAGGATCGAACCGCTCTACCATCACCTCCGTACATCCATGCGTGAGGCAGTTCATCGTAGCAAGTACCACACCGAAACAATGGAACAGCGGCACACATACACAGAGTTTGTCATCGGCAGTAAACTTCATGTGTTCACCTGTGAGGAAGCCGTTGTTTGCAATATTATAATGTGTAAGCATAACGCCTTTGGGGAATCCCGTAGTTCCGGAAGTATACTGCATATTCACCGTGTCGTGGCAGTTTACCTTGCTGCGTGCTTGGCGCAACTCCTCATCATCGATGTTATTTCCCAGCAACAGAATCTCCGCCGTGTTATACATACCGCGATACTTCTCCTGCCCGATGTAAACCACATTGCGCATACACGGAAAACGTTTGCTCTTCATGTGTCCGCGCTCGAAAGTTTTCAGTTCGGGCAGCATGGTGTAAGTCATGTCAACAAAGTTACTGTCTTTCTCGCCGTTCACGATGCAAAGCGTGTGCATGTCAGAGTTCTTGCAAAGATACTCCAGCTCCGCTTGCTTATAACTGGTATTCACCGTTACTGCCACCGCCCCTATCTTGGCACAGGCATAAAGGAAAGTAAGCCAGTCGGGGACGTTGCCAGCCCATATCCCCACGTGTGTACCTTTTTTCACACCGATGGCAAGCAATCCCTTCGCCATATTGTCTACACGCCGGTTAAACTGGCTCCATGTAAAACGCAGGTTACGGTCGGAATACACCAAATACTCCTTATCGGGAGTGGTTTCCGCCCAATGCTCCAGCCAGTCGCCTAAAGTTCTTTCAGAGAGTTGTAACATAGCCGTTGGGTTTTAGAGATTAAATGGGAGTATAAATTACCGCAAGAATGCGCGCCGCCTGTCCTTCGTAAGCATGTACGTGATGTGGCACGATGGAGTCGTAATAAATCGTATCTCCTTCGCTCAATACATACGTCTGTTTACCGTAATTCACTTCCAGCTTACCGCTCATCACCAGAATGAATTCCTCTCCCTCGTGTGCCGAGAGGCGGAAATCCTCGTTTTCTCCGGCATCGATGTCAATGACAAACGGCTCCATGTGACGGTCGGTCTTGCTGCGTGCCAACGAGTGATAATGCAAGTGCTGGCGGGCATCGACGGCATTGTTCGAGAAGCTCACCGTATCGTCGGCTTCTCCCTGACGGCAAACTACGGCTCCCACTTCGTCGGGCTGGTCATCGAGGAACGTTCCCAGACGTACCCCCAGCGTCCGTGCTATCTTGATTAGCGGAGCCAGCGAAGGGATGTCGATGTTATCTTCAATGCGGCGGATTTGGTCGACAGTCAGTTCCGAGCGTTCCGCCAATTCTTCAATGCTTATTTCCTTGAGTGTTCTGAGCGATTTAATCTTTTCGCCAATGATATTCGTGCAATCCATAGTAATCGTTGTTTTAAGTTATCTGTATTTGCTATAAAATAACCACTTAGCTGCAAATATACGCAAATTACATAATATAAAGAAAAGAAAATCAGTAAAACCGCACAATCCGTTATGATTTATCGCCACAGGGTATCGTTTCGCTTATTCCGAGGCAGACGATGCTTCCTCTTTCCGCTTACGATAGAGCTGATACGAATTGACCACATTATGCCATACGCTGTAAAAGCCGGCGGCAAGGGAGGTTACGGGAGTGAAAAACGTATATCCCATCCAAATGGCGAGGGCGGTATTTTTCTGTCCCAATGCTTGTCCGGCAGTAATGGAATCGCCATACACACTGCCTATGCGTTTCCCGAAAATAAACTGTAAAGCGCAACACACGAGTGATATTACTGCCAGTCCTGCCTGATACCAGAAAGAGACATCGCTGTGAGCCACACTTTTAGCCGTAACCGCAATGGCGATGGTAAGGGCTACTGCCCACAGGTAGAACGAGAGGTCTTGATACTCGGCGACACGCGCATGGAGCTTGGGACAAAGGTAGCGCAACAGGATGGCTGCCACAAACGGACAGAGCAGCAGCGGAAAGACTTTGCCTAACGTAAGCGTAAAGGCGCTTGCGAAACTTACACCCGGCTGCGGATGCACCAAAGGAAGCAGCAGGGGCACAAGAAACGAAGTCAGCAGGTTGGCGAGGATAATGTAGGTGGTGATGTGTCCGGCATCGCCTCCCAACTTGCGTGTTACCACGGCGGAAGCAGTAGCCGTAGGACATATCATGCAGAGCATGGCACCCTCTACCAAGATGCGTGCGGGGAAGTGGGGCAAGAGTATAAGAAGCAATGCCATCAGCGAGAAACTCCCGCCTTGTATCAGCAGCAGCCACAAATGCCAGCGGCAGGGGCGCAGGTCGTGCAGGCTAATCTTACAGAAGGCAAGAAACAGCATCGTGAATATCAGCAGCGGCTGAATGATGTCGACGGCACGTGCCACAAAAGGTTTGGTCGGGGCAAGCGCGGGAATGTTTACGTAGACCACATAAAGCAACACTCCCGATGCCATTGCTATCGGGAGTGTCCAGTTCTTACAAAATCGAATAATGTTCATGGGGTTAATCTTGGTAATAAATGCGTTTTACGCGATTGGATACGCTGGTCAATACCTCGTAAGGGATGGTTTCAAGAATGTCTGACAACACCGTTACAGGCAGGTCGTCGCCAAAGATAATCACCTTATCGCCCTCTTTACAGTCGATGTCTGTCACATCTATCATACATACATCCATACAGATATTGCCCACGTAAGGAGCTTTCTGTCCGTTCACAAGGCAGTAGGCATGTCCGTTACCCAAGTGTCGGTTCAATCCGTCGGCATATCCGATGGGGATGGCTGCAATGCGCGAATCGCGGTTCAGGATTCCCTTCCGGCTGTAGCCCACGGTTTCCTCTGCCGGAACGTCGCGTATCTGGAGAATGGTAGTCTTCAGGGTAGTAACGTTATGAAGCATTTTATTGGTAAAGGGGTCTACCCCGTACAGTCCGATGCCCAGACGAACCATGTCAAACTGTGCGCCGGGGTAACGCTCGATACCAGCCGTGTTACAGATGTGACGCAGAATCTTATGATTGAATCCTGCTTGCAGTTCGGCGGCGGCAGCTTCGAACGTCTCTATCTGGCGGCGGGTAAAGGCATCGAAACGGGCATCGTCACTGCCTGCCAGATGCGAGAATACCGACCGTGGAATCACGGCACTCTGTCGATGCAGGCGTTCCACCAATCGGGACATATCTTCGGGTGCAAAACCCAGCCGGTGCATTCCTGTATCTATTTTCACATGAATCGGGAAGTTGGTCACGCCCTCACGTTCGGCGGCTTTTATCAGTTCTTCCAGCAAGTGGAAACTGTAAACTTCGGGTTCGAGCTTGTAATCGAACATGGTATGGAAAGCGGTTACTTCAGGATTCATGATGATAATGGAGCTTTGGATACCTGCTTTGCGAAGGTCGGCTCCCTCATCGGCAACAGCCACTGCCAAGTAATCTACACGCTGGTCTTCAAGCGTTTTCGCCACTTCGAATGAACCTGCCCCGTACGCCGATGCTTTCACCATGCAAACCATTTTGGTATCCTGACGCTTCAACTTATTACGATAGTGATTCAGGTTGTCAACCAAAGCGTTCAGATTGATTTCCAGAATGGTCTCATGTACTTTCAGTTCCAGCAAGTCGGTTATCGTGTCGAAATGAAAAGCCCGTGCTCCTTTGATAAGTACCACTTCGTTACGCAGCCCGTTCAGGATTCCGGACTCCAACAATTCGGAGGTAGAGCGGAAGAACGATTTTTCTATTTCAAACCGCGATGCCGATTCGGAGATTTCTTTCCCCACACCGATAATGCGGTTTACGCCACGGCTGTGTACCAAGTCTGCCACCTGCCGGTAAAGCAGTTTGCTGGTTTGTCCGCTCTCAAGAATATCCGACAAAATCAAGGTACGCTTACGGTGTTTGTCTTCGGAACGACGCGCCATAAAGTCGAGTGCAATGTCCAGTGAAGCAAAATCGGAGTTGTAACTGTCGTTAATCAATACGCATCCGTTCTTTCCCTCTTTCACTTCCAGACGCATGGCAATCGGCTCTAACCGTGCCATCCGTTCGGCGATAAGTTCGGGCGACACCATCAGGTAAAGCGCCACTGCCAGACAGTTCAGCGAGTTTTCGATGGAAGCATCGTCAATAAAAGGGATGCGGTATTCTTTGAAGAACCCCAAGTAGCGGTATTTAATGGTGGTTCCGGTATCGTCTTTCTGTATTTTCTCAATGAAGAGCGGGCGTTCGCTGTCTTTCATCGACCATGCTATTTCACGTGCCGTGAAGAGCGATTTTGCAATGCAGCTGCTTATCAGCTCGTTATCGCCGTTATAAATTATCACGTCGCAGTCTTTAAACAGTTGTACTTTTTCCATGCACTTGTCTTGCAGCGAGGAAAAGTTTTCCTGATGCGCCCACCCGATGTTGGTCAGCACGCCGATGGTGGGGCGGATAATCGGAGTAAGAGATTCCATTTCTCCCATCTCGGATATGCCGGCCTCGAAGATACCCAGCTCGGTATGTTCATTCATCAGCCATACCGACAAGGGCACGCCTATCTGTGAATTATAGCTGCGGGGCGAACGGGTGATGATACGTTCCGGACTGAGCAACTGATACAGCCACTCTTTGACCACCGTTTTCCCGTTACTGCCGGTGATGCCTATAACCGGCACATCGAACTGCTCGCGCCGGCGTGCTGCCAGCTTCTGCAAGGCTTTCAGCGGGTCTGCCACCAACAGAAAGTTGGCATCGGCATAACGTGCAATGTTTTCGGGCAACGTACTCACCACAAAATTGCGCACTCCGCGCGTATAAAGGTCGTCTATATATTTGTGTCCATCGTTGCGCTTGGTTTTCAACGCAAAAAATAAGGTTTCTTCCGGAAAGCACAGCGAACGGCTGTCCGTCAGAATCCAATCAATCTGTGCCGAAGCGTTTCCATGACGCTCCGCACCCGTGACAAGAGTTATTTCTTCAATATTGCTCGACATAACTTGATTTCTTTTTCCGCGTCTAAGTACGGTAATTTTTCTTTTAGTCTTTCAATCTTTAACAGTATTTGACTTAAAAAGCTGCGATATGCCTCGGATGTGGCATCGAACGGGCGGTGAGCGAGTCCCCGGCGGATTTCATCCCATTGCTTCATCACAATCCGGGTATCGGCAGAGAAGGCTGTATCGGAAAAACATTCCCAAATATAATTAACAGCCAGAGGAGTGGGATGAAACATATCATCGGCATAAAAACGGTAGTCGCGCAACTCGTCCATCATGATTTCGTAAGAAGGAAAATAATGGCAGTAGGATAACCGGCGGCACAAACAGTCGGCAGCAAGCAGCAGCGTGGCTTTGCTCACCTGATTGCCGTGCATCCCGTCTCTGACGTGGCGGATGGGGCTTACCGTAAACAGGATTTTCAGGTGGGGATTCATGCGTTTAAGCTCGCCCAGCATGGTGGTATAAACGGATACGATTTCTTCCACCTCCAGCAGACGGCGCGTAAACAACCGTTCCGGCAGCTTGTGGCAGTTGCCTACGATATTCCTGTCCTCACACCACTCGTACACACGTGCCGTTCCCCACGTAAACAACAGCCAGTCAGCCTGTTTCAGATGCTCTTCCCCTGCTTCCATACGGCGGTTGATAGCTTCGAGGCAGACTGCTTTATCGGGCGACGAAAACGAACCGTGGTGCATCAGGCTGAACCATTGCCCACGGTCGTAACGCAAATCGGCATCCGTGTATCGTTTTCCGCGGTAAAGCTGGGCGATGCCCTCGGCTATCGACAGCGGATTATATAAAATGCCGAAAGGATTAACGTCACAAGTAAACTTGTAAGTATCCAGTTTTTCTCCGATATTTTCGGCAAAACACGACCCCCACAACATTAACTTATCGGCATGGCGGATTTCATATTGTCCGACAGGAAGTTCTACTTTAGTTCTCAATTCCATAAATCATCGCAAGATTCTTACATTTTGTTTCTTTTTCGAAAAAGTCTCAGCATCCCGAATAAATATTCTTCCAAGCCTCAACGGAAGCGTGTCTGTACTTTTTTACGCAAAAATAAGTACAATCTATTTATTTATGCTAATTTTGTGCGATTAATGTTTAACGAAACAGGAATGAAAGAAGAAACTTCATACGAATTGTTAAATAAAATAGATTCTCCTGACGACTTGCGCCAACTGCCCGTCAAGGCTTTGCCACGGGTATGTGCCGAGCTTCGGGATAAAATAATCGACGAACTTTCACGTAATCCGGGGCACTTCGGTTCGAGCTTAGGCGTAGTGGAACTGACGGTTGCCATTCATTATATATTTAATACTCCTTACGACCGCATCGTGTGGGACGTAGGGCATCAGGCGTATGGGCATAAGATACTGACCGGACGCAGAGACATCTTTTATACAAACCGCAAACTGAACGGCCTTTGTCCGTTTCCTACACCGACAGAGAGCGAATATGATACGTTTACGTGCGGACACGCATCCAATTCCATTTCCGCCGCACTCGGTATGGCTGTGGCTGCGGCACGGAAAGGAGAGGAAAACCGCCGGGTGGTAGCGGTTATCGGAGACGGCTCCATGAGCGGAGGACTGGCTTTCGAGGGGTTAAACAACGTGTCGTCTACTCCCAATGATTTGCTTATCATTCTTAATGACAACAACATGGCGATAGACCGGAGTGTGGGGGGAATGAAGCAATATTTGCTTAACCTGCATACGTCTGAAGGATATAACCGCCTGCGGAACGCTTTGTCGAAAAAACTTTATCGCTGGGGAATCCTGAACGATGAACGGCGCAAAAGCCTGATTCGTTTCAACAACAGCCTGAAGTCGATGCTCATGCAACAGCAAAACATTTTCGAGGGCATGAATATCCGCTATTTCGGTCCGGTGGACGGACATGATGTGACGGCGCTCACACGGGTATTGAAGGAGATAAAAGACATGAAAGGCCCGAAACTGCTTCACGTTCATACGCGGAAAGGCAAGGGATTCAAGCCGGCAGAAGAGGCGGCTACCGTGTGGCACGCTCCCGGCATATTCGATAAGGAAACGGGCGAACGTATCGTGGCAGATACCACAGGGATGCCTCCATTGTTCCAAGACGTATTCGGGAATACCCTGCTGGAGCTGGCACGGCAGAACGACAAAATAGTGGGTGTCACGCCTGCCATGCCTTCCGGATGTTCGATGAACATTCTGATGAAGGCAATGCCTGAACGGGCTTTCGATGTCGGCATTGCCGAAGGTCACGCCGTGACGTTCTCAGGAGGAATGGCTAAAGAAGGATTGCTGCCGTTCTGTAACGTCTATTCGTCGTTCATGCAGCGTGCGTACGACAATATCATCCACGACGTTGCCATATTAAAACTCAACGTGGTGTTCTGCCTTGACCGTGCCGGACTGGTTGGCGAGGACGGGCCTACGCATCACGGAGCATTCGACTTGGCATACTTGCGCCCTATACCGAACCTCATCATCGCCTCGCCTTACGACGAACATGAACTGCGGCGGCTGATGTACACCGCCCAACTCCCCGACCGTGGTCCTTTTGCCATCCGCTATCCGAGGGGAAGAGGGGTGCTGACCGACTGGCACTGTCCGTTAGAGGAGGTTGAAATAGGAAAAGGACGGAAAATGAAATCGGGCACCGACCTTGCCGTAGTAACCATCGGACCGATTGGAAACGATGCCGCAGCAGCCATCCGGCGTGCCGAGAAAGAAACCGGATGCAGCATCGCACATTACGACTTGCGATTCCTGAAACCCATTGACGAAGAGATGCTCCACGAAATAGGACGCAACTTCCGACACGTCATTACGGTAGAAGACGGTGTGCTAAAAGGAGGCATGGGAAGCGCATTACTTGAATTTATGGCAGACCACGGTTACACACCTGCCGTAAAGCGCTTGGGCATCCCGGACCGTTTCATCCAACACGGTACAGTAAAAGAACTTCGTGCCTTGTGTGGCTTTGACGAAGACAGTATATATCATGCTATTATTCATACGTTAAACTTATGAAAATCATCATTGCAGGCGCAGGAGCGGTAGGAACCCACCTCGCCAAACTGCTTTCGGGCGAAAAACAAGACATTATATTAATGGACGAGGATGACGAAAAGTTAAGCCGGATGGGAAACAACCTCGACTTAATGACGGTCAACCTGTCTCCAACCTCGATTAACGGTTTAAAAGAAGCCGGAGTAGCCAATGCCGACTTGTTTATCGCCGTAACTCCCTACGAAAGTCAAAACATGACCGCGTGTATGCTTGCCACGAACTTGGGAGCGAAGAAAACGGTAGCGCGTATCGACAATTACGAGTACCTGCTGCCTAAACACAAAGAGTTTTTTTCCCGCTTGGGCGTACACTCGCTGATTTATCCGGAAATGCTCGCCGCACGCGAAATCGTAGATGCCGTGAAGCTGAGCTGGATACGCCAATGGTGGGAATTTGCCGGAGGCGCATTGGTAATGCTGGGTACTAAAATGCGTGAAACGGCTGAGATTCTGAACGTTCCGCTTCACGAACTGGGCGGACAAAACATCCCGTTCCATATCGTAGCCATCAAGCGCGGAAGCGAAACGATTATCCCGCGAGGAGATGACACCATCCGGCTGAACGATGTAGTTTACTTTACCACAACAAAGAAATACATCCCTTACATCCGCAAAATATCCGGAAAGGAAAACGAACCCGACATACATAACGTTATGATTATGGGAGGCAGCCGGATAGCCGTGCGCACGGTGCAGTATATGCCTGAAGACATCCATGCCAAAATCATAGAGAACGACCTGAACCGCTGCAACCGCCTGACCGAACTGGTAGACGACAAGGTGATGATTATCAACGGAGACGGACGCGACATAGAACTGCTGCGCGAGGAGGGTATACGCAACACCGAGGCTTTCGTGGCACTGACGGGAAGCTCGGAAACCAACATTCTGGCTTGTTTGGCTGCCAAGCGAATGGGCGTTACGAAGGTGATTGCGCAGGTAGAAAACGTCGACTATATCAGCATGGCTGAAAGTTTAGACATCGGAACGGTTATCAACAAAAAATTCATCGCCGCAAGCCATATCTATCAAATGATGCTGGACGCCGACGTTTCAAACGTAAAGTGTCTGACATTTGCCGATGCCGACGTAGCGGAATTTACCGTCAAGGCAGGGTCGCGCATCACAAAAGCTCCCGTAAAAGACATCGGGCTGCCTAAAGGCGCAACCATCGGCGGACTGACCCGAAACGGGGAAGGCATGTTGGTTACAGGTAATACCATGATTCAAGAAGGAGACCACGTGGTAGTATTCTGTTTAGGCATGATGATAAAGAAACTGGAGAAATATTTCTAAAACACTGAAAACCAACAGTCAACAGACAGATCTATTCCTCCACAAAACACTACCGTTAGCATCTCACTGCACAAGCGGTAGAATTGCTTCACGCTACCCATAGAAACCACCGGTTCTACGGGTAGCGTTTTTTATGCTCCTACAAAGCCACACAAAGTTAAGCAAATTATATTAATAATGTTAACAAAAACACGTTCTATCGAATAAATCCATATTTTTGCAGAAACACGATATAATCCGATGATTATGAGAACAAACCATTTTATCACAGCAGCTTTGATAGGCATTGCGCTATCATTTACCGATTCGTATGCCGGCAATTTAAAGTTAGAAAGAAATGAAGTAAACGTTTCTTCCATACAAAGAAACGTCCCGCCACGAAGAGCCATCAATTCTTTCATCAAACAAAAATATCCCGGATGCAGGATTCTTGACAGAGACACCGACGACGGGTTTGTTGAAATAAAAATCAGACATCACGGCATAGAAAAAATAATCTTGTTCGACGGCAATGCAAAATGGCTTCATACGCTTTGGGAAGTAAGGCGGAACCAGTTGCCCGAACGAGTTATCGTAGGCTTGAAACGTGCGGGATTTGCTTATTCCGACATCGACGACAACGACAACCAGCTTCTGGAAACCCCACGCGGACGATATTTCGCTGTACAGGTGGATTGCGGCAGACGAGACGGGATGTACCTCGTTTCGGAACGGGGCAAAGTGATACGCCGGTACAGCGACGATCGGTGGAATGACGGACGGATTTACTTCGGCGGACGGTTTAACAAAGAATGGGACGATGGCGAAGACCATTTCGACGAAGGAGATGACGAGTGGGACTTCATCCGTTAATCCTGACACAAGCCCCTGTCACCCTAACCGGAACCTGGCGAAAACCCTGCTTTCTGCCGGGTTCTGCTGCGAAATAAAACCTTGTACACAAAACATTTGTACAATTTCTTAAAATATTTTGTTCTTCTTGCCTCCATTCTTCTTTTATTTGTATATTTGCCCTAACCGATGCTTCCAAACATCGGGACTTAATTTAATATCAACAAAAACACTGATTCACTATGGCAGATAGTAAAGAAAAACTCTTTTCGGATTTTCCAGCCGTCACAACCCAAGAATGGATGGATAAAATCATGGTAGACCTGAAGGGAGCCGATTACGAAAAGAAGTTGGTATGGAAAACCAACGAAGGATTTAAAGTAAAACCTTTCTACCGCCGCGAAGATTTGGAGGGCCTGAAAACAACCGAAGGACTTCCGGGACAATATCCTTACATCCGAGGCAACAAGAAAGATGACAATACATGGTTTGTCCGGCAGGATATCCGTGTGGACAATCCGGCTGAAGCCAATGCCAAAGCTCTCGACTTGCTGAACAAAGGTATTGATTCGCTGGGTTTTCATATCAAAGCAAAAGACCTGAATGCCGATTATATCCGCACGTTACTGAAAGATATTTGCTGCGAATGCGTGGAACTGAACTTCAAGACTTGCCAGCGGCATACCGTAGAGTTAGCCAAGCTGCTGACCGAATATTTCAAAGAAAAGGGTTACAACCCTGAAAAGCTGCAAGGCTCTTTGGATTTCGACCCCATCAGCCGGATGATGAAGAAGGGTAAAAATGTGAGCGGACTGATAGCCAATGCCAAAGAATTGGTTGAGGTAATGGCTCCTTATCCCAAGTTCCGGTGTATCGCGGTCAACTCTCTCGCCTTGAACAACGCAGGCGCTTATATTTATCAGGAATTGGGGTATGCTTTAGCGTGGGGTAACGAATATTTGAGCCGGCTGACGGAGGCGGGAGTCTCTGCTGATCTGGCTGCCAAAAAGATTAAATTCAACTTCGGAATCAGTTCCAACTACTTCATGGAGATTGCGAAATTCCGTGCAGCGCGCATGTTGTGGGCAGACATCGTAAACGAATATCACCCCGCTTGCCAGTGTGCCTGCCAGATGGCGGTACATGCCGAAACTTCGTCGTTCAACCTGACGCTGTTCGATGCGCACGTAAACCTGCTCCGCACGCAAACCGAAGCCATGAGTGCAGCGATAGCGGGCGTAGATTCAATCACCGTAACTCCGTTCGACAAGGCATACGAAACACCGAACGATTTTTCTGAACGCATCGCCCGTAATCAGCAGTTGCTGTTGAAAGAAGAATCTCACCTGAACCGCATCGTCGACCCGGCTGCCGGTTCGTATTACATTGAAAACCTTACCGTGTCTATCGCCAAGCAAGCATGGGATTTGTTCTTGCAGACGGAAGAAGCGGGCGGTATGGTGAAAGCCGTGCTGGACAGCAGCGTGCAAAACGCCGTAAACAGCAGCAACCGCGCACGCCACGAAGCGGTATCGAAACGCAAAGAAATCTTGTTGGGAACCAATCAATATCCGAATTTCAACGAAACCGCAGGCGAGAAAGCTCCGCTGGAACATGCGTGCTGCTGCGGACATGGCGACGAGGCCGGCGAATTTGCCACCCTGAACACTGACCGCGCTGCCAGCGAGTTTGAAGCGCTCCGCCTCGAAACCGAACATTCCGGCAAGCGTCCGAAAGCATTCATGCTGACCATCGGAAACTTGGCTATGCGTCAGGCACGCGCACAGTTCTCTTGCAACTTCCTTGCTTGTGCGGGTTACGAAGTCATCGACAACTTGGGATTCCCCACCGTGGAAGAAGGCATCGAAGCTGCCATGAAAGCGAACGCCGACATCGTGGTTCTCTGTTCCAGCGACGATGAATACGCCGAATACGCTATCCCGGCATTCAAAGCCCTGAACGGCCGCGCCATGTTCATCGTAGCAGGTGCACCGGCATGTATGGACGAGCTGAAAGCCGCCGGCATCGAAAACTTCATCCACGTTCGTTGCAATGTATTGGAGACACTGAAAGAATACAATAAAAAGTTATTAAGCTGATAAGGCAATCCTCCAAACTTAAAATCTATGAAACCCAACTTTAAACATATTGATATATTCGCCGGATTCCATCCGCAAAACGGCATGGAGTGGCAAAAAGCCAACGGCATTGAAGCAAACTGGAAAACGCCCGAACAGATTCAGGTGAAACCGGTTTACACGAAAGAAGACCTTGAGGGCATGGAGCATCTTGATTATGCGGCAGGTATTCCTCCTTACTTGCGCGGCCCCTATTCTATGATGTACACGTTCCGCCCGTGGACCATCCGACAGTATGCCGGATTTTCTACTGCTGAAGAATCGAACGCATTTTATCGCCGTAATCTGGCTTCGGGACAGAAGGGACTGTCTGTGGCGTTCGACCTCCCGACTCACCGTGGATACGACCCCGACCATCCGCGCGTAGTGGGCGATGTGGGTAAGGCAGGTGTGTCTATCTGTTCGCTGGAAAATATGAAGGTGCTTTTCGACGGTATTCCGCTGAACAAGATGTCGGTATCCATGACCATGAACGGGGCGGTGCTTCCTATCATGGCATTCTACATCAATGCCGGACTGGAACAGGGAGCCAAGTTGGAAGAGATGGCAGGAACCATCCAAAACGATATTCTGAAAGAGTTCATGGTGCGCAATACTTATATTTATCCGCCCGCATTCTCCATGAAAATCATTTCCGACATCTTTGAATATACCTCGCAGAAGATGCCGAAGTTCAATTCCATCTCTATCTCCGGATACCACATGCAGGAAGCAGGAGCTACTGCCGACATCGAACTGGCTTACACGCTTGCCGACGGACTGGAATACCTACGCGCGGGAGTGGCTGCCGGTATCGACATCGATGCCTTTGCTCCCCGTCTGTCTTTCTTCTGGGCTATCGGCATGAACCATTTCATGGAAATTGCCAAGATGCGTGCAGCACGTATGTTGTGGGCTAAAATCGTGAAACAGTTTAACCCGAAGAATCCGAAATCGCTGGCGCTGCGTACCCACTCGCAGACTTCGGGATGGTCGCTCACCGAGCAAGACCCGTTCAACAACGTAGGACGTACTTGCATCGAAGCTATGGCAGCAGCATTAGGACATACGCAGTCACTCCACACCAATGCGCTTGACGAGGCGATTGCACTGCCTACCGACTTCTCGGCACGTATCGCCCGCAATACGCAGATTTACATTCAGGAAGAAACCCAAATCTGTAAAAACGTAGACCCGTGGGGTGGTTCTTATTACGTGGAATCGCTGACCAACGAACTGGCTCACCGCGCTTGGGAACACATTCAGGAAATCGAGCGCTTGGGAGGCATGGCAAAGGCCATCGAAACCGGTATCCCCAAAATGCGTATCGAAGAGGCTGCCGCACGCACGCAAGCTCGCATCGATTCCGGCGAACAGACCATCGTGGGTACAAACAAGTATCGCTTGGAAAAAGAAGACCCGATTGACATCTTGGAAGTAGACAACACTGCCGTACGCCAAGAGCAGATAGAAAACCTGCGCCGACTGAAGGAGGGACGAAACCAAGCCGAAGTAGACCGCGCACTGGCGGCAATTACCGAATGTGTGAAAACCGGAAAAGGAAACCTGCTGGAGCTGGCAGTAGAGGCAGCACGGGTACGGGCTACGCTGGGAGAAATCTCGGATGCCTGCGAAGCGGTAGTAGGACGTTATAAAGCAATAATCAGAACTATATCAGGCGTGTATTCATCAGAAAGTAAAAAGGATGCAGACTTCGCAAGGGCTTGCGAACTGACCGAAGAATTTGCTAAGAAAGAGGGTCGCCGTCCGCGTGTAATGATTGCCAAAATGGGGCAGGACGGACACGACCGCGGTGCAAAAGTGGTAGCTACGGGATTTGCCGACTGTGGTTTCGACGTAGATATGGGACCGCTGTTCCAAACGCCGGAAGAGGCTGCGCGCGAAGCTGTGGAGAACGACGTACATGCAGTGGGCGTATCGTCATTGGCGGCAGGACATAAGACGCTGATTCCGCAAATCATAGCCGAACTGAAACGTTTGGGACGCGAAGACATCTTGGTTTTTGCAGGCGGTGTCATCCCTCCGCAAGATTACGATTTCTTATACCAAGCAGGCGTAATGGCTATTTTCGGACCGGGTACATCGGTTGCCAAATCAGCTTGTCAGATCATGGAACTGTTGCTTGAATATGCAGAATAATCCTCTTTCAGAGCCTGTTTAAATTGAAACAGGCTCTGAAACAACTCAGGCACGAATTACGCTTCACTTTCAGGGGTTGCGTAATCCGTGCCTGATAAAAAACACACCTGTTTTTAGTTAGGGATGAACCTCAATCTGAGTATACAAGTGGGGATGTTGCACCGTTTCTAACGTCGACATTGCCGGAACGTTTTCCGGAACAATCGAACGGCTGCCTGCCCACCATAATACATTGAGGATGATTACTGCAAACAGAACTGTATAGGCAGTAATCTTTGCTTCTAATTGCTTACTGGTTACTTTTTGCGAAACAGTTTTTTCCATCACGGCACTTTCCGCAGTTAACATCTTCTCCATATAGCTCATTTGTTATAGTTTTCTTTCAATTGACATCCATAAAATGTCCCGATATATGGAATACTGCACAGCCTCCGAATTTTTTATCAAAAATTTTCGCTAATTCACATAAACGGTTTTGAAATACTTGCTGAACAACTGTTTTATTTCGTCTAACTGCTGCGGAGTATTTACCGGAACGTTAGTCAGGCGATACGTCATGCCCATTGCCTCGTATTTATGCACACCCAGCGTGTGATAGGGCAAAATCTCCACCCGCTCAATCATCCGGTAATCTTTAAAATGGTTGCCTAACGCCTCAATGTCTTCAGAAAAGGCACTATACCCTTGTACTGCTACATAGCGCAACCAAAAGGGTTTGCCGTGAGCCTCCAGCCATGCGGCAGTTTTCAGCGTCTGCTCGTTGCCTCGCGAAGTAAGCAAGCGGTGACGTTCGTTGTTAAACTCTTTCACATCGAGCAAGACAAGGTCGGCCAGCGAAAACAGTTCTTCCACATCGCTATTCCATATTCCGCCGTTCGTATCAACACAGATATGGATACCGGCTTCTTTCAACAGACGAAACAGCGGTACGAGCGATTTGGCTTGAAAGGTAGGCTCGCCGCCACTGAATGTTATTCCGCCCTTCTTACCGAAAAAAGGTTTCTGACTCACCGCCATGCGCAAGATTTCTTCGGGTGAAGTTTCCTTACTCTCGCCTTTGGCATCTATCGTGTCGGGATTGGCGCAATACAGGCAGCGGAAATTACATCCTTGCAAAAATACCACAAGGCGGATGCCCGGACCGTCGTACGTGCCGAGCGATTCGTACGAATGTACTCTAATCATAAATTATTTTATCGTTTTCAAGTTATCCTGATAAAAAGAATCGGACACGGAAGGCGGGACTGTCTATCCGCATATTCCGTGCCCGATTACCGTATGTTTAAAAATTCTGATTACATGCGTTCGTGGAAGCTACGCGAAATAACTTCCAACTGATGCTCACGGCTCAGCTTGATGAAGTTTACGGCATAGCCCGATACGCGGATGGTGAGCTGCGGATATTTCTCCGGATGCTCCATCGCATCTTCCAGCATTTCGCGGTTCAACACGTTCACGTTCAAGTGGTGAGCGCCTTTCACGAAGTAACCGTCCATCATCGTTACGAGGTTTTCGATACGGCTTTCCATATCTACACCCAGCGATTTCGGAACGATAGAGAACGTGTTGCTGATTCCGTCTTGCGAGTCGCGGTAACGCAGCTTGGCTACCGAACTTAACGAAGCGATGGCACCGTTCTTGTCGCGTCCGTGCATCGGGTTGGCTCCCGGAGCAAAAGCGATGCCTTTGGCGCGTCCGTCGGGGGTAGCTCCCGTTTTCTTTCCGTACATCACGTTCGATGTAATGGTAAGAATAGACAGGGTAGGTTTGGCGTTCTTGTAAACCGGAAGTTTCTTCAATTCTTCATCGAAGTAATAAATCAGGTCGACAGCCAGATGGTCTACACGGTCGTCGTCATTACCGAAGCAGGGGAACTCGCCTTCGATGTCGAAACCTTCGGTCAGACCGATGTCGTTACGTTTTGCCGTTACTTTGGCATACTTGATTGCCGACAACGAGTCGACAGCGATAGACATACCTGCCACACCGTAAGCCAAGTTAATGGCAGGATCGGTGTCAACAAACGCCATCTGCGCTTTTTCGTAATAATACTTATCGTGCATGTAGTGGATGATGTTCATCGCTTCGTTATACACGCGAGCCATCTCTTTCAGCACCTTCTTATAGTTAGCCAACACTTCTTCGAAGTTCAACACATCGCCGCTCAATACGGGGATGTCTTTCACCATCAGCGTACCCGTGTTCTCGCAACGTCCGCCGTTAATGGCAAGCAGCAATGCCTTTGCCAGATTACAGCGTGCACCGAAGAACTGGATGTGGCGGCCGATGTCTTGGTAAGACACACAACATGCGATGCCGTAGTCATCAGAGCCGCGCACCTCGCGCATCAAGTCGTCGTTTTCATACTGGATGGAAGACGTGTCGATGGAAACCTGTGCGCAGAACTGCTTGAAGCCTTCGGGCAACTCCGGACTCCACAGCACGGTGAGGTTCGGTTCGGGCGACGGGCCTAAGTTATACAGCGTCTGGAGGAAACGGAACGAGGTTTTGGTAACCTTTACACGTCCGTCGTTGAAACGTCCGGCGATAGATTCCGTAACCCAAGTGGGGTCTCCGGCAAAGATGTCGGTATAAGCCTGCATACGCAAGTGGCGCACCATGCGCAACTTGATAACAAACTGGTCTATCAATTCCTGTGCATGAACCTCGTCCAGCAATCCGTGAGTCATATCGTACTCGATGTAGATGTCGAGGAACGACGAAACGTTACCCAGCGACATGGCTGCTCCGTCTTGTTCTTTCACGGCAGCAAGATAAGCCATATACACCCACTGTACTGCCTCGCGGGCGTTTGTAGCCGGGCGGCTCAGGTCGAGTCCGTACTGTTCGCCCAATATCTTGATTTCTTTCAGCGCCTTGATTTGCTCCGCCACTTCTTCACGCAGGCGGATACGTGCGTCCGTCATCGGTCCTGTCAGATGACGCAAATCATCCTGCTTTGCTTCAATCAAACGGTCAAGTCCGTAAAGCGCCAACCGACGGTAATCGCCAATAATACGACCACGGGCATAGTTGTCCGGTAATCCGGTAAGGAATCCTAACGAGCGGAACGAACGAATTTCTTCGGTATAAGCATCGAACACGCCATCGTTATGCGTCTTGCGATAATGCGTAAATATGTCTTTTACTTTTGCGTCAACTTCCACACCGTTTTCACGACATGCCTTTTCCACCACCTTAATGCCACCGTAAGGTTTGATAGCCCGACGCAATACTTCGTCTGTTTGTAAACCAACGATTACTTCATTCTCCTTATCAATGTATCCGGGAGCGAAAGAGGTAATGGTAGAAACGGTCGACGGATCGAGCGAGCGTACTCCGTTATTCGCACGTTCTTCGGCTAATGCCTCCAAACATTTGTTCCACACTGCTTTAGTACGTTCTGTTGCACCCACCAAAAAAGACGCATCGCCTTCGTAAGAGGTAATATTCGTCTTAACGAAATCGGTTACGTTAATTTCGTGGTTCCAACGGCCTTCTTTAAAATTCATGGTCATAAATATAAAATGTATTAAAGTGAAAGTTCAGCAGATTTCTAAAACCGCTGCAAAGGTACGACTTTTCTACGGCTCAAGCAATACCATATATTAAGTATTTAATTATTAAAATGTTTTGTTTAATTTTGCCTGACTTTAAAACAGGGCTTGTTCAAACGTTTCCTGCCTTGCCGGAAGCCGGGAAAAACGCTACCCATAGAACGGGGTAACCTTATGGGTAGAAACGGGTAACTTTACCGCATGGAACGAACAACGCTTACGGTAGCGTTTTTAGCGACCTGAGAGCGGAGATTTTCTTCCATGTTTTCGCCGGGCGGGAGGGTTTCGACAGGTTCATACAAATAAAAAGAACAATGACACATACAAGAAAAGAACAAATGGAGGCATTCGGGCGGCTGCTCGACGTGCTGGACGAGTTGCGCGTAAAATGTCCGTGGGACAGAAAACAAACCAATGAAAGTTTACGGCCCAATACCATCGAAGAGGTATACGAACTGTGTGACGCGCTGATGAAAGATGACAAGAAAGACATCTGTAAAGAGTTGGGCGACGTGTTGCTCCACGTGGTGTTTTATGCGAAAATAGGCAGCGAAACCGGAGATTTCGACATCAAGGACGTGTGCGACAAACTCTGCGACAAACTGATATTCCGCCATCCGCATGTATTCGGAGAGGTAAAGGCGGATACTGCCGAAAAGGTATCGGAAAACTGGGAACAGATTAAACTGAAGGAAAAAGACGGTAACAAATCGGTGTTGAGCGGTGTTCCGCAGGCGTTGCCTTCGCTCATCAAGGCGTACCGCATCCAAGACAAGGCGCGTAACGTGGGCTTCGACTGGGAGGAACGCGAACAGGTATGGGAGAAGGTAAAAGAAGAGGTTTCTGAATTTGAAGCCGAAGTGGGAAACATGGACAAAGACAAGGCGGAAGCCGAGTTCGGCGACGTGATGTTCAGCCTGATAAATGCCGCACGGCTCTATAAAATCAACCCCGACAATGCGCTGGAACGCACGAACCAGAAGTTTATCCGCCGTTTCAATTACCTTGAAGAACATACCATCAAACAGGGACAGAAGCTGACTGACATGTCGCTGGAGGAAATGGATGCCATCTGGAACGAAGCAAAAGCAAAAGGATTATAAACCCGTTAATGTACAAAAACAAAATGAAAACACAAAAAATGACCATCGGGCGACTGGCTTTACTGCTGGTATTACTCATGACACAGGCAGTAACCGCCGGAGCCGTAAATCAAGAAGTTTGGCAGAAGCTGAAAAATCTGCCGGGAATAACAGATGTTGACACACTGGCAAGCACGCAGTATGCCGATAAATTCGTGATGTACATCGACCAACTGCTCGACCCGGAGCATCCGGAAGCAGGAAGTTTCAAACAGCGCGTCATCGTGGCACACGCGGGATACGACCGTCCCACCGTTCTGGTTACAGAGGGATATGACGCCAACTATGCGGTGAATCCCAAATACAAGGAGGAATTGTCGAAGCTGCTGAACGCCAATCTGATATTCGTAGAATACCGGTACTTCGGCAAGTCAATGCCTCAGCCTTGCAACTGGGATTATCTGACAGTAAAGAACTCGCTTGCCGATTTGCATCACGTGAATACGACATTCAAACGGCTGTACGGCGGGAAATGGATAGCCACCGGAATCAGCAAGGGAGGACAAACCACCATGTTCTACCGTTCTTACTACCCCGACGATGTGGATGTCTCCGTCCCCTACGTGGCTCCGCTGAACAAGTCGCTGGAAGACGGCAGACACGAAGTGTTCTTACGCGACAAGGTAGGAAACGCCGCATCGCGCAATGCCGTCAAAAATGCCCAGCTCTCCTTATTGAAACGCAAGCAGGCGTTGCTGCCAATGCTCGACAGCTATTGCAAAGAGAAAGGATATACGTTCCGCATTCCCATTGCCGACGTGTTCGATTACTGCGTGCTTGAATATTCGTTTGCCTTATGGCAGTGGGGAACTCCGCTGACGGCAATCCCCGCGGAGGATGCACCCGACCAAGCATGGTTCCACCATCTGATAACCATCAGCGAACCGGGGTATTTTTCTCTCCAGACTCCCTACCCTTCGTTTAACGTTCAGGCGGCTAAAGAACTGGGATATTATGGGTATGACATCGAACCGTTTAAACCGTATCTGAGCATCAAGAGCGCGAAAGATTACCTGCGCCGTGTCATGCTGCCCGAAGACCTGTCGGGACTGACGTTCGACGACACGCTGTATAAACACACCGTAAAATTCTTACAGGAGAACGACCCCGACATGATTTACATCTACGGAGGCGATGACCCGTGGACGGCATCGGGCGTAACGTGGCTGAAAGGCAAGAAAAACATCCACGTATTCGTACTCCCCGAAGGAAGTCACTCTACACGCATTGCGAGCTTCGACGAAAAGACGCAGCAAGAGATAAAAGCATTACTCTCACAATGGCTGGGAATGTAACGGATATCACTCATAATCGAACATATTTTAGGAAAAACGCAAAGAAATATATAACTTTGTTTGCGTAATCTAACATTCAGAAACAAATGTCTCATTTAGCTCCATTAATCAGTGACTTGGCGCTCATCCTTATTTGCGCCGGCATTATGACGCTTCTCTTCAAAAAGCTGAAGCAACCTTTAGTTCTCGGTTACATCGTAGCGGGCTTTATCTCCAGTCCGCATTTCACCTTTACGCCGTCTGTAACCGATGCCGCCAACATACAAACGTGGTCTGAAATCGGCGTCATCTTCCTTCTTTTCGCCTTGGGGCTTGAGTTCAGCTTCAAGAAACTGATGAAGGTGGGAGGCTCGGCGGTGATATCGGCGTGCGCCATCATATTTTGCATGATAATGATTGGCATCGTCGTAGGATGGTCGTTCGGGTGGAAACAAATGGACTGCATTTACTTGGGAGGTATGCTTGCCATGTCGTCTACCACCATTATCTACAAGGCGTTCGACGACCTCGGACTAAGGCAGCAACGCTTTGCGGGCATCGTGCTGAGTATCCTGATTCTGGAAGACATCCTTGCCATCGTGCTGATGGTGATGCTGTCTACGATGGCGGTAAGCAAGAACTTTGAAGGGGGCGAAATGGGATACAGCATACTGAAACTGTTGTTTTTCCTGATTCTGTGGTTCGTGGTAGGCATCTACCTGATTCCGCTGTTCCTGAAGCGCGTGCGCAAGCTGATGAACAGCGAAACGTTACTCATCGTGTCGCTGGCTCTGTGTTTCGGCATGGTGGTGTTTGCTGCCAACGTGGGTTTCTCGCCCGCATTCGGAGCTTTTATCATGGGTTCCATCCTTGCCGAAACGATAGAGTCGGAAAACATTGACAAGTTAGTGGCTCCGGTAAAGGATTTGTTCGGAGCCATCTTCTTCGTTTCGGTGGGCATGATGGTCGATCCGAACATGATAGTAGAATACATCGTACCGATATTGGTTATCGTTGCAGCCATCCTTGTGGGGCAAACCGTGTTCGGAACGGCAGGTGTCCTGTTATCCGGTCAGCCGCTGAAAATAGCCATGCAGTGCGGATTCAGTCTGACCCAGATAGGCGAGTTTGCTTTCATCATCGCCTCGCTGGGCGTAAGCCTGAACGTTACGAGCCATTTCCTTTACCCTATCGTGGTTGCCGTATCGGTTATCACCACCTTCCTCACGCCGTACATGATTCGTCTGTCCGGACCTGCTTATCGGGTAGTAGACCGCTATATGCCGGTCCGCTGGAAACACTTGCTTGAACATTACGCTACGGGAGCACAGACGGTAAGCCACGAGAATAAATGGCATAAACTGGTGTCGGCGATAATCCGTGTGGTTGCCATCTACTCGGTACTGTGTATCGCCGTAACCATGCTTTCGCTGAATTTCTTTGTTCCGATGCTGGTTTCGGTGCTGGGCGACGGATGGGGACGCATTGCAGGAGCCGTGTTGACCATCGGACTGCTGGCTCCTTTCCTCCGCGCACTGATCATGAAGAAAAACCATTCGTCAGAATTCCGTTCGCTGTGGGTCGACAACCGGTTTAACCGCGCTCCTCTCCTTTCGCTTATCGTGTTACGTATCCTGATAGCCGTCTCTTTCTTGGTTTACGTCATCAAGCAACTGTTCGAGGCTTCGGTGGCTCTCATGGTAGGAATAGCCATTATCGCTGTACTGATAATCATTCTTTCCCGTTTCTTGAAAAAGCAATCCATCGCTTTAGAACGGGTCTTTGTTCAGAATCTCCGGTCAAAAGAGATGCACAAAGAATATTTAGGCGAAAAACAGCCGGAATATGCCGGCAGCTTGCTCGACCGAGACCTTCACCTAAGCGATTTCACGATTCCCGCCGATTCGCTTTGGGCGGGACGCACCTTGCAGGAACTTGATTTGGGTAAGAAGTACGACGTACATGTAGCCTCGATTATCCGCGGAACGCATCGCATCAACATCCCCGGCGGCGGCAACCGGATTTATCCGAACGACACGCTTCAGGTTATCGGCACAGACGAACAGCTTTCGCTTTTCGGCGCACAAGCCGAAAAGGTGAAAGACAACAAGCAGGATGATAACTTTGAGCAGCACGAAATGTACCTGAAACAATTTGTAATCGACTCTTCCTCTCCCTTCTGCGGACATACGATTCGCGAAAGCGGCATCCGTAACAAGTTCCATTGCTTGGTTGTGGGTGTGGAATCGGCTACGGAAGGTTCACTTCGGAAGCCCGATGTAAACGTTCCTTTCCGTAAAGGAGACATCGTATGGGTGGTGGGCGAAAAAACCAACCTCGCACGGTTGTTTATGGCTTCATCGGCGGGAAGCACGGAAGGAGAAGCAAATAACAGCTAAGCCAACCGTTTCTACCCGACAAAAAAACGCGGATTTGCAGTTGAACATTTAGTCCTTTCTGCAAATCCGCGTTTTTAATATGATTCAAGAGGATTATGCCTCTTTATCTTCTTTCTTAGCTGCCGCTTTCTTGGTAGTAGTCTTCTTGGCTGCCGTTTTCTTTGGAGCAGCTTCAGCTTTCTTCAATTCGTCTTGCAACTTCTTCACCTCATCGGTAAGCTGAACCAATTCACTTTCCTGATTCTTGATGGTAGTCAGCAATGAGTTGAGTTCTTCATCGTCCATATCTACCGGATAGAGTGCATTTACACGTCCGATGAAATCACCCAAGATGTTCATGTAGTTGGTAAAGGCATCGTACGGAGAATCATAGATACCGCGGTTCAACCCTACACCCGTGTCCTTCGTAGTCATGAAACGGAAGTTGTTACTAGCCTGAAGGTAATACCAGTCTTGCTTGATACGCTTATCAGTGCAGAGGTAAACACGTTCGGCTACACTATACAACTTATTAAAGGCCTCACGCTGCATCACGTTGCCCAACCACGGACTGATGTCGCGCTCTTCGTCTGACCATGACATCGGGTAAGCCACGTCTACCATGTCTACTGATTTCAGCTTGGTAACGATTTCTGACGGCGTAGAGAAAGTAATGCCTTTTTGTTTTGCGCAAACGGGCAATGCTTTCAAGAACTCCAGAATGTTAGATGACAGCGGTTGAGCCATACCCAATGCCGACAGTTCCATGAAGATATTGATGACCTGTTCGTTTTCGGGCAGCGAAGCTATCCAGCCAATATAGGTGTCGGCAAACAACGGATATTCATTCCATTCGGTGTTCGAGAAACGAAGGCTGATGTCGTCCGACAACTTGAAGTCGCGCATCAACAGTTTCAAATTAGGATTCTCAGAGCAGTGGTAGAGGTAGTGAGGACTCTTCCATCCCAAGACGTGTTTTGCACCCTCAACCAACATTCCCTTAAAGCCCATGCTGGCTACGATACCACCGATTTCATTGTCGTAAATCAAACTGGAATTGCGGAATACTTTCGGCTCCTGACCAAAGAAATCTTTTACTTTACGGCGCATTGCTTCTACTTCTTCGCGGAAGCAGTCTTCATTCTTCAACGAAGACAAACCGTGAGAATAAGGTTCGCAAACAAATTCGCAACATCCCGTAGCGTTCAACTCATGCAGAAGTTCAATAACAGCAGGAGCATAAATTTCAAGCTGTTCCAAAGCCACGCCGGAAATAGAGAGAGCTACTTTAAACGCTCCTTCATTGGCCTTAGCCATTTCTATCAGCGTTTTCAGAGCAGGAATATAAGAACGCTCAGCCACTTCGTTGATGCCTTGCTCGTTGGCATAATCATCATAATAATAGTGGTCTGTGCCTATTTCGAAGAAACGATAACGTTTCAGGTGAATTATCTGGTGAATTTCAAAGTAAAGACAGATTGTTTTCATAACGATTGAGTTAGATTATTATTTACCATAGTTGCTTAAAACTTGATCATACAGGGCACGTACTTTCAGTCCTACCTTTTCCCATACGATACCATCAACTTCTTTCTTGCCTTCATCGCGCAAGTATTCATAGAGTGATTCGTTGGTACAGATAGAGTGAATGGCATCTGCCATCGCATGAATATCCCAATAATCAATCTTGATACACTTGTCCAAAATCTCGGCACAGCCCGACTGCTTGGATATAATGGTAGGAACGCTACACTGCATGGCTTCCAACGGCGAGATACCAAACGGCTCAGATACCGAGGGCATGATATATACATCGCTTGCTTTAAGCACTTCGTATACTTGCTTGCCTTTCATGAATCCGGGGAAGTGGAAACGGTCGGCAATGCCTCTTTCGGCAGCCAGACGAATCATGGCGTTCATCATGTCTCCGCTACCTGCCATGACAAAACGCACATTACGCGCACGTTTCAGCACCATAGCTGCTGCTTCGACGAAATATTCCGGACCCTTTTGCATCGTGATACGTCCTAAGAAAGTTACAATCTTTTCTTTCGGATTTTTATGAGGAACAATCTCCTGAATTTCCTTTGACAAAGGAGACACTGCATTGTGCATGGTAAAACACTTGCGAGGGTCTTGGTAATATTTGTGGATAACGGTTTGGCGCGTCAGCTCACTTACACACATGATGCAGTCGGCGTGATCCATTCCGTTTTTCTCAATGGCGTAAACAGTGGGATTGACATTACCACGGCTACGGTCGAAGTCGGTTGCGTGAACATGGATGACCAGCGGTTTTCCCGAAATCTGCTTGGCATGAATGCCGGCGGGATAAGTCAGCCAGTCGTGTGAATGAATAATATCAAACTGCTGCTGACGGGCTACCACACCTGCCACGATGGAGTAGTTATTGATTTCTTCGTGCAGGTTATCGGGGTAGCGTCCGGAAAATTCCAGACAGCCGAGGTCATTCGTATGCATATAATTGAAGTCGGCATAAATATGGTCGCGCATGTCATAATACAACTGCGGATCCATATAAGAGCCTACCCGACTCTTCACATAATCCCACTGAACGTCACGCCATACGATAGGCACGCTGTTCATACCGATAATTTTCAGGAAACTCTGGTCTTCATCGCCCCACGGCTTAGGGATACAGAAAGTGATTTCCATATCCTCCTGCTGCGACATACCTTTTGTCAACCCGTAACTGGCTGTACCTAAACCTCCTAAAATATGAGGAGGAAATTCCCAACCAAACATTAAAACTTTCATAGTACTTTCCTCCTTTTTATTGGTTATCGTATTTAGCTAACAAATTCAACGTACGCAAGATTTCTGCCACGTTCATTGCAAACGAAACAGCTCCTCGTCCCTGGAACGGCGGATTTCCGTCGAACAGTTCGGGGATAGAGCCTACGCAATGGCATGTCATCTGGTCTTCATAGCTAATCATCTGACGTTCGACAAAGGATATCGCACTACGCTTGTAGATCCGCAGATAGGCTTCCAGATAGAATCCTTCCAGCCACGGCCATGCCGTACCCTGATGATAAGCGTAATCGCGCTGAATCTGAGGACCTACGTAATTGGGGTTATAGCCTCCACTCTTCGGGCTCAGCGAACGGATGCCTTTCGGGGTCAACAATTCTTTCGTTACGATATCGACAACGCCTTTCTTTTGTTTGGCGTCCAACGGAGAGTAATCGAATGCTGCGGCGAAAATCATATTCGGACGTACACTCCAGTCCATCATGTTTCCATCTACGAAATCCAACAGATAACCATATTCATTCAAGAAAGTATCGATGAACGAAACGGCTGTTTTATCGGCAATCTGGTTCAAGCGGAAACTGAATTCACCGTCTTCAACAAACAAGTCGGCAACGAAACGCAGCGCGTTATACCACAAAGAGTTAAATTCAACGATATACCCCGTGCGGGCTACAACCGGACGGCCGTTTACAGTAGAATTCATCCACGTAATGGCTTTTTCGCGTCCGTTAGCATATACCAATCCGTTGTCATGTACCTGAAGATTCGGGTGTTTTCCGTCTGCCAGATAGGTCATGATATCTTTCAACAATTGACCGTATTTCTCTTTTGCAGCCTCACGCGAAACCATTTTGGCGTATTGTTGAACAGTCCATACCGCCCACATCAACACGTCAGGATGTTCCATTTCGTAAACCTTCAAGTCGGTTGTTTCACCGTTCATAAACGCATAAACCGCCTTGACAGCTGTTTGCATCACGACTTCGAACTTCTCGACTTCGCCGATAGCCAGCGTCAATCCCGGCAATGAAATGAACATGTCGCGCGCACGACACTTGAACCACGGATAGCCGGCGAGTATATATGACTCTTCGCCTTGCTTGTTCAAGAACTGGTGTGCCGTGTTAATCAGACAGTTTTTAAAGCTGTCGCGCGGAATACGTTTTTCTACCTCATAAGTGAAAAGATCGTTCAGCGAAGCCGTATCGATAGCCGAAATACCTCCGGCAAATGTAACCGATTCGCCTTTCTTGATGTTGAATTCGAAATATCCCGGAACGTACAGGTCTTCATTGAAATCGTACCCGCGTTCTTGTTCTTTGGGATACTCGATACCACGATACCAGTCGGGTTGGAAATGGAAAGTGTTTTCCTTACTAAACTGCATGTACAATTCAGGATATCCCGGATACATGCATGTTTTGATACCGTTTTCCACTTCATCGTAATGGCGGCTTGCTTGTGCATTTTCGTGCGTATATTGGCGCACGCTGCGGAAAGCCAGATACGGGCGCAACCGGAGAATCGTTTCAGAATGCGCATCTACCAGTGTGTAACGGATCAGGATGCGGTTTTCATGGTGAACAAAGACTTTTTCTTTTTTCAGAACCACACCTCCTACCCGATACAGGGTGGTAGGAACTTTTTCGCATTCAAACTCACGAATGTACTTATGTCCGCGCGGACTAAAGTTATCACCGTGGTACTTATGAAGCCCCAAGTTGAACTCCGCTCCATGTTGTATCACCGTTTCGTCTAACGAAGACAGCAACACATGATTCTCGTCATCCAGTTCCGGAACCGGAATGACTAACAAACCATGATATTTGCGAGTGTTACAATCGACGATGGTTGAACAATGATACGCCCCCGAACGATTAGTCCGAAGAACCTCGCGCGTAAGAGATTCTTCCAAATTGGTCAGCAGAGTTTTATCAAATCGTAAATAACTCATAGTTGTGTATTAAGGTTATAATTATTATGTTCTTCCGTAAAAAATGTTACTTATTTTCTCTCAAAAGTAGTAATTAAATAGAAACTTCAAAACTAAAAATCTACTTTTTTTACTTTCGAAGCCGTTTTTTTTCAAACAAAAGGATTTTTTCTCCCAATATATGTCAAGCAACATAAAAATATTAGTCTGACATTATTCATAACCCGTTTTACATAACAGAGCCAACAATAAAAAAGCTGTTGCAGCAACCTTTTTATCAAGTTGCCGCAACAGCTTATTCTTTCTGTCGGTGTAAAAATATTTAAAGCCCGATTTTAATCGATCATGTCAAATCCGCAGTAAGGAACCAATGCTTTCGGTATGCGAATACCTTCCGGCGTCTGGTTGTTTTCCAACAGGGCAGCCACGATACGGGGCAATGCCAATGCCGAACCGTTCAGCGTATGGCAAAGTTCGGTTTTCTTCTCTGCCGTGCGATAACGACATTTCAAGCGGTTAGCCTGATAGGTATCAAAGTTAGAAACCGAACTAACCTCTAACCAGCGTTTTTGGGCTTCAGAATAAACTTCAAAGTCGAAGCAAAGCGCTGCCGTAAAGCTGATGTCACCTCCACACAGGCGCAAGATGCGGTAAGGAAGTTCCAGCTTCTTCAGCAAACCTTCTACGTGGTCGAGCATCTCTTGGTGAGACTGCTGTGAGTGTTCGGGCTTGTCGATACGTACAAGTTCTACTTTTGAAAACTCATGCAGGCGGTTCAGTCCGCGCACGTCTTTACCGTAAGAGCCTGCTTCGCGACGGAAACACTGCGTGTATGCACAGTTCTTTATCGGCAACTGCTTTTCATCCAGTATCACATCGCGATAAATATTCGTGACCGGTACTTCTGCCGTAGGAATCAGGTATAAATCGTCCAGATTACAATGATACATTTGTCCTTCTTTATCGGGCAACTGTCCGGTTCCGTATCCTGAAGCTGCGTTTACCACCGTAGGAGGCATAATTTCCTCGTAACCTGCCGCACGAGCTTCATCGAGGAAGAAATTAATCAGGGCGCGCTGCAAGCGGGCTCCTTTACCTTTATATACGGGGAATCCTGCTCCCGTGATTTTTACGCCAAGGTCGAAATCTATCAAATCGTATTTCTTGGCAAGTTCCCAATGAGGCAGCGCGTCTTTCGGCAGTTCTGTTTCCATCCCTCCCATTTTTTCTACCACGTTGTCCTCGGCTCCGTTTCCTTCCGGCACACTTTCGTAAGGCACATTCGGAATCGTATATAAAAGAGTCTGCAAATCTTCGGCTGCTTTATCCATTTCAAGCTGGAGCGCCTTGCTTGCCTCTTTTATTTCAGCTACGCGCGCTTTTGCCGATTCGGCTTCTTCTTTCTTCCCGTCTTTCATCAATGCCCCGATGGTTTTCGACGTAGCGTTTACTTCTGCAAGATTTTTATCCAACTGGTTTTGCGCGCTTTTTCTCTTGTCATTCAGTTCAAGTACCTGCGCGATGGTTTCCTTCGCATTGGCAAAATGTTTTTTCTCCAATCCGCGGATAACCTTGTCGGTATCTTCTGTAATTTGTTTAATAGTAAGCATATCGTATTACTTTATTGTACTCTTTATTCGTGATGCAAAGATAAAGTTTTTTATCAAGGGCAAAAAACAGACTGCCATTTTTTAGGAGTCTGTTTTGATTTTCCCCGACGGCGGAAAACGCTACGGGTAGAACCGGGTTACGCTACCGCATGGACGAAGGAACGCTACCGCATGGGATAGAGAACACTAACGGTAGCGTTTTGGGGGCTTTTAAAGTCGAAAAGGAAAAGATTCAAGCAAGTCCTCAGAAAAGAATTACAGACTGCGGCGTATGCGCACTAATTTTTCCAACAACCCTTCCAGCAAGTCGAGTTTCAGCATGTTGGCTCCGTCGCTCTTTGCCACCGAAGGGTCTTCATGAGTTTCCATGAAAAGTCCGTCCACACCCACGGCTACGCCGGCTTTTGCGATGGTCTCAATCAGTTGAGGCATACCGCCGGTTACTCCCGAAGTCTGGTTCGGACGCTGCAACGAGTGGGTAACGTCTAAAATAACCGGAAAACCGAACGATTGCATTTCAGGGATTCCGCGATAATCCACTATCAGGTCCTGATAGCCGAAAGTCGTTCCGCGCTCGGTGAGCATCACTTGGTTATTTCCCGCCTCTACCACCTTGTCGGCGGCAAAGCGCATCGCTTCGGGAGACAGGAACTGCCCTTTCTTGATATTGACTATCTTACCCGTTTGGGCAGCGGCAACCAGCAAGTCGGTCTGACGACACAGAAAAGCCGGAATCTGCAACACATCCACGTATTCGGCAGCCATCTGTGCCTCGTTTGCTGCGTGGATATCGGTTACTACAGGAACTCCGAATGTTTCGCGGACTTTAGCCAACACTTTCAACGCCTTTTCATCCCCGATTCCGGTAAACGAATCCAGCCGCGAACGATTGGCTTTACGGTAAGACCCTTTAAAAACATAAGGAATATTTAAACGTTCTGTTACTTTCACTACACGTTCCGCTATGCGGAGCGCCATGTCTTCACCTTCGATGACACACGGTCCTGCCAACAGGAAAAAATTATCTCCGCGCTTCAAATCTGCTACTGATTGTATCATAAACTTAATTCGGTATTATCAATGTTAATGCTTCTTGAGCAATCGTTATTTCAATCGGGAAATGGCGATCGAGCCACAAACGTCCGTCGAGACTGACTTCTGCATTCTGAGCGCGAAGCACTTTCACCTGCCGCGTACGGTAAGGCTTCACTATTTTATGATTCAGCAAACGTCCTTGTTGCAACATCCACAAGCCCGATATAAGCTGGCGAAGTTCGGGACGATAGATTACCGATACATCCAACCATCCGTTATACGGAACTGCACTTGGCGTCAATCCGTATCCGCGGGCGCTCCCCACGCCCACAGCCATGATGCGTCCACGGATGTGTTCATCGTTTACTTTCAGGTGCATCCGATAGAGTTTGCGCTCAAACGCAACCAAGAACAGAGAAGAAAGGTAAGAGATTAGGGGGATTCCCCAGAAACGACGGGTCTCGTTAGTGATTCGCACGATACGGGCTCCCAAGCCCATGTAAACGGCGTTCAGGAAATAGCGGGTTTTGTGGACTTCGCCGTCGTAATAACAGAACACCCCGACGTCCACTTTGCGCAAGCGACGGTTAATCAATACATCTACCGCACCGCGATAATCGTCGGAATCCAATCCCCAGTATTTGGCAAAATCGTTACCGATTCCGTTTGGTATTATTCCAAAGGCAATGCTGTTTTTATCTTCCACATCAGAGTACATAATACCGTTTACCGCATCGTTTATTGCTCCGTCTCCGCCCACGACAACGATGGTCCGGTAGCCGTTATTTGCCATCGTACGTGCCAAGCGCTCTACTGAACCGAACCCTTCCGATTGGACATAATCAAACTCTACTCCGCGACTTTTCATGTAATCACGGATTTCTATCCACCGCTTCTGAGCTTTCCGGCTTCCGGCTTTCGGGTTGTAAATCACCCCCCATCTATTCGGTTCTACCGCCATATCTTCAAACTTTCATTAAATCCATTATTTTAGCGACTTTTTCTTCCATCGGCAGCGTAGCGTCTATCCAGTGAATCGTGATTCCCCTCCTTTCCATGCCTCGAAACCAAGTCATCTGCCGCTTGGCAAACTGGTGAATCGCTGTCTCCAAACCGTGGAACATTTCATCGTAAGTTATTTCGCCCGTAACGTAAAGCGTAAGGAATTTATATTCCAAACCATAGTAAATCAAATCTTCGGGCGCAATACCTTCGTCTAACAATTTGCGAACTTCATCGACCATCCCTTCGTCTAAGCGCTGCTTCAAACGGCGTGTTATTTTCTCCCGGCGTAAATCCCGGTCAATATCCACTCCCACCACCAAACTTTTAATTTCGGGAAACGAACGAGCTTCCGGCGACTGCGTTAAATAATATTCTTCTATTTCTATCGCCCGGATAGCACGCTTTACCGTATCTACATCCGTAGAATTATGCAATTTCTTGTAAGTAGAGAGCAATGCAGTCAATTCTTCCAACGATTTTCCAGCCAACTTTGTTCGCAACTCCTGATTTTCAGGAACAGGCAACAACCTATAACCTTTCAGAACGGCTTCCAGATACATTCCGGTTCCACCGCAAAGGACAGGAATTATCCCCCTGCCCATTATATCCTTATAAACGCTTAAAAAATCTCTCTGATATTCGAATACATTATATTTATATCCCGGCTCAACAATATCAATCAAATGATACGGAACACGATACGTCCCCACCTCATAATCTGCCAAATCTTTTCCTGTTCCTAAATCCATCCTGCGGTATACCTGCCTGCTATCGGCGCTGATAATTTCCGATTTCAACCGTGCAGCCAACGCAGCTGCCAGCGACGTTTTTCCCGAAGCAGTAGGACCAAGTATGGTTATCATTTCATAATTCATATAACATATCCGAAAGTTCTGTCGACAAAGATAGTTTTTTCTGCACAAAACCAACTCTAATGCGCAGAAAACTTTACCGGCGGGTATAAAAAAAGCCGTCCGAAAGAATCGGACGGCCAGTGCTTTATTTGGTTCTCAAAACTAATTAGCAGTTTACAGAAGCCATGTGAGCGATCAAATCCAATACTTTGTTAGAGTAACCGATTTCGTTGTCATACCAAGAAACAACTTTAACGAAAGTATCAGTCAAAGCGATACCAGCTTTAGCATCGAAGATAGAAGTGTGAGTATCACCCAAGAAGTCAGAAGAAACAACTGCATCTTCAGTGTAACCCAGAATACCCTTCAATTCGCCTTCAGAAGCTTCTTTCATAGCTGCACAGATTTCAGCATAAGTAGCCGGTTTAGCCAAGTTTACAGTCAAGTCAACTACAGAAACGTCCAAAGTCGGAACACGCATTGACATACCAGTCAATTTACCGTTCAAAGTCGGGATAACTTTACCTACAGCTTTAGCAGCACCAGTTGATGACGGGATGATATTGCCAGAAGCAGCACGACCACCTCTCCAGTCTTTCATAGACGGACCGTCAACAGTCTTCTGAGTAGCAGTAGTAGAGTGAACAGTAGTCATCAAACCATCAGTGATACCCCATTTGTCGTTCAAAACTTTAGCGATCGGAGCCAAGCAGTTAGTAGTACAAGATGCGTTAGAAACGAATTGAGTACCTTTAACGTAAGTCTTTTCGTTAACACCGCAAACGAACATCGGAGTATCGTCTTTAGAAGGAGCAGACATAACTACGTATTTAGCACCAGCTTGGATGTGAGCCTGAGCTTTTTCTTTAGTCAAGAACAAACCAGTTGATTCAACTACGTATTCTGCTTCAACTTCGTTCCATTTCAAGTCAGCCGGATTCTTTTCTGCTGTTACACGGATTTCTTTGCCATTAACAATCAATTTGCTGTTTTCAACGTCAGCTTCGATTGTACCATTGAATTTGCCGTGCATTGTATCGTATTTCAACATGTAAGCCAAGTAATCAACCGGGCACAAGTCGTTAATACCTACAATCTGAATGTCGTTTCTGTTTTGAGCAGCACGGAATACGAAACGGCCGATACGACCGAAACCGTTAATACCTACTTTAATCATTTTGTTTAAGTTTTAAAGGTTTTATAATTAATTTATAAACACTCACCTACATCGTTCCGGAGCTTTTCGCTCCTTCTCTTATCAATTTGCGTTGCAAAAATAAGAATTTCTTTTTAAAAAGAGGAAGGAAGTAAGATAATTTTTGTAAAAATTCGTATCCTTCTTTAAGAATTACAACGGCATATTGCCATGCTTCTTCGGCGGATTGCTTTGGCTCTTATTCTGAGTCATTTCCAAAGCCTGAATCAGCTTGAAGCGAGTATCTTTCGGAAGAATGATTTCATCAATGTAACCTTGCTCGGCAGCACGATACGGATTCGAGAATTTTTCTTTGTATTCTTCTACCGCCTGTGCCTTTTCTTCGGGCGTTGATTTACGATACAGGATATTGACTGCACCGTCTGCTCCCATCACGGCAATTTCGGCTGTGGGGTACGAGAAGTTTACATCCGAACCAATCGGTTTGCTGTTCATCACGATGTATGCGCCACCGTATGCCTTGCGGGTTATCACCGTAATTTTGGGAACGGTAGCCTCGGCATAAGCGTAGACTATCTTCGCACCGTGGCGGATGATTCCGTTGTGTTCCTGAGCACATCCCGGAAGGAAACCGGGAACGTCTTCGAAAGTAACAATAGGGATATTGAAGCAGTCGCAGAAACGGATGAAGCGAGATGCCTTATCGGAAGCATCGATATCGAGCACACCCGCCAGATAAGCAGGCTGATTTGCCACGATACCTACCGAACGGCCTCCCAAGCGCGCAAATCCCACTACTATGTTTTTAGCGAAATGAGGCATTACCTCGAAGAAGTATTGGTTGTCAACCACCGGCTCGATGATATTTTTGATATCGTAAGGCATGTTGGGGTCGTCGGGGATAACGCTCATCAGCGATTCGTCCGCACGACGGATGTCGTCTGAGCAGGGTTGCATCGGGGCATCTTCCATGTTGTTCGAGGGAAGGAAGCTCAGCAACTCACGGATGCTCATCAGGGTTTCTTCTTCCGTTTCACACAAGAAATGGGTTACACCGCTCTTGCTGCTGTGCGTATAAGCACCTCCCAATTCTTCTTTATCTACCTCCTCGTGTGTAACAGCCTTTACCACATCGGGTCCGGTAATAAACATGTGGCTTTTTTCTTTCACCATGAAAATAAAGTCGGTCAGCGCCGGAGAGTAACAAGCTCCTCCCGCACACGGGCCCAAGATGGCAGATATTTGCGGAATCACGCCCGAAGCAATGGTATTCTGGTAAAAGATTGAAGCATATCCGGAAATACTGCCCACGCCTTCTTGGATACGTGCGCCGCCTGAGTCATTCAAGGCAATAACCGGAGCTCCGTTCTTCAGAGCCAGTTCTTGCACTTTCACGATTTTCTTCGCACCGGTTGTACTCAGCGTACCTCCATACACCGTAAAGTCGTAAGCATATACGTATACCAGCCGACCGTCTATTTTACCGTAACCACATACGATACCGTCGCCGGGAATATGCTTTTTATCCATTCCGAAATCGGTGCAATGATGAATCACAAACTTGTCGATTTCATTGAACGTACCTTTATCCAATAACATGTCGATACGTTCGCGGGCAGTCATGTGTCCGTTGGCATGTTGTTTTTCCACACGCTCTACACCGCCGCCTTGAGATGCCAGTTTATCCAGCTCCTCAAATTTCTTATATTGTTCTTCTGCCGTCATAATCAATCTTGCTCGTTATTAATTACATCCAATGTCATAATCACTTGATTGCTGTTTACAGAGTCTCCTTCGTTTACCAGAATATCTTTTACGACACAATCACTGCTTACCTTATAGTTGCTCTGCATCTTCATCGCTTCGATTACCACCACGATGTCGCCTGCCTGCAAGCGGTCGCCCACCTTCACCGGAATCTTGACTACCTTGCCCGGCATCGGAGAAACAATCTTGTCTTCCTGCTTTTCTTCGGCACCCTTGCGCATACGCAGGTATTTCGCCTGAGAGTCGATGATATCAATGTTATACGACTGATAGTGAGCATTTACCGTATAACTCTTACCTCCCTCTTTGCGAATCAGTTCGGCGTTATACGATTTTCCGTTGTGCAGAATCGAACAACTTCCGTTTTCTGCCATTACAATGTCGACATCGTAAGGCACTCCGTCAATAGTCAGTTGCACCTTGTTTCCTTCTTTACTTACCAACGTTACATCGGCCACTCTTTCACCTATATGTATTTCCATACCTTATTAGTTTTTGAGTTCTTCAGAATTCAAAGAACTTAAATCCGTAATACTCCTTTCTTCAAACCAAATTCGCGCCAGCGGCTGATGGGTCGGTTGTCCGACGAACCGGTGTTGTTTTCTTCCAGATTCATCAGATAGTCAATGTAAGCCGCAATCATTGCAATGTTTTCGGTTTCTTCTTCTTTCTGTCCCGCCCATTGGCGCAACATATCCTGATGTTTCGGGATGAAGAGCGTGTTATAATGTCCTTCCACAAAGTCAGGTACATTCATTATATGGCGCAAGTAAGCGATATTGGTCTTCAATCCTGTAATCTTATATTCGTATAACACACGGCGCATACGCTCGATGGCAAACTGGCGGGTGGTAGCCCATACAATCAGCTTACCTATCATCGGGTCGTAGTAAATAGGAATTTCGTAGCTTTCATATACATAGCTGTCGATGCGTACGCCAATGCCGTTCGGTTCAATCAACTGACGGATGATACCCGGAGAAGGCATGAAGTTATTTTCCGAATCTTCGGCACAGATACGGCATTCGATTGCGTGTCCGCGCTGAATGAGTTCTTCCTGTTTGAAATGCAGCGGTTCGTTATTGGCTATACGGAGCTGTTCTTTCACCAAGTCAACGCCTACTACCTCTTCCGTAATCGGATGTTCTACCTGAAGACGGGTATTCATTTCGAGGAAGTAGAAGTTGCGATGCTTGTCCACCAAGAATTCAATGGTTCCCGCACCCTTGTAGTTCACAGCTTTGGCTGCTGCCACAGCCGCCTCACCCATTTTCTTACGCAACTCAGGAGTTACGAACGGCGACGGGGTTTCTTCTACTATTTTCTGGTTACGGCGCTGGATGGAACATTCGCGCTCAAACAAGTGAACGGCGTTTCCGTAATTATCGCCTAAAATCTGAAACTCGATATGGTGGGGTTCTTCCACGAATTTTTCCAAGTAAACCGTGTCGTCGCCGAACGAAGACATTGATTCCGAACGAGCCGTATTATAGGCTTCTTCCACTTCGTCTTCACTATGAATCAGGCGCATCCCCTTTCCGCCGCCACCCATAGAGGCTTTCAGCATCACGGGGTAGCCTATGCGGTTACAGATTTCTTTTGCTTCTTCTACACTCTGCAAGGGCTGTTCCGTACCCGGCACTACCGGCACACCGGCTGCAATCATGTGTTTGCGGGCAGAGATTTTATCGCCCATCGCATCCATTGTTTCCGGGTCGGGACCGATAAAGATAATTCCTTCCTCGCGGCAACGGCGTGCGAACTCCGAGTTTTCAGACAAAAAGCCATATCCCGGATGGATGGCATCCGCTCCATGACGTTTTGCTGCCATGATAATTTTATCAATATTCAAATAACTCTCACGCGAGGCAGCCGGACCTATCAAACAAGCCTCATCGGCATAAAGAACGTGGCGAGCCGTTCTGTCGGCTTCCGAAAAGACTGCCACCGTGCGGATGCCCATCTCACGACAAGAGCGCATTACACGTACAGCTATTTCACCACGGTTAGCGATTAATACTTTGTGTATCATGCTTTAGGATTTAATTATAATCTTTTTCATTCTCTTTCCGGGAGGCCCTTTCGTTTCGGCACAAGAACCCAGAAACTGTGCAAAAGTAGAAAAAAAGCGCAACCGTTCCAACGAATGCCCCGTTTTTTTGACATTACGTTGGTAAATTGCACCAAAATCCCCTTTTTCAGGTAAACAAAGGTTGATAAAAACAAGAAAAAGCAAAGTCGAGTTTGCAATAGGGTATATTCTGATTCGCTCTTTTTATTCTTTAAGCGGGAAAACACGGCCTTCCATGCTGATTTGCGACACTCTTCCGGGCTGTGTTACTTTCACCGTACACCGGTTTGAATGCGGGCGGAGCAGGATAACGACATCCCTGTCGTCTACGATGCCTTCGCCGCGCACTTTGATATGGAAGCGACATTCGCCGTTGCGTTTCTTCTTGCCTTCCGACACTTCTGCCCGCAGGTTCTCTTTCCGATCGGCAGGGAAACCAATATGCAGCCTCATGCCGTCATTGGGGGATATGTAGTAAGAAAAGTCCCCACCGTTTGCTTTCAGATAGCTTTCCCTCATCTCTTTGTATTCGGTGAGGGCAGGCGTAAGCGGACTGGCGGACGAGGGGTAGAGGGCATCCAGCTGCACGATGAAACACCCGTTGCGTAATGACGCAAGGGCTTCCTGATGTTCCGATTTCTGCTCCGGTGTTATCTGCTGTGTTTTACAACTGACACATAAACAGAAAAGAGCAAACATGAAAGAAAAGATTTTTATAAAACGCATCTTTGTCTATAAATTACATTTAAACTCTAAGGTAACAACTCTCGCTGTAAATATAACAATTTAGTTTCACATATCATAGCTATCCACCGCAGTTTTCAGGAAAAAAAGATTACCTTTACACCTTGAAACAAATCGCAATGCTTATGAACGTACAGATAGAAGAAAGTTGGAAAGAAGTCCTTGCTCCGGAATTTGAAAAAGATTATTTTGTCAAGCTGACCGATTTCGTCCGTCAGGAATACCGCACCACTACGGTCTATCCTCCGGGACGGTTAATATTCAACGCCTTTAACCTCTGCCCTTATAATAAAGTTAAGGTAGTTATTATCGGGCAAGACCCTTACCACGGTCCGGGACAGGCGCATGGGCTTTGCTTTTCGGTGAACGACGGAATCCCTTTCCCTCCTTCCCTTCAAAATATATTCAAGGAAATCCATGACGATTTAGGCACTCCGATTCCTACTACCGGAAACCTGACGCGCTGGGCGGAACAAGGGGTATTAATGCTCAACGCCACGCTGACCGTGCGAGCGCACCAAGCCGGTTCACACCAGCGCAAAGGATGGGAGGAGTTTACCGATGCCGCCATCCGCGCACTCGCCGAAAACCGCGAGCATTTGGTATTCATCCTATGGGGTTCGTATGCACAAAAGAAGGGGGCATTCATCGACCGCACCAAGCATTTGGTACTGACTTCCGTCCATCCCTCTCCCCTTTCTGCCTATAACGGCTTTTTCGGGAACAAACATTTCAGTCGCACCAATGCGTACTTGGTGGAACATGGGGAAACGCCGATTAATTGGTAATACTTTTCAACGGCATAAAAAGAGGAAAGGCTGCCTGCGAGTAAAAACATCATACTCGCAAACAGCCTTTTCTGCTATGAATGAGGCCCTATATTCAGGCTATCCGTTCTGTTTGGCTACTTCAGCTTCATCAATACAGGCTGTTTCACAGTGCTGACTTCCGACTGAACGGTTTCGTTCAGTTGCTCGAAAATCGTAATTTTGTTTTCGCCTTTCTTCAACCAAACACCGGGAATGTACAGTGTTTGCTGAGGACCTACCTGCCAGTAACGACCGATGTTGATTCCGTTGATGAAGATAATTCCTTTTCCCCATGCTTCCATGTCGATGAAGGTGTCACCGGTTTGGTCAAGCGTGAAAGTTCCTTCGTAAATAGCCGGACAGTCTTTCAATTTGTTGGCTTGGGTAGATCCGATTGTGTACACATTTCTCTTCAACGTCTGCAAATCGGGAGCTTCGCTCATGGGCAGGCGGTACATGTTCCATCCGCCGGTGATTTCTTTGCCGGCAATGGTTACGGGACTGATGATTCCTTTCGTATTGTGTACGATTTCGCTGCCGTAATTGATGCGTCCCATGTTTTCTACCAATATTTCCAATGTGGCGTTAAAGGGAACGTCGATTTCCATTGAGTAGGTTTGCGTATTACGGTTCAGTACACCCACCTTTTCGCCATCGACATATACCACGGCGTAATCGCGCAAGCCCGGAATCTCCAGCGTGCCACTGATGGGCTGATTGAAGTGACGGGTGTATAACACGTAGCCGTAACCCTGATTCAGCTGTTCGAAAGTTTGGGGATCGTTGCTTGTTACGGGTGTTGTAGATTCGGTAAGGGCAAGCACATCAGCCACTTTATTCAACTTAATAGATGGTATCTCGATAACCGGATTAGGAGCGGGGGCATCGGGGATGGCGTATTTCACGTAGCGTTTCATCACGTTACGGATGGAGTCGTACTTGGGAGTAACCCAGCCTGCTTCGCTGATGGGTGCATCGTAATCGTAACTGGTCATGTCGGGCTGAATGTCACGTCTCTTGTCGTAGTTGGCTCCGCTGGTAAATCCGAAGTTAGTACCTCCGTGTACCATATAGAAGTTGAAAGACACGTCGTTCTTCAAGTAGGTTTCCGTCTGGCGGGCGATTTCCGACGCACTTACCTGCGGGAAGGGTTCCGCCCAGTGAGACAACCATCCGGGGTAAAATTCCGCCACCATGTACGGGCCTTTGCCGCCGTGATACTGGTCGACTACTTTTTTCAGGTTTTCGATGTCGCTTTCACCGTTTGCCGTGGGCAGTGCGCCTTCGGTAGTTCCGCCTTCAAACAGCCAGCTTCCGTCGGACGTAAACAGCGGGACATTGAAACCGGCATCGGCAAGCTGCTGCTTAATCTTGGCATTGTAAGCGCGGTGTTCTTCCAACGGAATATCTTTCCGCTGAGCTACATACGAGCCGAACTCGTTTTCGCACTGCACCATAACGATAGGGCCTCCCTTCGTACACTGCAAGTCGCCCACTTCCTGATACAGACGTTCAATGTAGGCTTTCGTACGTTCCAAGAAAGCCGGGTTATCGCGACGGATTTCCATGCCGGGGATATTCTGAAGCCACCACGGATAGCCTCCGTATTCCCATTCGGCACATACATACGGACCGGGACGAAGTATCACCATCATGCCTTCTTCGCCGGCAATACGGATATACTCGGCAAGGTTCTTATCGCCCGAAAAATCCCATTTTCCGGGTTCTGTTTCATGCAGATTCCAAAACACGTATGTAGCCACCGTGTTCAGCCCCATTCCTTTCATCATCTGCAAACGATGACGCCAGTATTGATGCGGAATACGGGCGTAGTGCATCTCTCCTGCATGGATTGACACCACCTCGCCGTTCCGATAAAAATGACCGTCTTTAATTTCGAAAGTTGTTTTCTTTGAGGCTGCAAACCCTAACGAAGAAAATAACATCAGCAACACACAAATAAGGTTCGTTTTCATGATAAGATTTAGTTTTAATGATAAAATGTGTTATGTGTAATAAGCCGAGCTGACAAACAGCCGTTCCAAACACAAAGATAGAGGTTAGCCGAAAACGAAACAAACTTATCGGGGATATTTTAACGGGATGCTTACCAACTTGTAACCATTCACTTCGTCAGCAGCCATTGCGTAAATCACATTCCGTGCCTCATCTACACACAAGCGCAGCAAACGTTGCTTAACGTTTATCTTCCGGAGGGCTTTTCCCTGCCAGTCGAATACCATTACCGATTGAGGCTCCGCAGCATCGCCTTTCTCGTGCAACAGCGCATAAACAAACTGATCTGTCGCATAAACATCTTCAAACCCCAACTGCGTATTTTCATTACCTACAACAAACGATGGCACTGCTCCTTCTGCCAATCCGTAGACAGGTTCATAGATATATAATGCTGTGTCTGCACGCAGTCCTAAATCCGGCTGCACACTAAAGTATTCCAATATCCCGCCTATGTAAGTAGCATTTAACACCTTTGAACAATCAGGCTTTAAGCAAGTGCGCGTATCGCTACTAAACACCGACCACACTTCTTCAGCTTTGCCGGCTACACAATCAGTAGGAAAATCACCATAAACAGATGTTATTTCACCTTTTGCCAAATCCAATTTGCCATAACGCAGCTTGGGTTGATTAGCCTTAACCAAAAACACCTCATCCTTCACCGGAAGCATATCGTATAGGATATAAGGAATATCCGACGGGGGAAGCAGCGTGTAATCTATTTTATATTCTTGGAAAGGCAAATCCTTTACGTAATCTCCATTCAATTTATACATCACTATTTTACGTGATACGCCATCATAAACATATAACGAATCTCTGTCTTCTGACAGATGGAACTGATTGGCAGACAAAAGTTCGCCCGGTCCTTGTCCCTTACGTGCAAAATGCCCAATAGGTTCTCCCTTCAATGTATATACATGAAAGTAATAATCATCCATATAATCCAATACCACAAGCAGGGAATCCGTATATTCCATCTGCAAGGGGAAACGCCATAAAGAAGAGTCATTCAAGATTTGCACCTGTACATCATAAACATTTTCCGAGTTAATCCCATTGGAATAATAATCTGACTTGCTACTTCCGGAACATCCTACAATCAACCAGCTTACAAATAATAGCAAATAAATAATTGAGTTCTTCATCCTTTATACTTTTATCAAAATAGTACATCTTAAATGAATGTGCCATCATGTCAAAAATACACACTAAATAAAAATTGATTTATCACTTCTCTATGACGAGTCTTTTTCACATTTTAGCACATTCAAGAACTCTCACATTTTTAATTACATGGAACAAGAATGGCTACCTGTTAAAGTCCCTTTAGATGGTCCTATTTCAGTCCCACATAATCCACATTTTGCATGACACCTATTTACACTACCCCTACATGACCAGCTTGTATTTGTTCCACTTTCATTACCTGCCAATGCTTCTATATTCTCCAAAGCCAAATCTGACAATTCTTCTTTATTCTGTGCATTATAAGCTGTAATACCGGCTACCACAGCTAAAGCAGCCGCAAAAGCAATTTTTAAAATCGTATTTTTCATAAAATAATTTGTTGTTTGTTATTCGTTTCTTTGGTTTACTTTTCTCTTACAAAGCTGCAAATCCCCGATTTGCAGATAAAGATAAAAACTATTGAGAAACGGAACAAACTTTTCAGAAATATTTTTACAGTGTTCTCTTTTAAAGGACAAGAAAGGAAGCAACTAAAATAGCAACACACTGATTTTAAACACTTTACACCCATGCAAAGAAGTTGAAAAACCTTAGCGGTAGCGCAGGGCAGTCTTCCGAATAGAATTGATCAACTCTACCGCATGGACTGACCAACACTAACGGTAGCGTTTTGAAGGTATTTTAAATGGTTGGCAAAGCAGTTGGGTTCAGATAAAAAAGCGTGCAGGCTTGGAGATTTCTCCGACAAGTCTGCACGCAACCAAATGTAATGAAACTAAGTCTAACTATCAGTCGATTTCTTCATCGGCTTCGTAACCGCCCATTTCGCGGATGGCGTTTTTCAGCATCACGTATTGCTGGAACAGGTGGTTTACGGGGATTTCGTTTTCGGTATAATCGTGCATCGGGCTCTTGAGGAAGAAGCTCAAGAAACGCTGGATGCCATAACGTCCGGCGCGAGCAGCCAAATCGCTCAACAAAACAAGGTCGAGACACAGCGGAGCTGCCAAAATAGAGTCGCGGCAAAGGAAGTTAATCTTAATCTGCATCGGGTATCCCATCCAGCCGAAGATGTCGATGTTATCCCAACCCTCTTTGTTATCGTTACGCGGCGGATAGTAGTTGATACGTACCTTGTGATAGTAATCAGTATAAAGGTCAGGCTGATTTTCGGGCACCAAAATAGACTCCAACGTAGAGAGTTTGCTTACCTCTTTGGTATGGAAGTTGGCAGGTTCGTCGAGCACCAAGCCGTCGCGGTTACCCAAGATATTGGTAGAGAACCATCCCGACAAACCTAAGCAGCGTGTCCCGATAATCGGTGCGAAACCCGATTTAACCAAAGTCTGTCCGGTTTTGAAGTCTTTGCCGGCAATCGGCATTTGGGTCTTTTCAGCCATTTCCCACATCGCCGGAATGTCAACTGTGGTATTAGGCGCACCCATAATGAAAGGAGCACCTTCGGCAAGTGCGGCATAAGCGTAACACATAGACGGAGCCACATGCTCGCGGTCGTCGTTCTTCATAGCCTGTTCAAGGGCAGCCAGCGTGCCGTGTACCTCTTCGCACACCGGAACATAAATTTCGGTAGAAGCCGCCCAAAGCACTACGATACGGCTGCATCCGTTTGCCTCCTTGAAGTTACGGATATCTTGGCGGAGCTGTTCCACCATCTCCCAGCGCGTAGCACAGTCTTTCACATTGTTTCCATCCAAACGTTTTGCATAGTTGTGGTCGAAAGCCGCTTTCATCGGAACAATCTTTTCCAGTTCGTCTTTAACCGGATTGATGTCTTTTTCTTTCAGCACCTCGCAGTTGATGGCAGATTCGTAAGCATTGGCAGGATATACATCCCATGCACCAAACACGATGTCGCTCAACTGAGCCATCGGAACGATGTCGCCATAATGCAAGTATTTCTTTTCAGCTCCCCTTCCTACGCGGATTTTATCGTATTGGGTCATCGAACCCACCGGTTTTGCCAGTCCTTTACGAACCATTAACACTCCAGTTATAAAGGTTGTGGCCACAGCGCCCAGCCCCACGCACAATACGCCCAGCTTTCCGTCAGCCGGTTTTACATTCATGTTTTTCATTTCTAAATTCCTTTTTTCCTTTTTATAAACAATATTTTTTGCTTTATAGACAAAACAAGTGCCCAAAGTTACGGTTTTGTTTAAATAAAACCACTTTTCGGGGAGCATTTTATTTGTATATCGGTAAATATGTGCCATAAAATCAGAGAAAAGGAACATTTGTTTAATTTCCAAGAAAAGAAGAACATAAGAAAAATATATGTATCTTTGCGCCCGAATCTTAGAACAGTAAGAAAGATGAATGATATTTGTTGCATAGGACATATCACTTTAGACAAAATCGTAACCCCGAAACAAACCACTTACCTGCCGGGAGGTACGTCTTATTATTTTTCACATGGTATGCGCCATCTGAAAGACACTCGCAACTACAAGCTCATCACAGCGCTTGCACCCAGCGAATACAAAGCAGTAGAAGACATGCGCAAAGAAGGCATCCGGGTAAAGGTATTACCCAGCCGGAAAACCGTTTATTTTGAAAATACGTACGGAGAAAACCAAGATAACCGCACGCAGCGAGTGCTTGCCAAAGCCGATCCGTTTACGGTAGACGAGCTGAAAGACGAAAAAGCTCACATCTTTCATTTGGGCAGCCTGCTGTCGGACGATTTCTCGCTGGACGTAGTAAAGATGCTTTCCGACAAAGGAATCCTTGCCGTTGATGCACAAGGCTATCTTCGCGAGGTGAGAGGTGAAAAAGTTTACCCCATTGATTGGAAAGACAAAAAAGAAGCGCTGAAGTACATCGACATTTTGAAAGTAAACGAACACGAAGCCGAGGTATTGACGGGTTTCAAAGACCCGAAACAGGCTGCGCTGCAACTGGCTGCTTGGGGCGTAAAAGAAGTGTTGCTTACGTTAGGCAGCCTCGGTTCGCTGATTTACGCTGAAGGGAAGTTCCACAAGATTCCTGCCTACCCTCCCCATGAGGTAGTAGACGCAACGGGATGTGGCGACACGTATGTATTGGGATACTTATATATGCGTAACAAAGGGGCATCGTATGAAGAAGCCGGATGTTTCGCCGCTGCCATGTCAACCATCAAGCTCGAAAAGTCGGGACCGTTCTCCGGCACGGAAGAAGATGTCTGGAAAATAATCCACACAAGCAACCTGCATCCGCAAACTTTATAACGAAAATAAAGACAGAAAACAGATGTTATTCGGGAAAAAGGTATAACTTTGTCTGTATGAAACTCTAAAATTTGACGACTATGTACACAATACAGACAAACCCTTCGGGAACCCGAAGCATGGAAATCTCGGAAACACATCTGGAAACAATTGATAAATATGCGCTCTTTCAAGGATTAATAGACAGCAACGGAATCGTAGACGAGAGCGTACTCGACAAACTGAAGCTGAACGTCCGTTCGCTGATTGCTTCGATGGAAGAAAACAGCAAAGACTTGCTCGACCTCTGCATCGATGTGATTTATCATAATAACATGAAAGCCTTCGGGCTGCATCAGCTCATTTTGCTTTACATCAACTGGAAACGTGATAAAGAAACAGAATAACCTGACTGATTGGTTGCCTACAACCAAAAAAGAAGTAGAATTAAGAGGATGGGACGAACTGGATGTCGTTCTGTTCAGTGGCGATGCTTATGTAGACCATCCGTCGTTCGGGGCGGCTGTCATCGGGCGTATGCTGGAGGCGCAGGGGCTGAAAGTGGCGATTGTTCCTCAACCGAATTGGCGCGATGACTTGCGCGATTTCAAGAAATTGGGTCGCCCGCGCCTGTTTTTCGGTGTATCTGCCGGATGCATGGACAGCATGGTAAACAAATATACGGCAAACAAACGGCTCCGCAGCGAGGATGCTTATACTCCCGATGGGCGTCATGACATGCGTCCGGAGTATCCCACCATCGTTTATTCCCAGATATTAAAAAGACTTTTTCCCGATGTCCCCGTCATCATAGGGGGCATCGAGGCTTCTTTACGCCGGCTGACGCATTATGATTACTGGCAAGACAAGGTGCGTCCGTCTATTTTATTGGAATCGGGAGCCGATTTGCTGATTTACGGCATGGGCGAGAAACCGATTACGGAACTTTGCCGGCGCATGAAGATTTCGGCTGACATTCCTCACGACATCCCGCAGACTGCTTACCTGACCCGGCGCAACAAAACGATTTCCGCCACCGGGGGCTGGGAAGACTTGACGTTGTTCTCGCACGAGGAATGCCTGAAAGACAAGCGCAAGCAGGCGCAAAACTTCCGTCACATTGAAGAAGAATCAAACAAGTATGCGGCGGCACGCATCCTGCAAACCGTTGAGGGACGTACCGTGGTGGTTAATCCGCCCTATCCGCCCATGACACAGGGCGAACTTGACCGTTCGTTCGACCTTCCTTATACGCGACTTCCTCATCCCAAATACAAAGGAAAACGGATTCCTGCCTACGAGATGATTAAATTCTCGGTCAACATTCACCGCGGATGTTTCGGAGGATGTGCGTTCTGCACCATTTCTGCCCATCAAGGCAAGTTCATAGTAAGCCGAAGCAAAGAGAGTATCTTGCGCGAGGTGAAGGCTATTACCGAAATGCCCGACTTCAAGGGATACCTAAGCGACCTCGGCGGGCCGTCTGCCAACATGTATCGCATGGGTGGAAAAGACGAAACGCTTTGCCGGCGGTGCAAGCGTCCGTCGTGCATTCATCCCAAAGTGTGTCCGAATCTGAATACCGACCATCGCCCGCTGTTGGATATTTATCGGGCGGTCGATGCCTTGCCGGGTATCAAGAAGAGCTTCATCGGGAGCGGAGTGCGTTACGACCTGTTGCTTCACGAGAGCAAAGACGAGGCGACGAACCGCGCCGCAGCCGAGTACACGCGAGAGCTTATCGTGCACCATGTGAGCGGACGGCTGAAAGTGGCTCCCGAACACACCAGCGACCGCGTGCTTTACCTGATGCGCAAGCCTCCGTTCGAGCAGTTCTACCGGTTCAAACGCATCTTCGACACGCTGAACCGTGAACTGAACCTTCGCCAGCAGATTATCCCTTACTTTATCAGCAGCCACCCCGGATGTACCGAAGAGGACATGGCAGAACTGGCGGCTATCACTAAAAAGTTGGATTTCCATTTAGAGCAGGTTCAAGACTTCACTCCCACGCCGATGACCGTTGCCACCGAAGCTTGGTATACAGGTTTTCACCCTTACACCCTTGAACCGGTTTATTCTGCCAAGACCCAACGAGAGAAATTAGCCCAACGCATGTTTTTCTTCTGGTATAAACCCGAAGAACGGCGGAATATTATCAATGAGCTTAAACGCATGGGCAGAAACGACCTTATCGACAAACTTTACAAAAGATAACTGACCGGATTCAGAGCCTGCTATACAGCTGTTATGCAGGCTCTAAAATCCGATTTTAAACTTTCCCCCTCAAGCCCGGATTCCCGGTCTGTACACCTCTAAAAACATTACGGTTAGAAATTTAATTTCTTGCGGAAGGATTCATCGTTTCTATTCGGAAGACTTACGGGGCTTTCGGGTAGAATTTTCCAGCTTTCAGACGAGGTATAAAACACGCCCTAATTCCCCTGTATGCTTGCCGCGAAACTTCACCCCTCCCTTACGTAAAAGAGGTCAAAATTCCGCCGCATTCTTACCTCCCTGCCTCAAGTTACGCCCGATGTTCTGTTTATATTTGTTAAATCATACAGACACGTGCAGTATATTCGTTAAGAAACCATTTATTTAGCACAGAAATACTGAAAAACATTTAGAAACCAAAAAATTAATTGAATATGAAGAAAATGAAATGGGCGGCAATGTTTGCCGCAGCTGTGGCGATGTTGGGATTTACCTCTTGCTTGAATAGCGATGACGATAACTCTAACTATCCGGGATATGAGTATGTACAAATAACCAGCTCAATCGGTTATTATTCTTTCCGCAACGCCAGCGGATATACCCTTACCCCGACCAATCAGGGAGATTTATCGAAAGTCAATTTTGGAAGCGCACGGTATGCAGTGATGAGCTACCAGTATAATCCGGATTCGATAAATAATGTAACCCACACAGTAGACATCACTGTTACAGGATTAGCTCCGGTAGAAACGTACCGTAATCTTTACAACGAAAGTGAAGTAACCAGTTTCGCCAACGCTCCGTTCTATGCCGTAGGTGTAGACTCTTATGCAGCTCCTTACTTCGATAAGAACACGCTTTTCATTTTAGCCGCATACTATGCCAAACTTGATTCAGACGGCGACCTTGACGAAGCGAGCACCAACCATACATTCGGTCTTTACTATGATGCAAATGCTGAACCGGAAGCGATGTATTCAGACGACTTGGTAATGACGCTGTATCACCACGTAACCGATACAAACCTTAACAAAGAGCGTACGCAATTTACCAGCAAATATCTGCATTTCGACATCAGCAGTGCCGTTGCCGCTTACCAAAGCAAAAACGGTGAATTGCCCGACCAGATTGTAATCAAATACAAAACTCCGGATACTTCAATGGGAGGAACCGACTATGAAAAGCTGTTGGATTATGCCAATGCAAAGGATGCTACCAACCCGCTGCAAATACCTTACCAACGATATTTCGCTGAAGACAGCAACAGCAGTACGAATAACTAATGCTTAATTTATAATAAACAAAAAGGAGACATGCCGATAATGTCTCCTTTTTTTATACATTTGCGTTTCGTTCTAACCAAAGAATGAAGAAAAGATGAATTATAAAGAGTTATTCCATAAAATACTGGGTTTGCTTTCTGCTCCGGGAAAGGCGTGGGAGGAAATTTGTACTGAGAACGAAAGAAACAACATACTGACCGGATTTGTCTACCCTCTCATCGGAGTTTGCGGGCTGGCAGAATTTGCAGGAACATTCATCGAACGAGGCATCTCGCCCGATGTGTTCCAGTATGCCTTACAGAGTTGTTGCGCCGTAGCCGTGGCTTTATTCGGCGGTTTTTTCCTTGCCTCCTACCTGCTTGAACGGATGGGACAACGATGGTTCGGCTTGTCGTGCTCCCGCGAAAGGATGCAAGCCTTTACGGGTTACTCGATGGTAGTTATCTTCGTACTCGATACCATTTGCCCGTTTTTCCCGATAGCCATATTACGCTGGCTGTTACAGTTATATACGCTTTTCATCGTTTTTGAAGGCGCACGCCGCTATCTGGATATCAAAGAAACCAAACTCACGTCGTACACTCTCGTGGCTACCATACTCATCTTGCTCTCGCCGGCATTGATTGAATTTATATTTAATAAACTCTCTGTTATTTTGAACTGATGAAAACTACCGCTAACAATAATATCAATATAAAAAACAAACGAGCGTCTTTCGACTATGAATTTATTGATACATACACTGCCGGAATCGTACTCACCGGAACGGAAATCAAATCCATCCGTCAGGGTAAGGCGAGTTTGGTAGATACGTATTGTTTCTTCTCAAGAGGCGAACTGTGGGTGAAAAACATGCACATCGCCGAATATTTTTACGGTTCGTACAACAATCATGCTGCACGGCGTGACCGCAAGCTGCTGCTTACCAAAAAAGAACTGCGCAAACTGGAACGCACATCAGACGAACCGGGATTTACCATCGTACCCGTACGCATGTACATCAACGAAAAAGGATTGGCGAAAGTTGTTATCGCATTGGCGAAAGGTAAGAAGCAATACGATAAACGACAAACGCTGAAGGAAAAAGAAGATAAGCGCATGATAGACAGAATGTTTAAAAGATAATGCTGCAAACGGCATTAATATGTTTTTCTTCCTTTAACTTTTCCTATACTCAACTCTTCGAACCATGACAATACAACAACTGACAGACCAACGCATCCTCATCCTTGACGGAGCGATGGGGACAATGATTCAACGGTATCGCCTTTCGGAAACAGACTTTCGCGGAGAACGTTTTAAAGACATCGCGGGGCAACTGAAAGGATGTAACGACTTACTCAACCTGACGCGCCCCGATGTTATCGAAGATATTCACCGGAAATATCTGGAAGCGGGCGCAGACATCATCGAAACCAATACATTCAACGCCACTTCCATCTCGATGGCGGATTACCACATACAGGAGTATTGCCGCGAAATCAACCTTGCGGGTGCTGAACTGGCACGACGCATGGCGGACAGATATGCCACACCGGAAAAACCGCGGTTTGTAGCCGGCTCGGTAGGACCGACCAACAAAACCTGTTCCATGAGTCCCGATGTAAACAATCCCGCTTTCCGTGCCCTCACGTTCGACGAATTGCAGGATGCTTATTGTGAACAGATGGAAGCGCTCTTACAGGGAGGTGTAGACGCACTGCTGATAGAAACGATTTTCGATACGCTAAATGCCAAAGCAGCTATCCGTGCCGCTGAACTTTCGATGGCGAAAACCGGACGCCGCGTGCCGCTGATGCTGTCGGTCACCGTATCGGACGTGGCAGGGAGAACCCTATCCGGACAGACGCTTGACGCATTCCTCGCTTCGGTTCAACATGCAGACATTTTCTCGATAGGGCTGAACTGCTCATTCGGAGCCAAACAATTAAAACCTTTCTTGGAACAGTTGGCTAAGCGTGCGCCCTACCGCATCAGTGCCTACCCGAATGCCGGACTTCCCAACAGCCTCGGCGAATATGACCAGACGCCGGAAGAGATGGCAGACGAGGTGAAAGAATACATTGATGAAGGGCTGGTAAACATCATAGGCGGATGTTGCGGAACTACCGAAGCATACATCGCCAAGTTCAGCGAGCTGGCGGAGGGAAAGAAACCGCACGTTCCGGCCGAATGTCCGCAGTATTTGTGGCTGTCGGGACTGGAGCTGTTAGAAGTATCGCCCGAAATAAACTTCGTAAACGTGGGCGAACGTTGTAACGTGGCGGGGTCGCGCAAGTTTCTGCGTCTGATAAACGAGAAGAAGTACGAAGAAGCCTTGTCTATCGCCCGCAAACAGGTGGAGGACGGAGCGCAGATTATCGACGTAAACATGGACGACGGACTGCTGGACGCTGCCGAAGAGATAACAACTTTTCTTAATCTCGTTGCCTCGGAACCGGAGATAGCCCGCGTGCCGATCATGATTGACTCCTCGAAGTGGGACGTTATTCTTGCCGGATTAAAATGTACGCAGGGGAAAAGCATTGTCAATTCCATCTCGCTGAAAGAGGGGGAAGAGGCATTTATCAACCACGCCCGCACGGTAAAACAGTACGGAGCGGCGGTTATCGTCATGGCATTCGACGAGAAGGGTCAGGCAGACACATTCGAACGGAAAATCGAAGTCTGCGAGCGTGCATACCGTATCCTGACCGAACGGGTGGGATTCAAGCCGCAAGACATCATATTCGACCCCAACGTACTTGCCGTTGCCACGGGTATGGAAGAACATAACAATTATGCCGTCGACTTTATAAAAGCTACCGGATGGATTCGGCGCAACCTGCCGGGTGCCCATGTCAGCGGCGGGGTAAGCAACCTTTCTTTCTCGTTCCGGGGGAACAATTACATCCGTGAAGCGATGCACGCCGTATTCCTTTACCACGCCATCCGCGAAGGCATGGACATGGGCATCGTAAACCCCGGTACATCGGTGCTTTACACAGACATTCCCGCCGACATCTTGGAACGCATTGAGGATGTGATTCTAAACCGCCGGCCCGACGCAGCCGAGCGACTGATTGAGACTGCCGAAATGTTGAAAAGCCAAAACGAAGCCTCAACCGGAAAAACGTCCGACACCACACCTGCTGCCGGACAGACAGTGGAAGAGCGTTTGCAATACGCATTGGTCAAGGGTATAGGCGACCATCTGGAAGAAGATTTGCACGAAGCACTACAAACTTATCCCAACGCCGTAAGCATCATCGAAGGACCGCTGATGGCGGGCATGAATTACGTGGGCGAGCTGTTCGGGTCGGGAAAAATGTTCCTGCCGCAAGTGGTAAAAACCGCACGCACCATGAAGAAGGCGGTTGCCATCCTTCAGCCTTACATCGAAGCCGAAAAACAGGAGGGGACAAAAAGTGCCGGAAAGGTATTGGTGGCAACGGTGAAGGGCGACGTACACGACATCGGAAAGAACATTGTTTCGGTAGTCATGGCATGTAACGGTTACGAGATTATCGACCTCGGTGTGATGGTGCCCGCCGAAAAGATTGTAGAGACGGCTATCAAAGAGAAAGTAGACATTGTGGGACTGAGCGGACTGATTACGCCTTCGCTGGAAGAGATGGTGCACGTGGTAACGGAATTGCAACGCGCCGGGCTTGACATTCCGGTGATGATAGGCGGCGCCACTACCTCGAAGCTCCACACGGCATTGAAAATATCGCCCGTCTACCATGCGCCCGTGGTTTATATGAAAGATGCTTCGCAAAACGCTTTAGTGGCGGCAAAGCTGTTAAATCCCGACCAGCGCAATGCGTTTACCGAAGAGTTGGAAAAAGAATACCAAGAGCTGCGCGAAAAGAACCGTACGCGCACGGTGAAAACGGTTTCGCTGAAGGAAGCGCAAGAAAACAAACTCAATTTATGGGACTAAACGCAAGCGGTAGAACAGTTGGCTTCTACCCATAGAAACAGGCAACTCTATGGGAAGGAATTGACCGCTCTACCGCATGAAATTAAGAGGGCATAAAAAGAATCCCGAAGCGTGTTCGAATGTTGCTTGAACCGCTTCGGGATTTCTTTTATAATCAATCGGTCAGGAAGCTGTATACTCCCTCGCCGTTATTTCTTAGTCACCACTTCGAAGATTTCGGCTGTACCTTCAAGGCTCAGCGAAACAACCTTGTCGCTTGCTATTTCTACCTTTGCGAAGGCGGTGTTGAGCATGGTTTCCGAAACCACCTTGCCGTCTTTATCCAACTGTTTGCAGGTTATGGGAGCTGACAGTTTGTTCATCAACAGTACGTAACCTTTCACGCCTTGAGGAACTTCAAACGTCAGCGTACCTTTGCTCAGGTAAGAGGTTTCCAGATTCTGGTCGAATGCAAACACCGCTTTGGCGGGTTCTTCTGCCTTGACAGCGAATCCCAAGTTATCGGGAGTAAGCGGATTTACCTCGAACGAACGTACGGAAGCGTAGTTCTTACGGTCGGAATCCAAACGGAGCAAGCGGATGTAACGCGCTTTCACAGCATCGCCCTTCCAGTTGATGTCGTACTGTTTGGTCAGTTCTTCGGTAAGCGGTTTCCATGTCTTTCCATCGGCCGAATACTGCACCACAGCGTGGTCGAAATAATCCACATCATCTACTGAGTTTCTACCCTGTATAATCGTAACCGCATTTACATCGCGTACGTCTCTCAAGTCTACGCCAATCCAGTCGTTCGGCTTCTGACCGATACCCGAAGTATAATGAGTATTCAGGTCATTATCAAGCATCAGTTTGCTGAGCACGGTTGTCGAGTTGCTGAACGAGCCGATTCCCTTATACTGTTTCGGAGTTTCGCCCGTCAGTTTTTTGAGGAATCCGAACGCCATGTCATCCATGATGTTCAGGTAGAAAGGTTGCAGCTTCAGCGTACCCGACTTGTGTTCTTCGAATGCCTTGCGGTCATCGGCATCCATCAGGTTCTGAACGTATTTGTTCCAGAAACCGGCATCGTCGTTACCGGCACGGTAAATGCGTGCCAACTCTATCGCCTGCTTGCCGCGCGTACCTAATTTGCCGAACTCTACCAGCCACGGACGTAACTCGCCTTTCAGCAAGTTATTGGAACATCCCTGCTCCATCTGTGCAGGCACTTTCTCGATGCGTTCAAATTCGTCTTCCAAAGCCTGAGCCGCTTGGTCTGACCAATCAGCCAACCGGAAAGTTTTCGTTTCCCACGATTCATCGCGGCGGTATCCCGTTTCCGTGTCACACGAGTGGATGGCAAAAGTCCGGTACGCTTCGCGTGCGTCGGGAGCCAGCTCGCCAAGTCCTCTTTCCCAGTTATCTATCGGGTTATAGGCAGCCACGTTCCACGTATAGTCTGCCACGCCATACAACGCAAGTTTCGATGCTTCACCATGCTCCATCGGGTTACTTACCACACCGCACGTTTCTTTGTCGGTAAGCGAAGTATCCAGTCCGTACACCGGTCCTTGAAGAAGGAAATTGCGTGCATAGTCGGTTACAGGATAGTTCCACCAATAGTAAGCCGGACGCTTGATACGTGAATCCACAAATTCCAATGTCTCCGGAGTCAGGTCGCTACAAACCACATCACCCGTCCAGAACACTTTGATTTCCGGATTCATCGTATTACCGTAAATGGCAAGACTGCCTTTCGGCGTGGGGTTTGCCCACAGCTTAGAGTAGTCGGTAGGACAAACGGTAAGCGGACTAACGTCTCCTTTTTCTTTCACGAACTCATCGGTCAGGCGGTTCAGCAACTCGGTTTGCTTGTAAGGATTGGTTCCCTCGCCTGAAATGTCATCAAAGAAAATAGCAAAATGACGCACGCCCAAGTCGTACATCAGATTAAACTTATTGACCAGATTGTTATAGTCTTCTTCGTTCCACTTGATGTCCTGTCCCGGATGGATTGCCCAAACAAAATCCACATAATTACGGTTACAAGCCTCTATCAGCTCTTTGATGTTTTGAGCTTCTTTTTCAGGATAAGGCAGACGCCAGTTCGGACAACTGTGATACGGGTCGTCTTTCGGTCCGTAAAGGTAAGTGTTCATTTTAAACTTGCCGTAGAAATCAATCAGCGACAGACGCACGGCGTGCGACCACGGCGTACCGTAAAATCCTTCTACCACTCCGCGGTTGGGCAAGTCGGGATAATCATTGATATCCATATACGGCAACTCACCGTCTTTCACTGCCGGGCTTTCCAGCAACTGGCGAAGAGTTTGAATACCATAAAAAGCTCCCCGCTCGTCATAACCAACGATGGTAACACCTTTTTTGTCGATACGCAGCATGTATGCGCCCGACACTTCTTTCACTCCAGCCTTTGCAGCAGCTTTGCCGCCGAAATCAACATTCAGCTTAACGCCTTTCTTGTCGAGGGTAGTAAAGCCAAAGGCATTGGCAAACTTATTCTGCTTGTCTTTCAAAGCAAACCCTTCAGAAACGTTCCATACATTGGCTCTATCGACCGTCATCCGGTGCGGCATCGGATTGACAATGAGACCCTGATGGTCTAATTTCTTACCCGTGACCGGCAAAACGTTCTGCACTTCCGATCGCTGAGACGACAGGTCAAACTCCGCCTCTTGAGCTGCCAAAGTGCCACACGCCATCGCGCAAGCAATCGCAGCTATCATCGATTTGTTACGACTTAAATACATACTCCTAAAATTTAAATATACACTAAATTTATAATTTACTTAATCTTTTCCCGAATCTTGCTAAGATAGGCGTGCATCCCCTCAGCATCTTTCCGGCTGATAATATCCAGCAGTTCGTTAAGCTCTGTGCGGATGCCTTCTACCTGTTCGGGGGTATGCGGGTTAAACAATATCTCTTGCAACAAGTAATCGTCTTCACTCAACACGCCTTTGGCTATGTCCATGTGACGCTTGAAAGTAGTACCCGGAGCGTCCTGATGCTTCATTACGGCAGCGAAGACAAAAGTAGACACGAAAGGAATGGAAAGCGAGTATGCCACCGTTTCGTCGTGTTCCTTAAACGTGTATTCAAAGATATTTAATCCCAAACGCTGATAGAGGTCTTTGAAAAAGATTTTCCCTAAATGGTCGCCTTCTTTAATGATGATGGCGTTTTCGGTACTCAGCTTATCAAGATTGGCAAACGTAGGGCCGAACATCGGGTGGGTAGACACGTAACGGAAGCCGCACGTATCGTAAAATTCCTTTAATCCGGTTTTAACCGAAGCTATATCGCTGATGATACAGTCTTTCGGAAGAACCGGAAGTACCTGATGAAAAGCATCGAGCGTATATTTCACTGTGGCGGCGTTAATCACCAGTTCCGGTTTAAACTCAGCGATTTCTTCCAACGAAGTAAACCGATAGCAGTTATACATAAACCGCAAGCGTTGGGGATTTACATCGTAAACAGCCGTTTCGTGCTCGAAACTCAATATGTCGGTAAAGAAGGAACCCATTTTTCCGGCTCCCAATATCAATATTCGCATTTATTCTTGATTTATATATTTATGGTTTATTTGTTAATGATTTCCATTTGCTGACGAACACTTTCTTCGTGAATCAGTTCAAAGACTTGCTTTACAAAATTAGCATCCATGCCACACAACGAACCTTGCGCACCGCGCTTGTCTAATATTTCATTGTAACGTCCGGTTTGAAGGATGGTCATGTTATGTTCTTTCTTGAAAGTACCGATTTCGCGGCATACACGCATACGTTTTGCAAGCACTTCCATCAGATCGTTATCACATTCGTCTATCTGCCGGCGCAGTTCGTTCAGGTTTTCGGTAGACTGGTGCTCGCTGCGGATAACCAACAGGTTTAAGATGTAATCTAATACATCGGGAGTAACCTGCTGAGAAGCGTCACTCCATGCTCCGTCGGGGTTACAATGAGATTCTACAATCAATCCGTCGAATCCCAAGTCCATAGCCTGCTGGCAAAGCGGAGCAATCAGTTCACGTTTTCCTCCGATGTGGCTGGGGTCGCACAATATCGGCAGATTCGGGATGCGGCGGCGCAATTCTATCGGAATATGCCATTGCGGAAGGTTACGGTATATTTTCTTGTCGTAAGACGAGAATCCGCGATGAATGGCTCCAATACGTTTCAGTCCGGCATTATTGATACGTTCCAATGCTCCAATCCACAGTTCCAAATCAGGGTTCACGGGATTCTTTATCAATATAGGAATGTCTACGCCTTTCAGTGCATCGGCTATTTCCTGTACGGCAAAGGGGTTTGCAGTAGTACGCGCACCTATCCACAACAGGTCGATACCTGCTTTCAGACATTCGTACACGTGTTTGGCAGTGGCAACCTCTGTGGTAACATACATACCGGTTTCTTTCTTCACTTCTTTCAGCCAAGCCAATCCCTCTACGCCGATCCCTTCGAAACCTCCCGGTTTTGTACGGGGTTTCCAGATTCCGGCACGGAATATTTTGATACCTTTGTCTGCCAACTGCTTGGCGGTAGACATTACTTGTTCTTCAGTTTCGGCGCTGCAAGGTCCTGCTATTACCAACGGACGTTCTTTAGATACGCCTTCCAATTCGATAGGTTGTAAATCAAGTTCCATATCTTTAAAGTTTTTAAGTATTCACATTCAGAGGACAAAACTTTCGTCAGTCCATAATCTTTTTAATACGGTTCAATGCCTCTGCCAGCTTATCTTCCTTTGCACAGAGCGAGATGCGGATGTAGCGTTTTCCGTTGCTGCCGAAAATAAATCCCGGCGTAATGAAAACGCGAGCCTCATGCAAAACTTTTTCTGTTAGTTCTTCTACATCGGCATAGCTGTCGGGAATGCGTCCCCACAAGAACATGCCCACCTGTTCGGGGTCGAACGTACAACCCAACGTGGTCATGATTTCTTCTGCCAGCCGGCGACGGCGACTGTACACTTCGTAGTTTGCTTCTTCATGCCACTCGGCACTGTTATGGTAGGCTTGGGCAGCAGCCAACTGCATGGGGCGGAATGTACCGGAGTCGATGTTACTCTTTATCTTCAATATCCATTGTACGAAGGTGGCATTGGTAGCCAGAAGCCCTACACGCCAACCGGGCATATTGTGGCTCTTACTCATTGAGTTAAACTCGATACAACATTCTTTTGCTCCCGGAACATTCAGAATACTAATCGGCTTGCGGTTCAGGATAAAGCTGTACGGATTATCGTTGACAATAACGATGTTATGACGGCGGGCAAAATCCACCAAACGCTCGTAAAGCTCCATCGTAGCATTGGCTCCCGTAGGCATATTCGGATAGTTGGTCCACATGATTTTCACGCGGCTCAAATCCATACGCTCCAGTTCCTCAAAGTCCGGTTGCCAGTGATTGTCTTCACGCAGGTTATAGTTCACTATCTCACTGCCTAAAATTTTGTTTAGCGAGGTATAGGTAGGATATCCCGGATTAGGTACCAATACTTGGTCGCCGGGATTTACCAGTGCCAGTGTCACGTGAAGTATTCCTTCCTTCGAACCGATAAGCGGTTGGATTTCCGTAGCCGGGTCAAGGTCTACATCGTACCAGCGTTTATACCAGTCTGCCATCGCCTTGCGCAGTTCGGGTATCCCCACCGTGGGCTGATAACCGTGGGCGTCGGGCTTACGGGCATTTTCACACAATACATCGATGGTTTCGGGCGAAGGCGGCAGGTCGGGACTTCCGATACCCAGACTGATCACGTCTTTACCTTCGGCGTTCATCTTTGCCACTTCTTTCAGCTTGCGGCTGAAATAATATTCGCTTACGCTTGCCAAACGGTCGGCAGGCTGTATATTATATGGTTGATTCTCCTTCTGCATATTCTCCTAATATTTTAAGTGCTTTAGTCAATGGGGTTACGGCGTCGATAGACTGTTTATAGCGCAAATAGTCGTTAAACATCACATCGACGTAAAACATATATTCCCATTCGCGTCCGATGATGGGCAACGACTGGATTTTGGTCAGGTTTATTTTATAGAACGAAAAGATAGACAATACTTGCGACAAACTGCCTTCGCTGTGAGGTAATGAAAATACGATATTCGCCTTGTTTACCTTCGAACGGTCTTTCAGTTCGTCTGCCAGCCACGGATCACAAATCACCAGAAAACGGGTAAAATTATGCTTGTTTGTCTCAATGCCTTCCTGCAAAATTTTCATGCCATACAGTTGGGCAGCATATTTCGAACAAATGGCAGCATGTCCTTTCAGTCCTTTTTCTTTTATATCACGTGCGCTTGCTGCAGTATCTTCGGTTTCTACCACCTTCAACTGCGGATGGTGTTGCAAGAAGTCACGACATTGCGCCAACGCCACCGGGTGAGAATTCACCTCGGTCAGTGTCCCCCACTCTTCACCGGGCAAACACATAATGCTGTGACTGATACGGAGTTTATGCTCTCCGATAATCGTTGCACCACTTTCGCGCAACAATTCATAATTATGGAGCAGGCTTCCTGCAATGGTATTCTCGATGGCTATCAAGCCCAATACGTTACTGTCTTTGCGCATCTGTTCGAACACCTCCTCGAACGTATTACAACAAATCAGCTCTATTTCTTCGTCTTTGAAATATTTATGGGCTGCAATGTCGTGATACGAACCCGGAACGCCTTGTATCGCTACTCTCTTCATTTTCATAATGCTTTCTTAACGTTAAAAAAAAGTCCCGCTTTCTTACGGAAGCGGGACTTTGAAATCTATCTATCGTATTACAATTTTATTCAATTATACACGCACAAACTCCCGCTTCACTTCATTGCTAAAGTAAAAGTAATAAAAGGAAAAGAAGAAGTAAGTCGCAATTGTTTTCATTGTTGTTATTTTGTTATGGTTTACGTTGCAAAAGTAATAATTTTCTTGAACAAACAAATATTTTGCAAACTTTTTCTCATATTTTTTTTCGACTCAAACAGACTTCTTCTTTTTTGTATTACCTTTATCCTTCGATTTACGTCCGTACAGACGTATGTTCCATCAATCCGGAAGTGAGAAATAAATCCGACAATTCAATAAACCAATAATTACTGATTTTACAATGAAGTATAATTTCGATGAAGTGATAAACCGAGCCGGAACAAGCGCAGAAAAAGTAGACGGCATGAAAGAGATTTGGGGACGGACGGACTTGATACCGCTCTGGGTGGCAGACATGGATTTTGCCACGCCGCCGTATGTCATCAACGCCATCCGCAAACGTTGCGAACATCCTATTTTAGGTTATACCGCCAAACCTGAAAGTTATTACCGGGCGATTACCGACTGGGTAAAGCGACGTTACGGCATGGAAATTGAAACGAAACACCTGAACTATGTGCCGGGTATCGTACCGGGGCTGGGCATGGCGCTGAACTGTTTCACCCGCCCGGAAGAGAAGGTCATGATTATGCCTCCGGTGTATCATCCTTTCGCGTGGTTAGTAAAACGGAACAACCGCCGTTTGGTGGAATGCCCGCTGCAACTTACCGACGGTCATTACCGTATGGACTTAGAGGCTTTCCGCCGCAACATCGAGGGGGTGCGTGTATTCATCCTCTGTAATCCACATAACCCCGGAGGAGTGGTATGGACGGAAGAAGAACTGAACGCCGTAGCCGACATTTGTGCCGAGCATCACGTGATTGTGTTCTCCGACGAAATCCATGCCGACCTTACGCTTCCTCCTTACCGGCATCGTCCGTTCGCCATGATTTCGGAACGCGCCAGAAATAATTCGGTTACGTTCATGGCTCCCAGCAAGGCGTTCAACATGCCGGGGATGGCGGCTTCGCATACCATTATATATAACGACAGTCTGCGCCGGCAGTTCCGTACTTATTTGGATGCGGGCGAGCTGGATATGGGGCACGTATTGGCATATCCGGCAGTAGAAGCGGCTTACACACAGGGCGAAGAGTGGTTGGAGCAGTGTCTGGCATACATTCAGGGAAACATTGATTACATCGACGATTTCCTCAAGACGCATACGCCGAAGATAAAGGCTATGCGTCCGCAGGCTTCTTATTTAATATGGTTAGACTGCCGCGAATTGGGATTGACGCACGACGAACTGAATGATTTCTTCGTCTCGAAGGCAGGATTGGCACTGAACGATGGGGAGATGTTCGGCAAGGAAGGGGCTGGCTTCATGCGGCTGAACGCAGGTTGCCCGCGTTCGGTGCTGGAGCAGGCGATGAAGCAACTCCGAACAGCTTACGAAGGTTTGGATTCTTGATCAGTACACACGCAGGCACGCCCGAAAGCGTGCCTGTATTATTTCTGTTTATTTAAGTGCAAAAACGATTGGGATAGTATACTTACAACGTACCTCTTTCCCCTTGTCTTTACCCGGAGTCCATTTAGGCATTTCCCGAATAACCCGCATGGCTTCGTTGTCTAAAGTTTCATTCACGCTGCGAAGCACCTTTATGTTGCTCACCGCTCCGTCTTTCTCTATAACAAATTGCAGGACAACCCGTCCTTGCCATGCATTTTTCATGGCTTCCTCCGGATAACTGACATTTTTCGATATGAATTCTAACAGAGCTTTATATCCGCCGGGAAATTCCGGCATTACTTCTGCCACCTCCAGTATGTCCTCTTCCGCTGAAGATGCTTCCGGTATAGCCTGCCCTTCCCCTACTTCAGCCACAGACACTGTCACGTTGGAAGATTCCGAAGGTACAGGTTGCTCTTTACCCGGCTCAGCCTCAACCGCAACTTTTTCCGGATTTTCTTGAACAGCCTCATCTGCCGGCTTGGTTTCGGAAGTACACGATACGTTTCCGGCTACCAGCAGGGCGAAAGCCGGGAGAGCGAACAGCACATACTTCAGATGCGCCGCGCCGTTGGTTTGCTTTTTGTTCATCATGATAATACGTTCTTTAAGGTGAGTGAAATTGAAATGATTCGACAATCCGATTTCAGGAAAACTGCATACCGCCTGTAACAGATGGTATTGATAATGGCGGGGAGCAACGCCCGACGCAATGACGCTGCGGTCGGCAAGGTACTCCAGATTGCGGCGCACCTCCTGCCTTACTAACCACGCGAAAGGATTCCACCAACAAATAGCGGTCAGCGCCTCCATCAGCAGGATATCTACCGAATGCCATTGGCGGACGTGTGCCAACTCGTGTGTCAGTACCTCTTTTACTTCATCGGGCTTCACCGAGTCTTTGCAGACGAATATCCATCCGAAGAAAGAAAATGCACCGGAAGGCTCTTGCAGGTAACGCACCCGCACCCCTTCCAGAACCCCTGAGGGGCTTATTCGGGCAAGCCGGAAAAGGCTGATTAACTGGATTAAAATTCTACCGCAAAGACACACCATTCCTACCCATAGGACGAGGGAACACAAGCGGTAGAATCCTACCGTTCTTCCCATAGAGTTCAGAGGCGTTACCAACACCTCCGGCAGAGCCAGTGTTTCGTAGTAATCTGCCACCCGGGTAACTGCCGTCTGCCCCTGCATCCAGTCGCTCATACCCACCCACGGGAGCAGGAAAGAAAGTACAGGTAACAAGAGCAACACTACCCTGCGCCACACCAAAAAGGTATCGCGGCAGCAGAACAATTTATAAAATGCATAAAACAGCGCTATACCTGCATTTACTTGGAGCAGATAGATAAACTCAGTAGCCATATCGGGTGTAAATTAGTACGGTTATTTTTCTTTTCCTTTCTCTATCAGGTTGATGATTTCTTTCAAATCGTCGACCGATACTTTCTGTTCTTTGGCGAAAAAAGAAACCATCTCTTTATACGAATCGGCGAAATAATTCTGCACGAAAGTGCCTACCGATGTTTTTTTATACTCGCTCTGAAGAACCAGCGGGGTGTACTGGTATGTATTTCCATACCGCTTCGCTTCCACAAAGCCTTTCCGCTTCAGGTTGTTGACAATAGACGCTACCGTAGTATAAGGCGGACGGGGTTCGGCATATTGATTTACTATATCTTTTATAAAACATGCCCCTATCCGCCAGATGTAGCGCATTACTTCTTCTTCTTGTATTGTTAATCGTTCCATGCTATATATAAGTTAATTACGAACTTTTCGCAAATCTACGATTTTTTCGTAATAAAACAAATCTTTTTATGTGAAATAATATAATCATCTGCCTTTAACGCAAAAAACACGGCTGATACAGGCAGTGCGGCTTTGTTTGTACCGCATCTGTCCGTATCAACCGTGTTACTATATAATTGAACGAGATGTCTTACCCGACGGGATTATTTATATTCATCCCAACCTTTGATGGCGATATCGTCAATCGTCATGGTGCAGAACGCATTGATAAATGCACTGGCAAGACGGGCGTTGGTTATCAAAGGAATATTCAAGTCGATGGCTGCACGGCGAATCTTGTAACCGTTATCCAGCTCTCCTGCCGACAAGTCGCGCGGGATGTTCACCACCATGTCTATCTCTTTGTTATGCAACATTTCCAACGCTTGCGGATGACCTTCTTCGCTGGGCCAGAACACGCGCGTATTTTCCACGCCGTTTTCGGTCAGGAATTTAGACGTACCGCCCGTAGCGAAAATGTTATACCCTTTAGCCTTCAATGCTTGAGCCGCTTGCAGCATATCCACTTTCTGCTTGGGCGCACCGGTAGACATAAGGATGTTTTTCTGCGGGATACGGTAGCCAACAGACAACATGGCTTTCAGAACAGCACATGAGGTGTCTTCGCCGATACATCCTACCTCGCCTGTCGATGCCATATCCACGCCCAACACCGGGTCGGCTTTCTGCAAACGGTTGAATGAGAACTGGCTGGCTTTGATTCCCACGTAATCCAATTCGAACAAGTTCTTTTCGGGCTTCTCTACCGGAATACCCAGCATCACTTTCGTGGCAAGCTCGATGAAGTTTATCTTCAGCACTTTGCTTACGAACGGGAATGAACGGCTGGCACGCAAGTTACACTCGATAACCTTGATGTCGTTTTCGCGGGCAAGGAACTGGATATTGAACGGTCCGGAGATGTTCAGTTCTTTGGCAATCTGACGGGAAATACGCTTGATGCGGCGCACCGTTTCAACATACAGCTTTTGAGGCGGGAACTGGATGGTTGCGTCTCCGGAATGTACGCCGGCAAACTCGATATGCTCGGAAATTGCGTATGCCACGATTTCGCCGTTTTGAGCCACTGCGTCCATTTCCACTTCCTTTGCATGTTCGATAAACTGGCTCACCACAACCGGGTGTTTCTTCGATACGTTGGCTGCCAACTGAAGGAAACGTTCCAGCTCTTCTTGGTTGGAGCATACATTCATAGCCGCTCCCGACAACACGTACGACGGACGAACCAGCACAGGGAATCCCACCTTTTCGATAAAGGCATTGATATCTTCCATCGAAGTCAACGCGCTCCATTCAGGCTGGTCGACACCGATACGGTCGAGCATTGCCGAGAACTTGTCACGGTCTTCCGCATTGTCGATGCTCTTGGCAGACGTACCGAGGATGTTTACTTTCTGAGCATCCAGACGAAGAGCAAGGTTGTTCGGAATCTGACCACCCGTAGAAACGATTACACCGTGCGGGTTCTCCAAGTCGAGGATATCCATCACACGCTCGAAAGTCAGCTCGTCGAAGTACAGACGGTCGCACATATCGTAGTCCGTAGAAACGGTTTCGGGGTTGTAGTTAATCATAACCGAACGGTATCCTTCCTTACGGATGGTGTTCAGCGCCTGCACGCCGCACCAGTCGAATTCTACCGACGAACCGATGCGATAAGCTCCCGAACCCAGTACCACAATACTCTTATGATCGCCTAAATAATGAACATCGTTAGCCACGCCGCTGTAAGTAAGATACAGATAGTTTGTCTGTGCCGGATATTCCGCAGCCAGCGTATCAATCTGTTTCACCACTGGAACAATGCCTACGCTCTTGCGGTAACGACGCACCTCAAGAATGCCGTCTTCCATATCGCCTTGATAACCAATCGCACGGGCTACTTGGAAATCGGAGAATCCCTGACGTTTTGCTTTATACAGCAGGTCTTGCGGGAGCTGGGCGATTTGGTTGTGATTGTTTCCCCAATCGTTCAGCTCTTTTGAAGTCTGCATGATGTTTTCCAACTTATAGAGGAACCACTTGTCAATCTTGGTCAACTCGTGAATCTGGTCAACGGTATATCCCGCACGCATAGCCTTTGAGATTACAAAGATACGTTTGTCGGTCGGCTCGCGCAACGCCTTGTCGATGTCAGCGATAACCAGTTCTTTGTTCTCTACAAAGCCGTGCATTCCCTGACCAATCATGCGCAAACCTTTCTGAATGGCTTCTTCAAACGTGCGTCCGATAGCCATCACCTCACCCACAGACTTCATACTTGAACCCAATTCGCGGTCTACGCCGTGGAATTTACCCAAGTCCCAACGCGGAATCTTACAAACCACGTAGTCTAATGCCGGTTCGAAGAATGCCGAAGTGGTCTTAGTAACCGAGTTCTTCAGGTCGAACAGTCCGTAACCCAAACCTAACTTCGCAGCCACGAATGCCAACGGATAACCCGTGGCTTTAGAAGCAAGCGCAGACGAACGAGACAGACGTGCGTTGACTTCGATTACGCGGTAATCTTCTGATTCGGGGTCGAAAGCATACTGCACATTACATTCTCCTACGATACCGATGTGACGGATGATGCGGATGGCAAGCTCACGCAACTTATGGTATTCGCTGTTTGTCAACGTCTGGCTCGGAGCGATAACGATACTTTCACCCGTGTGGATTCCCAGCGGGTCGAAGTTCTCCATGTTGCAGACCGTGATACAGTTGTCGAAACGGTCGCGCACCACTTCGTACTCCACTTCCTTCCATCCTTTCAAGCTCTTTTCCACCAATACTTGCGGAGAAAACGAGAATGCTTTTTCGGCAAGTACGTTCAGCTCGTCTTCATTGTCGCAAAAACCACTACCGAGTCCGCCCAGCGCATAAGCCGCACGGATGATAACGGGATAGCCCAAATCACGGGCAGCCTGACGTGCCTGTTCGATGTTCTCGCAAGCCTCGCTCTTTATGGTTTTGACATTTATCTCATCGAGTTTCTTTACAAATAACTCACGGTCTTCGGTATCCATGATAGCCTGAACGGGCGTACCGAGTACCTGCACATCGTACTTCTCGAATACGCCTGCACGATACAGTTCCACACCGCAGTTAAGCGCTGTCTGTCCTCCGAACGACAACAACACGCCGTCGGGACGTTCTTTTGCAATCACCTTCTCTACGAAATACGGAGTAACGGGAAGGAAATAGATACGGTCGGCAACCCCTTCCGAAGTCTGCACCGTGGCGATATTAGGATTGATAAGAACGGTTTGAATACCTTCTTCTTTCAACGCCTTGAGCGCCTGCGAGCCGGAGTAATCAAACTCACCTGCCTCTCCGATTTTCAAGGCTCCGGAACCTAACAACAATACTTTCTTTATATTTTCTTTCATAATAGCTTTCGTTAAAGTATGAGAATTAATAAACTGTGGATAACGGTTAGAGAAGTTTCACGAACTCATCAAACAAAAACTCGGTATCCGTAGGACCGCTGGCTGCTTCGGGATGGAACTGCGCCGAGAACCACGGATTCTGTTTGTGACGGATTCCTTCGTTCGACCCGTCGTTCATATTGATGAAAAGCGGTTCCCAATCTGCCCCCAGCGTATTGTTGTCTACGGCGTAACCGTGATTCTGACTGGTGATGAAACATTTTTCCGTACCCACCATACGCACCGGCTGATTGTGGCTGCGGTGACCATACTTCAACTTATAAATCTTGGCTCCCCCTGCTTTCGACAAAAGCTGGTTTCCCATACAGATACCGAAGATAGGCAACTTTTCATTCTGCATAGCCTTACGGATATTCTGCACAGCCTCATCGCAGGTGTCCGGATCACCGGGACCGTTTGAGATGAACAGTCCGTCGAATTCCAGTCCGTTGAAATCATAGTTCCACGGAACACGGATAATCTCTACGTCGCGCTTCAGCAGACAGCGGATGATGTTCGCTTTCACGCCACAGTCAACAAGCACCACTTTCTTCTTGCCTTCTCCTTCGTTATACCGAATCACCTCTTTACATGACACCTTATCAACATAATTCACACCCGCATAAGTAGCTTCGGGGATGTTATCCGGCTCATCGTCGAAAACAATTTTCCCCATCATTACGCCATGCTCGCGCAATACCTTTGTCAGCTCGCGCGTGTCTATACCCGTAATACCCGGTATCTGCTCTCTTTTCAACCAGTCGGCAAGACTTTCTACCGCGTTCCAGTGATTATACTTCTCGCTGTAATCGCTCACGATAATTGCCTCTGCATGAATTTTTTCACTCTCCATAAAAGTAGGCAGTCCGTTGGCCTCGATGGTAAACGGAGGTACACCATAGTTTCCTACAAGCGGATAAGTAAGCGTCATCAACTGTCCCGCATACGAGGGGTCTGTAAGGCTTTCGGGATATCCGGTCATGGCTGTATTAAACACAACCTCGCCCGCTACGGGCTTTTCGTAGCCGAACGACTTGCCGCTGAATCGGCTCCCGTCGTCAAGGATAAGGGTTACGTTTCTCATTAATTCGTTCTGTTAGTATGTTGTTATCTTTTTATAAATATCATCGGAAGTCAAAACGTGTAGTTCTGTTCTATATAGTCGATAAATGCCTGATTAACCAACTTCACGCCGCCCGGAGTGGGATAATCACCGCTAAAGTACCAGTCGCCTTCGTGCGACGGACATGCTTCATGCAATCCATCCAGTGTTTGGTAGACTATCTCTACTTTCGCCTGTGTTCCGGCAGGGGTGAGCAGTTCTACCATCTTGGCAGAAACTTCTTCGTCGGTAAACGGTGCATAGATTTCTTTCACATAGTTTACCATCTGTTCTTTCGGCAAACCCAGTTGGGCTTTCGATTTGCGGTATGCCGACTCGATGGTATCACGCATCCCCCGCTCTTCCAGCAGGGCGATGGCTGCACGGAAAGCGATAAACTGCTCCATGCTTGCCATGTCTATTCCATAATAATCGGGGTAACGCACTTGCGGAGAAGAGGATACGATGACGATTTTCTTCGGATGCAAACGGTCGAGGATGCTGATGATACTTTGCTTCAGGGTAGTACCGCGCACGATGCTGTCGTCGATAATCACCAGATTGTCTTCGTAAGGAATCAGACTTCCGTACGTAATATCATATACATGGGCGGCAAGGTCGTTGCGGGTGTTTCCTTCGGCGATGAATGTACGCAGCTTAATGTCTTTTATAGCCACCTTCTCGCTGCGGATACGCTGCGAAAGAATTTGCTCCAGCTCTGTATGGCTGGGCTTATGCCCCAAAGCCTCGATGCGCTGTACTTTCAACTGGTTCAAATAGTTGTCAAAGCCCTCCAACATGCCGTAAAAGGCTACTTCCGCCGTATTGGGAATAAACGAGAACACGGTATGAACCACGTCATAATCAACAGCTTTCAGTATCGGGTCCACCAGTTTTTTACCTAACAGCTTGCGTTCGCGGTAGATGTCGATGTCGCTGCCCCGGCTGAAATAAATACGCTCAAACGAGCAAGCCTTTTTCACCTTCGGCTCGTTTATCTGTGCAAGGTGCATCTCTCCCTTTTTATTAACAAGGATAGCCTGCCCCGGCTGTAACTCATGGATGCTGTCGACAGGAACATTCAGCGCCGTCTGGATAACCGGACGCTCCGATGCCAACACCATAATCTCATCGTCCATATACCAAAAGCCCGGACGGATGCCCCACGGGTCTCTCACGGCAAAGGTTTCTCCGCTACCGGTCAGTCCGCAGATAACATATCCCCCGTCCCACTTCGGAGTAGAGGTTTTCAGTACATTGGTCAGGTCGATGCGGTCTTCTATCGCATGGGTAATAGCCATGCCTTCCAGTCCCTCCGCCTTACATTCATTATATAACCGTTCCACTTCGCGGTCGAGGCGATGCCCCACCTGCTCCAACATGATATACGTATCGGCATACTTGCGCGGATGCTGACCGAAAGCTGTAATGTCTGCAAAAATCTCGTCGACATTGGTCAGATTGAAATTACCGCACAGCGCAAGGTTTTTCGCCCGCCAGTTATTGCGGCGCAAAAACGGATGGACGTACGATATTCCGCTCTTTCCCGTAGTAGAATAGCGCAAATGCCCCATATAAAGTTCTCCCGCAAACGGAAGGCATGTCTTGGCATATTCGGCATCGCTCATCTGTTCGGGTGTCAGATCGCGGAATTGCGAATGCACGGTGCTGAAGATTTCGGTTATCGCCCCCGCGCCCAACGCACGCTCGCGGAACATATATTCCTCTCCCGGATTTGCCTGTAATTTCACGCAAGCCAGCCCTGCCGCTTCCTGTCCGCGGTTATGCTGTTTTTCCATCATCAGATACAGCTTGTTCAGTCCATACATCCACGTGCCGTACTTTTCCTGATAATACTCCAAAGGTTTCAGCAGACGTATCAGCACGACCCCGCATTCATGTTTCAGTGGTTCCATAATTTCGTCTTATCGTTTAGTTTGCCTCTTCATAAATAAAAAAAATACCTGAATTACTGAAAAGTAATTTCAGGTATTAATTCTTATCCAATTCCCTATATTTATAAAAAAAACTACACATTGCGTCTTCCTATAATTCGGGATGCAAAGATAATAGTTTTGGCAGACACAAGAAAATGTTTCTCAAAAATAATTTATCGCAGAATAAACACTACCGCAAAGACGACTCATCCCTTGCGGTAGAAAGGGTGAGTTGTTCGAATAGAAACAGGCAACGCTACCGCTTGCGTTTTAATAAAAAAACTGCTGTCTTTTCTACCTGTTAATCAACGAATTAATTTTGGGTAGAAATAGACAGCAGCCTCAGTGTATATACGGGGTATGTATTATGCTTTCTTGATGTAGTCTACAATCCAAGCACCAACTTCTTTTGTTCCGTATTTCGCTCCGCCTTCTACTTGGATTTCAGGAGTGCGTACGCAAGCATCCAACGAGGCATCAACGGCACGACGAATCAGTGCACCTTCTTCTTTGCAGTCGAAATACTCGAACAGCATGGCTACGGAAAGGATTTGTGCCAGCGGATTGGCGATGTTCAGTCCCTTAGCCTGCGGCCATGAGCCGTGGATGGGCTCGAACACCGGCGTGCTTTCTCCGGTAGATGCCGAGGGAAGCAGTCCCATCGAACCGCTGATGCAAGAGCCTTCATCGGTCAGGATGTCGCCGAAGGTGTTTTCGGTTACCATGACATCGAAGAATGTGGGTTCTTGAATCATGCGCATCGCAGCGTTATCGACGAACATGTAGTCGGTGGTGACTTCGGGATATTTGGGAGCCATCTCCTGTGCAATCTGCCGCCACAACCGAGAAGAAGCCAATACGTTTGCCTTATCAACCACGGTGAGGTGTTTGCGGCGTTTCATGGCGTACTCGAATCCTACTTTCAGGATGCGTTCTATCTCCGGGCGGGTGTAATAATTCGTGTCGTACGCCTTATCATTGTCTTGGTATTTCTCGCCGAAGTACATACCTCCGGTCAGTTCGCGTATGCAGAGAAAATCGGCTCCCTCTACCAGCTCGGCACGAAGCGGAGACTTATGAAGCAGGCATTTAAAGGTTTGTACCGGACGGATGTTGGCAAACAATCCCAACTTTTTACGCATCGCCAGCAATCCCTGTTCGGGACGCACTTTCGCCGTAGGGTCATTATCGAACTTCGGGTCGCCTACCGCCGAAAACAATACGGCATCAGCCTCCTTACAGATACGGTAAGTATCTTCAGGGAACGGGTCGCCCACCTCGTCGATGGCATGTGCGCCGCAAAGTGCGTATTTATAACTAACTGTATGGTTAAACTTCTCACAAACGGCAGTCATCACATCTACGCCCTGAACCGAAATTTCAGGTCCGATGCCATCGCCGGCTAATACTGCAATTTTAAAATCCATGTTTTTTCTTCGTTTTAGGTTCTTATCGAGTAGGCTTACTCTTCTATTATATTCAACATCTTAATGGTTGCCTTGATTGCCGCTTCGGTCTGGTCGGCATCCAGCCCACGGGTACGGAACTCACGGTTATCGTAATTCCACGTGATAACGGTTTGCACAAACGCATCGGTGCGTCCGCCGGGCGGAATCGTCACGGCATAATTGGTAAGCATGGGGAATTTGCGGTTGAGCGTTCCCTTATAAATCTTACGGAGCGCACGCACGAAAGCGTCGTACTGTCCGTCGCCGGATGAACTCTCTTGATATACCTTTCCGTTGATTTCGATACTCAGCGTAGCCATCGGTTTCAGTCCTTGAGCCAGCGTAACGAAGTAGCTCAACAGTTTTACCTTGTTCTGCGCCCCGTCGTGTTTCAACACATCGCTGATGATGTAGGGCAGGTCTTCTTGCGTCACCAATTCCTTGCGGTCGCCCAGTTCGATGATACGTTCGGTTACTTTCCGCATCGAATCCTCGTCAAGCTCCAGCCCCAGACTCTCCAAGTTCTTGCGGATGTTTGCTTTCCCCGAAGTCTTTCCCAACGCATACTCACGCACCCTGCCGAAACGTTCGGGCAGCAGATCGTTACAATACAGGTTGTTTTTATTGTCGCCATCGGCATGTACTCCCGCCACCTGCGTAAACACGCTCTCGCCCACGATGGGCTTGTTGGCAGGAATCGTTACGCCGGAATACGACTCTACCACGCGGCTAACGTCGTTCAAGCGGCTCTCGTCGATATTCGTTATGGCATGGAAATGGTCTTTCAAGATAGCCTGTACGCTGGCGAGAGGGGCGTTACCGGCGCGTTCCCCCAATCCGTTGATGGTGGTATGCAGTCCCTTTACGCCGCTCAACACGGCAGCCAACACATTGCTTACTGCCAAATCATAATCATTATGGGCATGGAAATCGAAATGCAAATCAGGATAACGTTTTTTCATCTTGCGCATGAACTCTATGACTTGCAAGGGGTTCAGTATGCCCAACGTATCGGGCAGCATAAAACGCTTGATTCCCGTATCCCGCAGTCCGTCTACCAACCCGAACACATAATCGGGCGAATCCTTAATGCCGTTGCTCCAATCCTCTAAATAGACATTTACGTCCATATCGCGCTCATGAGCATAGGCAACCACGCTGCGTATGTCTTCGATGTGTTCGTCCAGCGTCTTTTGCAGTTGGTACTTACAGTGCTTTTCCGAACCCTTCGTGAGCAAATTAATGACGCGGCATCCCGCATCGTGTATCCAATCGACCGACACCTTGCCGTCGACAAATCCCAACACTTCCACCCGAGGCAGCATGTTACGTCGTGCCGCCCAGTCGCATATCATCTTCACCGCACCAAACTCTCCTTCAGACACACGTGCTGAAGCCACTTCGATACGGTCGACTTTCAAATCTTCGAGCAACAAGCGGGCTATCATTAACTTTTCATGGGGCACGAACGAAACGCCGCTGGTCTGTTCACCGTCGCGCAACGTCGTGTCCATGATTTCTATTCTCGGATGATTCTCCATATAAGCAGTTTATTTACGTGCCTCTTCGAAGGCTTCTATTTTACTTTTATTCTCTACCAGAAAATCAATGTCGTCCAGTCCGTTCATCAAACAATGTTTCTTATAGGCATTGATTTCGAAGGTCTCCGATTTTCCGGTTGCCTTGTTCGTTATGGTCTGCTCAGGCAGATTTACTTCAACCTCTGTTTTAGGGTCGGAATAAATCGAATCGAACAATTCTTTCAGAAATCCTTCGCTCACTACTACCGGAAGCACAAAGTTATTCAGCTCGTTATTTTTATGGATGTCGGCAAAAAAACTTGAAACCACCACGCGGAAACCGTAACCGGCAATCGCCCACGCTGCATGTTCGCGGCTGGAACCGCTACCGAAGTTTTTTCCTGCCACTAAAATTTCACCGCTGTAAGTAGGATTGTTCAATACAAAATCCTTATTCAACGAACCATCGGGATTATAACGCCAGTCGCGGAACAGATTATCGCCGAAAAACTTCTCATCGCGTGTAGTGGCTTTCAGGAAACGAGCCGGGATGATTTGGTCTGTATCTACATTCTCTAAAGGCAAAGGCACACAAGTGCTTGTTATGATATTAAATTTCTGTTTCATAATGTCATGATAAAATTACATTAATGTTCTGGGGTCGGTAATCACACCTGTTACAGCGGCAGCGGCAGCAGTCAGCGGACTTGCCAGCAGGGTACGAGAACCCGGTCCCTGACGTCCTTCGAAATTACGGTTACTCGTCGATACAGCGTATTTGCCTGCCGGAATCTTATCGTCGTTCATCGCCAGACAAGCCGAGCATCCGGGCTGACGGATTTCAAAACCGGCAGCTTCCAACACCTTGTCTAACCCTTCCTCGCGAATCTGTTCGTCGACCATCCATGAGCCGGGAACCAACCATGCGATGATGTTATCGGCTTTCTTCCGTCCTTTTACGATGGAAGCGAAAGCACGGAAGTCTTCAATACGTCCGTTGGTACATGCACCGAGGAATACGTAATCAACCTTCTTGCCCAACAACGATTCACCCGGCTCAAAGCCCATGTATTTCATTGATTTTTCAAACGAACCTTTTTCTACATCACTCATTCCTTCGGTAGTAGGGATATGCGCCGTAACTGCCATGCCCATACCCGGATTCGTGCCATACGTAATCATCGGCTGGATATCGGCTGCATCGTAACGCACTTCTTTATCGAATACGGCATCGTCGTCGCTCTTCAATGTTTTCCAGTAAGCAAGCGCCTTGTCCCATTCTTCGCCTTTCGGAGCATATTCACGCCCCTTAATGTATTCGAAAGTCACCTCATCGGGAGCAATCATACCGCCACGCGCTCCCATTTCGATAGACAGGTTACACAGCGTAAGGCGTCCTTCCATCGTCAGGCTGCGGATTGCTTCTCCGGCATACTCTACGAAGTATCCCGTAGCACCACTGGTGGTCATCTTCGACATCATATACAAGGCCACGTCTTTAGCCGTTACCCCTTTTCCCAGCGTACCGTCAATCGTGATACGCATCGTTTTCGGGCGAGACTGCAAGATACATTGCGAAGCCATTACCATCTCAACCTCGCTGGTTCCGATACCGAAAGCAATCGCTCCCATTGCCCCGTGAGTAGAGGTATGCGAGTCGCCGCAAACAATGGTCATGCCCGGCAAAGTCAGCCCGCGTTCCGGACCTACTACGTGGATAATACCGTTTTTCTTGTTCATCATCCCGAAGTGTGTCAGGCCGAAATCGGCGGCATTTTTCGCCAAAGCGTCTACCTGCGCTTTCGATACGGGGTCTTCAATAGGTTTATCTTGGTCATGAGTAGGCGTATTGTGGTCGGGCATACAATAGATACGCTCCGGACGGAAACACTTCAACCCCCTCGCACGCAATCCGGCAAAAGCCTGCGGACTGGTTACTTCATGACAGTAAAGTCTGTCTATATATAATTGTGTAGGTCCTTCTTTCACCTCCTGCACTACATGTGCATCCCAAATCTTGTCAAATAATGTGTTAGCCATTTTTTCTCGTTTCGTTATTTTCTGAATTTGTTGATACAATCAATGTAAGCCTCTACCGAAGCGGCAATGATGTCGGTATTTGCACCGAAGCCGTAATACATCTGTCCGTCATACTCTACCTGCATGTGAACTTTACCTACATCGTCACTTCCTTTGCTGATAGCCTGAATGGTAAATTCTTTCAGCGTCATCTGGCGTTTTATAATCTGCTTCACCGCTTTGATGGCAGCGTCTACCGGACCGTTTCCTGTGGCTGCCGCTTCAAAATGTTCTCCAGAAATATTCAATCCCAAGCTGGCAACCGAACGAACTCCTACCCCACTCGTCACCTGAAGATACTCTAACTTAATATGATGGTTTACGTTACGGTCTGCTCCCGCCAGAACCAGAATATCATCGTCGGTAATATCTTTTTTCTTGTCGGCAAGTTTCAAGAAGTCTTCGTACACCTTATCCAGTTTCTCCTGAGTCATTTCAACCCCCAGCACATGCAGACGATGTTTCAATGCTGCACGTCCGCTACGTGCCGTCAGTACGATGGCGTTATCATCAATACCCACATCTTTCGGGTTGATAATTTCATAAGTCTGTACATTCTTCAACACACCGTCTTGGTGAATACCCGAAGAGTGGGCAAACGCATTGCGTCCTACGATTGCCTTATTGGGCTGAACCGGCATGTTCATCAGACTGGAAACCATTCGGCTGGTAGGATAAATCTTCTGGGTATTGATATTCGTATCAATATGAATGTCTTTATGACAACGTAATATCATTGCCACCTCTTCCAGCGAAGTATTTCCCGCACGCTCACCAATTCCGTTTATTGTAACTTCTACCTGACGCGCACCGTTCAACACTCCGTTGATGGTATTGGCCGTAGCCATACCCAAATCGTTATGACAGTGGGTAGAAATTATCGCTTTGTCAATGCCGTCTACATGCTCCATCAGATATTTTATCTTGGCACCGTATTCATCCGGCAAGCAATAGCCCGTAGTATCGGGAATATTCACCACGGTAGCCCCCGCCTTGATCACAGCTTCGACCACACGAGCCAGATATTCATTTTCAGTACGTCCGGCATCTTCGGCATAAAACTCTACATCGTCTACATATTTACGGGCATATTTTACAGCCGCCACCGCACGTTCGATGATTTCCTCGCGGGTGGAATTAAACTTGTATTTGATATGCGGGTCGGAAGTTCCGATACCTGTATGGATGCGTTTGTGTTTGGCATATTTCAAAGCATCGGCAGCTACATCGATATCTTTTTGAACGGCACGGGTCAATGCACAAATAGTAGGCCATGTTACTGCCTTTGATATTTCAATCACCGAATTAAAATCTCCCGGACTTGAAACCGGAAATCCAGCTTCAATAACGTCCACTCCCAACGCTTCCAGTTGTTTCGCTACCTGAATCTTTTCTACGGTATTCAACTGACAACCGGGAACCTGTTCCCCATCGCGAAGCGTAGTGTCGAAAATAAATAATCTGTCACTCATAGTCTGATTGCTTTTATCTTTTTATCATTTGTTACTTCAAAAAAAAGCCTTTCGCACAAGGAAGTGAGAAAGGCTTTATATCATTTTTGTTTTTACATCTAACAATTATATGCACACGACTCACTTCCCACCGGGGTTTCCAGTAGATTAATCAAACCGCATAGCAAAATATGTAAAAACAATCTATTCATCTCTTCTTTTTTATTTTAACGCTGCAAAGGTAAACATTCTTTCGATACAATCAAATAAAATGAAAGTTTTTTATCCGATTTAACTACAAATTCACATAACAACACCGCTGATTGGAATTATTCGACATTTTATTCGCCTTCTATCCTTAATTCGTGCAAACAGGCTTCCACTTCACTGATACTTCCCATGTGTTTACCCATATCGTCTGACAATTTAACACATTCACGCCATTCTTGGTTCAGATTCATCTTACAGCGCGACAGTTTCATCACGATATTTGAAGGCTGATAACCGGTATCGTTCGTCAGGTTGGTACCGATACCAAATGAGCAGCGTATTTTCCCTTTACAATATTCATAGATGCTCAATGCTTTTTCAAAATCAAGCGCATTGCTGAAGATGATAGTCTTTGTGGTAGGGTCAATGCCCAGCTCTTTATAACGTGCTATCAGGCGTTCGATAAACTCAAATTCATCGCCGGAATCACAGCGGACACCGTCGAACAGCTTTGCCTGTTTCCTGCTAAAGTTACTCAAAAAAGAGTCTGAAGTATAAGTGTCCGACAGTGCCGTACCTAAATCACCATCGTAAACATTCACCCAGTTTTCCAAAGCCATATAATTGGCATGTTTATACCCGAACTGCGCTCCGTGGAACATAAACCACTCGTGCGGATGCGTCCCCATCGGTTTCATATCGTACTTCATGGCAAAGTAACAGTTTGAAGTCCCCGTACAGAAACGGGCGTGTTCCTTCAAATAGGCAACAACGATATCGTGTACCTCAAACGAAAAACGACGGCGTGTTCCAAATTCAGAAAAGAGCATTCCATGATTGTTCGACAAAACAATCTTCCCTTCCAATTTTTCCAAGATACTGTGCTTATCCGGTATCCTATTCAGGAATTGATTCTTTATTTCGGATATGATAGCCAGCAAAGGAACTTCATAAAGGGTTACTTTATACAGATAGTCGGTTACCTCCATGTGCAGATGGCGGTTTTCATCCAAATAAACCTCAATTTTCTGCGGATCGAAGCGGAACGAAGAAAGCCACTCCCAATACACACGAGGCAAAAAACGGCAATGGCTGCACATGTATTCCAATTCTTCCTCTGTCAACGCCACCAACTTCAGGTTCTGAATTTCATTTCTCAAAGCATTCAGAAAGCCTTCCGTATATTCGGTTTCATCGCGGTCTTTAAAAGAAAACGTTCCTACCGCATACGGAAACAATTTGATATAAGCATACGAAGTGGTAAACTTATATAAATCTGTATCTAAAATAGTTTTTATTACCATAAATATTTCTATTAGGAACTGATCTTTACCATTCGATGATTTTCACAACGGAATACCTCGCCGGGGTATTCTGAAAGCAGATTCAAATTATGGGTTGTCATGATGATGGCAGACCCTTGGCTGCATATCTCACGCAGCAATTCCACAATCCGGCATCCGGTTTCTACGTCCAAATTGCCGGTCGGTTCGTCTGCCAGTATAATTTCAGGCTTGTTCAAAATAGCGCGCGCAATCACGATTCGCTGCTGTTCACCTCCCGAAAGTTCGTTGGGCATTTTATATCCTTTATTGCTCATGCCTACCTGCTCCAGCACCTCGTTGATTCTTTCATCGATTTCGGTGCGGTTTTTCCATCCGGTTGCTTTCAACACAAATGCAAGGTTCTCGTATACGGTTCGGTCGGTAAGCAACTGGAAGTCTTGGAAAACGATTCCCAGCTTACGGCGCAAAGGCGCTATGTTCTTATATTTAATGGTACGCATGTTATACCCCAAAACCCATGCTTCACCTTCGCATACGTCCAATTCGCCATAAATGGTTTTCAGGAAAGTGGATTTTCCGCTTCCCACTTTCCCGATTATGTAAACAAATTCGCCTTTGTGCAGTTCGAAATCTATATCGCACAGGATTCCCAAGCCCTGCTGATTAATCGACACATTTTTATAGGAGACTAACGGTTGTTCTTCCATGCGTTATCAGTGTTTTTTCCAGTTTTCGCTATGGCGTTCTTTCAGCTCGCGCGCCAAATCTTCAATGCGATACCCCTTCGATGTCAGCAGCACAATCAGATGGTAAAGTAAATCCGCTCCTTCGTAAATCAGCCGTTCATCGGTTCCGTTACAAGCCTCTATGATGGTTTCTACGGCTTCTTCGCCAACCTTCTGTGCCATTTTGTTTACCCCCGACTTAAACAGGCTGGTGGTATACGACTTTTCGGGCATCTCAGCGTGGCGTTTGTCGATGAAGTCTTGCAGTTCTTTCAAGAACATGATGTCTTGCTCGTTTTTCTCTCCCCAACAAGTATCTGTTCCCGTATGACAGACCGGACCTTCGGGATGTACCTTTATCAACAAGGTATCCTTATCGCAGTCTGCCTGAATCGAAACCACGTGCAGGAAGTTCCCGCTTTCTTCGCCCTTCGTCCACAATCTGTTTTTTGTGCGGCTGAAGAAGGTTACCTTACCTGTTTCTACCGTCTTGTCATACGCTTCTTTGTTCATAAACCCCAGCATCAATACTTTCTGGGTATAATTATCTTGGATTATCGCCGGAACAAGTCCGTTCATTTTTTCAAAATCAAGTTCCATATTCTCTTTATATTGCTTTACATCATATTATCGTATATTAATTCCTTCGCTGCGCAGGTAAGCCTTTAATTCAGGGATGGGTATTTCCCCGAAATGGAAGACGCTGGCAGCCAGTGCAGCATCCGCCTTGCCCTCCAAGAATGCGTCGCGGAAATGTTCTTTCTTCCCGGCGCCGCCCGAAGCGATTACAGGGATGGTAAGGCTTTCACTCAATTCAGCCAAAGCAGCATTGGCATATCCGTTTTTCACGCCGTCATGATCCATGCTGGTAAACAGAATTTCTCCCGCTCCTCTGTCGTTTACTTCTTTTGCCCAATCCATCAGGTAACGGTCGGTTTCCAGACGTCCGCCGTTCAGATAGCATTTCCATCCTTGCGGAGTTTGGCGTGCATCAATAGCCACCACACAGACCTGCGAGCCGAAATATTTGGCTATATCATTCACCAACTGCGGATTACGGATTGCCGCTGAATTGACCGAAACTTTATCTGCCCCTGCATTCAGCAGGCGGTCGACATCTGCCAGCTCGCCTATTCCTCCGCCTACCGTAAAAGGTATGTTGATTTCGGCGGCAATACGGCGTACCAAGTCGGTAAACGTTTTGCGTCCTTCGTGGCTGGCGGTTATATCTAAATAAACCAGTTCATCGGCTCCTTGTTCGCTGTACATCTTGCCCAGCTCCACGGGGTCGCCTGCCTCGCGGAGATTGACAAAGTTTGTTCCTTTCACCGTCTGTCCGTCTTTTATATCCAGACAGGGGATAATTCGTTTCGCTAACATATATTTATATTAATGAGCTGAGTTCTTTCAACGTGATACGACCTTCGTAGAGGGCTTTGCCGAAAACCACAGCCGGGATTCCCGCCGCTTCCAAAGCCAATATATCATCCAGCCGGCTTACTCCGCCGCTGGCTATCAGGTGCAGCTCCGGATGCGCCTCCATGATTTGCTTATACAGGTTTACGGAAGGTCCTTCCAGCATACCGTCGCGACTGATGTCTGTACAGAGTACCTTCTTTACACCTTTATTTATATAGTCTGCCAAAAAAGGCATCAATTCTTGCGTACTTTCTTCCTTCCAGCCGTTCACGGCTATTTTGCCGTTCTTCGTATCGGCACCCAAGATGATTTTCTCGCTTCCGTACATGCCGAGCCATTTGTCGAACAGTTCCGGGTGTTTAACCGCCACACTGCCCAGCGTAACCATCTGCGCCCCGTTGTCGAAAGCAATTACCAAATCTTCATCGCTCTTGATGCCCCCGCCGAAATCAATTTTCAGCGAAGTCTGCCCGGCTATACGGTCAAGCACCCGATAGTTTACCACGTGCTGCGAAGCCGCACCATCCAAATCGACCACATGCAGGCGCTGGATGCCGTACGCTTCAAATTCTTTCGCCACCTCTACCGGATTTTCATTATATATTTGTTTGGTATCGTAATCGCCCTGCGACAGACGGACACATTTTCCATCAATCAGGTCGATAGCCGGAATCAGTTCTATCATAGTGTTATCGGTTTAGAGATTTAAAAAATTAGAAAGGATGCGTTCGCCTACCTTCCCGCTCTTTTCGGGATGAAACTGCGTGGCATAGAAATTATCTTTATGCAACGCTGCGCTGAAAGGCAGGATATAATCGGTTACGGCTGCCGTATGGACATTCACCGGAACGTAGTAACTGTGTACGAAATAAACGAACTCTTCTTTCCCGAACCCCCGAAACAGCGGGCTGCATGTCTGCCCTATCGTGTTCCATCCCATGTGAGGCACTTTATCCTCATGCTTCTTCGGGAGGAAACGGCACACATCGGTATCGAAAATACCCAGACAGTCGGTATCTCCCTCTTCCGAATGGCGGCACATGAGCTGCATCCCCAAGCAGATGCCCAGTACGGGTTGTTTCAAGTCTTTTATAAAAAGGTCAAGTCCGTTTGCCCGCAAGTGGTTCATGGTGGTTTCCGCCTCGCCCACTCCGGGAAAAATAATCTTGTCAGCCTTCAGCAACAGTTCCTTGTCCGATGTAATGACAGGCTCCACTCCGAGCCGCCTCAACGCATAGTCAACCGAAAAAAGGTTGCCGGCGTTATATTTGATAATAGCTACTTGCATTCCGTCAATTCATTTTTTGCAAAAATAACGAATTATACGTTCACACCAAGAATCTGTAACAAAAAGTTTCCTTTCAGCCATTCTTGGCTTCGTAATTCTTAAAATTCCCCGTTATCAGGTTTTCGCTTTCGGGGTTCAGTTCGATGGCTCGCTTCAGGTCGGCAGCGGCTTTTTCCTTATCGCCTTTCAGCAGATAAACACGTCCGCGCTCCTGATACAGGCGGGCGTTATCTTCCATCAGTTCCATCGCTTCGGTATACGTATCAATCGCCTTGTCAAAGTCTTTTTGCAAGAGGAATATCCCTGCCTTCAGCAAGTAACCTTCTTCGTGGAAAGGATTCAGCGATATTACGTGGTCGATGCCTTGCAATGCCGCCTCCACATTACCTAACGCCGCGTCTATTTTTCCGTTCAGCAGCAGAGCTTCTTCACTGTCGGGGCTCAGTTGCAGCACTTTCTGTATGTCTTCTTTCGCATCTTTCGCCTGACGCATCTCCCACAAGATTTCGGCGCGCAGCAGGTAGGCGTTGATAAACCCGTCATCCTGCACGAGGGCTTTGGTCAGCAACACAACTGCCTGCAAGTCGTTTTTCAATCCTTTAGCAGCACGTGCCGACTGGTAATACACGGTGGCGTTTTTGTCGTCTAAAGCAAGCGCTTTCTGGCAAACATCGTTCATGGTTGCATAGTCTTCCTGCATATAACATACGTTGGCAAGCGCCAGCCATGCACTCAGGTTCGTAGCGTCTTTTACAGTCAGCCGCTCCAACGTGTGGCGGGCGTCTTCCAAACGTCCCGTCTGCAAATAAGCGTTAGCCAGCAGCCCCAGAGTTTCCGGTTCGTCGTTCAGCGCAACGGCACTCTCGAAACATTTAATGGCGTAGGCAAGTTGCCCCATGTTCCGTGCGCGAATCCCATCGTATTTTAGTATTTCAAAATTTTTCTCGTCTTGTCCGGTCTGATTTCCATCTGTTTTACTTCCCCCGAACAGGGATGATAATAAACCCATAATAATGAAGTATTTATAGTCTGTTCAAGCATTGTCCTCCACCCGTTTGCCATACCGTGAAACCGGCTGTGATTTTGCCTTGCAAAACACTACCGCAAGAAACCCTCATCCCATGCGGATAAGTTCCTCCTTTCTTCCCATAGCGTTGGTTAACGCTACGGGTAGAATTTTTCAGGTTTCAAAACCAAGCTAAGCAACATTAAAACAGGCTGTTAGTTCGTACTGCGTACAAATATACGATTTCGTGCGCACAAAGGCTTGCTCCTTGCAGCTTTTTTTGTTAAAAACATCAAAAATAAAGTATTATGCAATACAAGGTATTTAAATAAAACATATATTTGTGCCATACAAACAATTATTGAAATACAAATGAATGTAGACAATGTAAAATCACAGATGCGTAAAGGGATGTTGGAATACTGCATTCTTTTACTGTTACACCGGGAGGCATCCTACGCTTCGGATATCATCATGAAGCTGAAAGAAGCCAAGCTGATTGTGGTAGAGGGTACGCTTTATCCGCTGCTCACCCGGTTAAAAAACGATGGACTCTTGTCGTACGAGTGGGTGGAATCGACACAGGGGCCTCCCCGCAAGTACTACCAACTGACGAAACAAGGCGAAGAATTTCTCTCCGAACTGGAAACTGCTTGGGATGACCTTTCGGATACTGTAAATCACTTAAGACAAAAACTTCTAACAGCTAACATATTATGAAAAAGACACTGACAATCAATTTGGGCGGAACCGTTTATAACATAGATGAGGATGCCTATGTTTTACTGGATAATTACCTGAATAACCTGCGCTATCATTTCCGCAAGCAGGAAGGGGCGGATGAAATTGTGCGCGACATAGAAACACGCATCGCCGAACTGTTTAACGAATGTATCCGCGACGGGAAGCAGGTGATAACGATAGAGATAGTGGAGAGCGTGATAGCCCGCATGGGTAAACCGGAAGATTTAAATGATGAGGCGGACGAGGAACAAGAGAAGAAGGATACCGACAAAAACATATCGCGCCGGCTGTTCCGTAATCCGGACGACCGCATACTGGGCGGTGTGATTTCGGGTATCTCGGCTTACTTCGGATGGGACCCCACATGGGTGCGTATCATACTCATTGTGTTCGGATGCTTCGTTCACGGACTGATACTGGCTTACCTGATAGCTTGGATTGTCATCCCGATGGCGCAGACGGCTACCGAGAAGTTGCAAATGCGCGGCGAACCGATCAATGTAACCAACATCGGCAAGACGGTGACGAACGGATTTGAACGCGCCAACGAGTTTGCACATTCCGACAAGCCCCGCTCGTTTCTCCACCGCTTGGGCAATGCTTTTGTGGCGGTCATCGGATTCTTGCTGAAGCTGTTTCTGATACTCGTAGCCATTTGTTGCGCCCCGGCATTGTTGGTAGGGCTGATTGTTTTGTTCGCACTGCTTATGGCTGCTACAGGCATACTGGTAAGCATCCCGGCAGCTTTTTATAACACCCTGCCTTACATTGACTGGAATCTGATTGGCAACTCGCCGACTATCGCCATCACCATAGCTGTTTGCGGACTGCTGGCTATCGGTATCCCGGTGGTAGGACTGCTGCAACTCATCCTGCAAGGTTTCGGTAAGTGGAAACCCATGTCTACCTCAACAAAGATTATCCTTATCCTGCTTTGGTTTATAGCGATGGCGGTGGGAATAATATTCTTGCTTCAAGCTCCGTTTTTCGAATATTCTTATTTCCCCGCCCTATTCACTTGATGCTTTCAATTTAAAAGGTTATCTTTGCCAATACCAAACTAAAAACGAATATGACTAAGAAAATACTTTTGCTGGGTTCCGGCGAGTTAGGAAAGGAATTTACCATTGCCGCACAACGTTTGGGGCAATACATCGTAGCTTGTGATTCATACGCGGGCGCTCCTGCCATGCAGGTGGCAGACGCTTGCGAGGTGTTCAATATGTTAGACGGCGAAGCGCTCGACCGCGTTGTAGAAAAATACCATCCGGACATCATAGTCCCCGAAATCGAAGCCATACGCACCGAACGGCTTTACCATTTGGAAAAAGAGGGAATTCAGGTAGTGCCGAGTGCGCGTGCCGTTAATTTCACCATGAACCGCAAGGCTATCCGTGATTTGGCTGCCAAAGAGCTGGGACTGAAAACGGCAAAATATTTTTATGCCACTTCGTTGGAAGAGCTGAAAGAAGCGGCTGAAAAGATTGGCTATCCGTGTGTAATCAAGCCGCTGATGTCTTCATCGGGAAAAGGGCAGTCGGTAGCCAAAGGGCCCGAAGACCTGCAATACTCATGGGATTACGGATGCAGCGGTAGCCGTGGCGACATCAAGGAACTGATTATCGAAGAGTTTATCCAGTTCGACAGTGAAATTACATTGCTTACTGTTACTCAGAAAAATGGGCCTACGCTGTTCTGCCCTCCTATCGGTCACGTTCAGAAGGGTGGCGATTACCGCGAAAGCTTCCAGCCTGCACACATTGCTCCCGAACATTTGGCGGAGGCACAGCGCATGGCTGCCAAAGTAACCGAGGCACTGACGGGATACGGGCTGTGGGGCGTAGAGTTTTTCCTGAGCCACGATAAGGGTGTTTACTTCTCTGAACTTTCTCCGCGTCCGCACGACACCGGCATGGTTACGCTTGCCAATACGCAAAACTTAAATGAGTTTGAACTACATCTTTACGCCGTATTGGGCTTACCCATTCCGGGCATTACCCAAGAACACATCGGGGCAAGCGCTGTCATCCTGTCGCCGATAGCAAGCAAGGAAACGCCGCGCTACCGTGGCGAAGAGCTGGTTTGCTCGCAACCCAACACGTATTTGCGTATCTTCGGCAAACCGTTTACCAAACTGAACCGCCGCATGGGTGTGGTAGTTTGTTACGACAAGAACGATGGCGACCTCAACGCATTGCGCGAAAAATGTAAAAAGCTGGCTTCGAAGATAGAAATCTATTAAACCCGGATATTGTCCTTCTTTTATTAAGACAGAAAGGCACGAGCGGCAGAGATATGCAGTTCGTGCCTTGTTTTTTATCCTGCCGTCCGGTGTGCCGTTTTTATGTAAATTTGTTCTTTTAATACATTTATTAATCAAGCTATCAAACAATTCGCTACTTTTGTTGTTAGCAAAAAAATAGAAACGAACCTTTCAAAAACAACAGAAAGGTAGCCCCTGCGTTTCGCGCAAATAAAAAACAATAAGTCTACCGGGGAAGGACTGAAACTAAAACAAACAAAAATGAAAAAGGTATTACTGACATTGATTATGGGAATGTTTGCGGTAGCAGGCTTCTCACAGCTGAGATGGGACGTGAAGTTCGGCATGAACTTTGGGAACATGACCAAGTTGGACAACTCAAAAGTATTGCCCGGATTTACAGCGGGTATAGGTATGGATTATGAGTTTAACGAACATTGGGCTTTTCAGCCGGGGCTGATGGTTACCTCTAAAGGTTTCAAATACAAATTTGAGGGAGAGAAGTTTACAGCCCGGCCTATTTACTTGGATATCCCTTTAACGGCTGCCTACAAATTCCCCATTACAGATGATGTGAAATTTGTTGTTAACGCCGGTCCTTATTTAGGTATCGGGGTAGGCGGCAAATCGAAACTGCACATTGACAATGCGAAAAGCAACAAAATGTTTGCCGACGACGGAATGAACTGGAAACGCTTCGACTTGGGTATCCAGTGGGGTGTAGGCGTAGAACTGGGAGAACACTACCTGATAAACATCACCGGACAAAACGGATTTATCACACCGTATCACTTTGACAACGATTACGACGGTGACAAACCCCGTAACATGAACTTTGCAATCGGTGTAGGATACCGATTCTAACCGTTGAGACGGCAAAAAAAGACACATTGAGTTTATGCAAAAACATAAGCGGTAAAGACAGGTAACTCTACCGTATGCGTTACCGAACACATGCGGATGCGTTAATGAAAACATCCGCATGTGTTTTTTACTTATAATCAGAAGGCTTTGGAAGGCATGATTCGTCTTCCGAAGCCTTTTTTCATAGAAACGTAATAACGAATACACGGGTTTGAAACACAAATTGATGACCTTTGGGCAGATTTAAATTCAACATGTATAGCTATGGAAGTTATTGCTGGAAAATACGTAGTAGAATGTTTGCCCGGAGGAGAGTATTACGCTTACCTGCTGGAGCATGAACAGTGTTTTGCTTACGGCGAAACGGTGGAAGATGCCATCGAAAACGTAGAGCTGATGGCAGAAGAATTTCTGTACGAAATCTCTTCGATGTACACGCTTGAAGACATGGCATAATGCGGTTTCTTAATCTGTAAAACTATGGAACAAAGACCTTATTACCGAACGGTGGTTTTATCGGACATCCATTTGGGAACAACCCACTCGAAAGTAAACGAAGCGAGCGACTTTTTAAGCAGCGTAGACTGTGAGCGTCTGATACTGAACGGCGACATCATCGACGGATGGAACTTACAGAAGTCGGGCGTGAAGAAGTGGAAGCCGGAGCATACGCGCTTCTTTAAAATCATTATGAACATGATGGAGAAACACGGAACGGAGGTTATCTACGTGCGGGGAAACCACGATGATTTTCTGGACAGTCTGGTTCCGCTGCGTTTCGGAAACATCCAGATAGTGAAAGACTACATGCTGGAGAGCAACGGACGTTATTACTTTGTAACCCACGGCGACGTGTTCGACCGCGTGACGACGGAAATGAAATGGCTTGCCAAGTTGGGCGACATCGGATATACGCTGCTGCTGTGGCTCAACGGACTGTATAACCGTTACCGGGTGAAACACGGAAAGCCTTACTACTCACTCTCGCAAGCCATCAAGCAGAAGGTGAAAACTGCCGTATCGTATATTTCCGACTTTGAGCGTGTGCTTGTGTCTTTCGCCCGCGCACGGGAATGCGACGGCGTTATCTGCGGACACATCCATCATCCGGAGAACAGCATGATAGACGGCATTCATTACCTGAATTCGGGCGACTGGGTAGAAACGCTTTCGGCACTGACCGAAGATAATGAGGGCAACTGGCAGGTGATGTATTACTCCGATTTTGCCCTGCGCGAATCCGGTTCCAACGTATTGGCTCTAAATATAGCATCATGAAAATATTATTCATCGTTCAGGGCGAAGGGCGGGGACATCTGACCCAAGCCATTTCGTTAGAAAAACTGTTACGCGACAACGGGCACGACGTGGTCGAGATTCTGGTGGGGAAAAGCGAAGCACGGCGGTTGCCGGGGTTCTTCGTGCGCAGCATTCACGCACCCATCAAGCAGTTCACCAGTCCCAATTTCCTGCCCACGCAGGCAAACTGTCGCGCCAACCTGCCGCGCAGCGTGGTTTATAACCTGTTCAAGCTGCCCGAATACGCCGAAAGCGTTTACTTCATCCATCGGCGGATAAAAGAGAGCAAAGCCGACTTGGTAATTAATTTCTACGAACTGCTTACGGGGCTGACTTACTTCTTCTTCCGCCCGTCGGTTCCGCAGGTATGTATCGGACATCAGTACCTGTTCCTTCACCGCGATTTCGAGCTGCCCAAACAAAAACGTTGGAGCATGTTTCTGCTCAATCTTTTTACACGGCTTACTGCGCTGGGCGCGAAACGGAAACTGGCGTTGTCGTTCCATCCGATGGCAGACGACGGAACCATCCGCGTCATCCCTCCCCTGCTCCGGTCGGACGTATTTATACAAGAAGCCACCGAGGGAAACTATATCCACGGCTACCTGCTGAATGCGGGCTTTGCCCAAAGCGTGCGCCGCTGGCATAAGGAATACCCCGACGTTCCCCTCCACTTCTTTTGGGACAATTTAGAGGAAAACGATCCGGTAAAGAAGATAGACGATACGCTGTATTTTCACCAGTTAGACGATGTAGACTTCCTGCGCCGCATGGCGGGATGTAAAGCATACGCCAGCACCGCCGGTTTCGAGTCTATCTGCGAAGCAATGTATTTAGGCAAACCTATCCTGATGGTTCCGGCACACATCGAACAAGAATGCAATGCGTTCGATGCCGTAAGAAATGGAGCGGGAGTAACCGATGAAGATTTCAACTTGGAACGCCTGCTTGCTTTCTCTGAAACTTACCGTCCCAACCCCGACTTCATGCGCTGGGCTAAATCGGCAGAACATGTAATCGTAGATGAGTTAGAATATTTCTTACCTCAAAGTCAGCCGCACCACATGTATATGGTAGAAGATTTCGTATAAACACACACCAACATATAACCAACCATTGTAACCGAGACTGTTTGATTCTGCTTATCTGCCGGCATCAGACAGTCTCTTAATTTATTACAAATTATTTGCATAATCCGATTTTTTAACATAAATTGCCCTGCAAAACGAAACAACCTTTAAGTTATACACGATGATAACCGACACTCCCCCCCCATCGGGCAGTTTATCCAACCGTTGCAGCGGTTGCCTACTTTCGTGCGCTTTCCGCCGGCATCTGCCAATAGCGTGACGGTATCCTCCTATTTCTAACACGAACAAATGATATTAATCACTTAATCAAAACACTATGAATAACCGAATTACCCAAATCTACAAACAGCGTTACCTATCAGAGTTTCAAAACATATTTATCATATTTTGGGTTATAGACTTAGTAGACGGAGTTGACTACGGATTCCAAAGCGACATGTTCTTCTATGCAATAATATTCACAACTGTAGTCAGTTTTTTACTATTAATAATCTATGCAACCCAAAAAGTACGAAACGACAAACTTTTCTACGGGAAAGTAACCCCGTGGGTAGAAGTAACAGAACCGACAGGCTACATCAAAACGAAAAAAACGTTGGCACGCTGGAAAGTAACCTACTATTTGTCGCTCTACGCCGTAATGCCTGCCATCCTTTTTTACCTATATTATCAAGGCAGCCCTTACGAGGAACTTTTACATGGAATCGTAACAACGATATTCATGATATGGCTGATCGCCGGATTTGTTCTTTTCTTCAATGGGGATGAAGATGCTTAAAACAATACACCATACGAATGAGAGCCTGTTAAACCCGAAACCTAATGATTTAGGCTTAACAGGCTCTTAAAAACAGAAAAAAGGGAGATTTTGAAATCCTTTTGTAACATAAAATGCTTTTCTTTGCAAAAAAGTACGAATTTGTTATGGTACAGAAGAAAAAACAAGAGACTTATTACCTTGAAAGGGATATCAGTTGGATGTATTTCAACCGACGTATTTTGCAGGAAGCCACGCGCACTCACGTGCCTTTATTGGAGCGTATGTCTTTTTTAGGCATTTACTCGAATAACTTGGATGAATTTTTCAGAGTACGCATGGCTACCCAAAACCGCATAGCCGAATGTGGCGACCGTGCGGCCTCGCACGAAAGAGAACATGCGATGAAGCTCATCAAGCAAATCAACAAGCTGAACTCCGGCTACATGAAAGAGTATGAAGCCACGGTTCATCAGATTACGCAGGAATTACGGAAAGAAAACATTTACCAAATCACAGATAGCGAGATTACTCCCGAACAGTTGGAGTTTATCCGTTCGTACTACAAAAAGAACCTGAGCGGACTGATGATTCCGGTGTGGTTTTCGGCGGTCAAACTGCTCGACAGTGAAAACGATGAAAATATCTATCTGGCAGTAAAAGTTAGCCGGAAATCGCCTAAAGCTCAATCGGACTATGCGTTTATGGAACTTCCCGTCAATGTATGCGGACGCTTCGTGCGGCTTCCGGATTCGGATGGAAAGAGTTACCTGATGTACTTGGATGACGTAGTGCGCTGCTGCCTGCCGTTAGTATTCGAAGGCTTGGGCTACACCGAATTTGAAGCCTACGCCTTTAAGTTTACACGCGATGCGGAAATGGAAATCGACAATGACCTGCGTACAGGTACGCTCCAGAAGATATCGAAAGGCGTAAAGAGCCGCAAACGGGGCGAACCGCTGCGTGTATTATACGACAGTGAGATGCCGAAAGACCTGCTGAAACGTGTATTGAAGAAATTAGATTTGGATACGCTGGACACGGTATTAGAAAGCGGACGTTATCAGAACCATAAAGACTTGATGCGTTTCCCCGACTGCGGACATACGGATTTGAAATATCCGGCGTGGACTCCTATCTTGAAGAAAGAGCTGGACGGCCCGGACAGTATCTTAGAAAAGATTCGCCAGCAAGACCGTTTCATCCACGTGCCTTACCATAATTTCGACTCTTTCATCCGGGTTCTTCAGGAGGCGGCTGTAAGCAAACAAGTGCAAAGCGTGAAGATAACGCTGTATCGGTTGGCTAAAGAATCGAAAGTAGTCAAGGCGTTGATAGCTGCGGCACGCAACGGAAAGAAAGTCACGGTTGTCATCGAACTGTTGGCACGCTTCGACGAGGCTTCCAACATCAACTGGTCTAAGAAGATGCAAGATGCAGGTATCAAAGTAATTTTCGGCGTAGAGGGATTGAAAGTCCACTCAAAGATTACCCACATCGGCATGAAAAAAGGTCCGGACATAGCCTGCATCAGTACCGGAAACTTCCACGAAGGAAATGCGCGCATGTACACCGACTGTGTATTGATGACCGCACTCCCCCAATTAGTAAGAGAAGTAGATTCGGTATTCGATTTCATCGAACGTCCTTACAGTCCGGTACGCTTTAAAAACCTGCTTGTTTCGCCCAACGAAATGAAGAAGAAGTTCATTACGCTAATCAACGACGAAATAAAGAATAAAAAAGCAGGCAAACCGGCATATATCAAAATAAAAATCAACCACATCACCGACCCTATCATGGTAGAAAAGCTATATGAAGCATCGCGGGCGGGGGTAGACATTGATTTGTTGGTACGCGGCAACTGTTCGCTGGTAACGGGCATCGAAGGAGTGAGCGACCACATTCGCATCCGGGGAATCGTAGACCGATACTTGGAACATTCGCGCATCTTCATCTTCGCGGCAGGAGGTGAAGAGAAAATATTTATCGGCTCGGCAGACTGGATGCCGCGGAACTTAGACCACCGCATCGAGGTGGTAACTCCGGTATTCGACCCGGCGATAAAGGGCGAAATGAAACGAATCGTAGAATACGGGCTGAACGATACACTTCAGGGACGCATCGTAGACGGCAAAGGAGAAAACCAATTCCAAGACATCGGCGAGAATCCCCCGTTCCGTTCACAAGAAGCATTATACGATTATTATTTAGCAGAAAACGCCGGTACAGGCGAATAATCATATAAAACTACAAAACATTATGGCAAAAGATAAAGAGGATTCAGCAACGTATGCAGCCATTGACATCGGTTCGAATGCTGTCCGGTTGCTGATAAAACGAATGTCAGAGAAAGACGGAGAAATCCGCTCTTCAAAAGAAATTTTATTACGTGTTCCGTTACGCTTGGGATTTGATGTTTTTGCGAAAGGCGAAATATCGGAAAAGAAAGAAAAAAACATGATTCGCCTGATGAAAGCGTATAGCAACCTGATGGAGATTTACGGCGTGAAATACTGCCGTGCATGTGCCACGTCTGCCATGCGTGATGCCCAAAACGGAAAAGACATTATAAAACGTATTGAGAAAAAAACAGGCATCCAAATAGAGATAATCGACGGACAAGAAGAAGCGAAGATTATCTATAACAACCATCTGGAGTGCATGGAAGACCGCAAGGGAAATTACATTTATGTAGATGTGGGCGGTGGCAGTACGGAAATCAACCTGCTGTCGCAAGGTGAACTGATGTGCAGCCGTTCTTACAACATCGGTACAGTACGTATTCTGAACAATGCGGTAAAAGAAAAAGAATGGGAAAGACTGAAGAAAGACATGGCAGAGTTGGCGCAGTCGTACCCGCAAACCAACATCATCGGTTCGGGAGGAAACATCAACAAGCTGTACCGCTTGGCAGAAAAAAAAGAAAAGAAACAACTGCGCATGTTGGTAACTACACTCAGTGCCCTGCATGAAGACCTGAAATCATTGTCGGTAGAAGAACGTATGGAAAAATACAGCCTGAAACCCGACCGTGCAGACGTAATCGTTCCGGCAGGAGAAATCTTTCTGACCATAGCCAACATTATCGGGGCTACGTATATTTACGTCCCGGTAATCGGTTTGTCTGATGGCATCATCGACGACCTCTATGCGCGCAACAAAGCAACACTCACAGCAGAATAGTTTCTTACAATACCACGATAAAAAAAGACTGTCATCTCAGGATTTTGAAATGACAGTCTTTCTTTTGCTTAATCTTTAACTTATATTCATCGCAATAAAAAAAGCGCATAAATGCGCTTGTCGAGCCGAAAGCGGGACTCGAACCCGCGACTTACTCATTACGAATGAGTTACTCTACCAACTGAGTTATTTCGGCAATCTTTTCTTCTGAAAAGCGATGCAAAGATACGGCTTTATTTGAATATACAAAACGAATTTGAGTATTTTTTCTAAGAGCCTGTTTAAATTTTGCTCTGCCTCAGTTTGAGAATTGTTTTCGAGGATGTTTTTCGGCTTTTACGAGGAGGATAGCGGGCTATCTGACGAATAAAAACGGGGAAACAGACCGGAAACAAACTCAAAAAGGGGCGGATAAAAATACTTAATCGGAAAATTTAAACAGGCTCTAAAAAATCAATAGAACTCAGGGGTACAAATGAAGGCTGTCTGAAAATGAACATCCATTTCAAAACAGCCTTTGTTCTTTATTTTATCTCAATGATATATCCGCCACGGAACACCTCGCCGGGAGCAAGATGTTGTATCCAGTCTTTATCTTTGAAATCTCCCGTATATCCATGACGGTCGCAACGACCGTACCACGGTTCGATGCAAACAAACGGGGCGTTTTTACCGGGAGGAGACCATAATCCGACTACCGGCGCATCGAAATACAGGCTCAAGCAAGGTTGCTTGTCGTTATCGTAAAGCGTCACTTCTTTTACCTGACTGTCTTCCAGTATCAGTGCATCGCGGTCGAATGTATGTATGTCAATAGGAAGCAACCCGTCTGCATCGAGCATAAGCGGATAGGATTTCGACGTGTCTGCACAACCTTTTTCGGCGATAAGCAAATATCTTAAACTTTCTTTACAGTCGAAACCGAAAAAGCCTCTGCGATTTTCCGTGGGGTTGAAACCCGGATAATAAAACGCCGGATGCGCTCCTATCTGGAAATAAATATCTTCATCCGAGGGGTTGCTTACTTGCCACATTACCCGGATTCTGTTTCCTTCCAAGCGGTAACCTATTTCCAGACAGAACGGATAGGGATATTTCGCACGAGTTTCCTCGCTGTCGGAAAGGCGGAAACGAATTTCATCGGCTGTTTCGGAAATCAACTCGAAATCCATGTCGCGGGCAAACCCATGCTGGGTAAGATTAAAAGAGCGGTTGTTTACAGAATAAGTATTCTGCCATACACTTCCCACGATGGGAAACAGTACCGGAGAATGGCGTTTCCAGAAAGCCGGATCAGCCTGCCAAAGATACTCTTTGCCGTTACAGACAATGCTGCACAGTTCGGCGCCATGCGGAGAAACCTGAATGGTAAGACGGGAATTGGATAATGTCTTCATAACGAATCTTTTTAAGTTGTGTTTTCTGATACAAATTTAATCTTTTTGCGCGAATATCCAAGCCGTTTTTGTTTTCATAAACACATGCGGATGCGCTTATGAGAACATGCGGAAGCGTTGAGTGACACATGCGGATGCGCCGGACAACACATGCGGAAGCGTTCAGGCGGGGTAATCGGCGGGATGTAAACGGATAAAAAACAAGCCTTTAAACATTTCCCGAACCTGCGGAAAACATTTAAAGGCTTGTTTCATGCCCTGAGTGTGCAGGATTTTTATTTCAATCGTGCCAAAGTTTCTTTGATGCGGCGCATTGCCTCAACGATATTCTCGTCGGAAGTGGCATAACTCATACGGATGCACTCCGGTGCACCGAAGGACGTACCTCCAACACAAGCCACATGGCCTACTTCAAGCAAGTACATAGCCAAATCATCGGCATTGGCAATTACGCGGTCGCCATCTTTCTTTCCAAAGAATGAATCGCATTTCGGGAAGAGGTAGAAAGCTCCCTGCGGAACGTTTACTTCAAATCCCGGAATTTCCTTTGCCAGCTTCACAATCAAATCGCGGCGGCGTTCGAAAGCCTTGCGCATTTCTTCTACCGGAGCCTGTGTACCCGTATAGGCAGCTTCGGCTGCTTTTTGTGATACCGAGCAAGGGCCGGAGGTATATTGTCCCTGAAGTTTGTTTACTCCTTTCACAATCCATTCGGGAGCGGCGATGAATCCGATACGCCATCCGGTCATGGCGTATGCTTTTGACACACCGTTTACGATGACCACACGGTCTTTTATTTCAGCAAACTGCGCGATGCTCTGGTGTTTTCCGATGTAGTTGATGTGTTCATAAATTTCATCGGCTATCACAATCACACGTTCGTGTTTAGCCAACACGTCGGCAAGCCCTTTCAGTTCTTCCTGCGTATAAACCGAGCCGGTAGGGTTAGACGGAGAACACAATATCAGCGCACGGGTTTTCGGCGTAATGGCTGCTTCCAACTGTGCAGGAGTAATCTTGAAGTCTTGGTCGATACCTGCACGCACAATAACCGGAGTACCTTCTGCCAGTTTCACCATTTCGGGATAGCTTACCCAATAAGGAGCGGGAACGATAACTTCGTCGCCTTTATTGACAAGTGCCATTATCGTATTGCATACAGACTGTTTGGCACCGTTCGCACAACTGATTTGGGCAGCCGTATACTCCAAACCGTTTTCGTTTTTCAGCTTTGCAACGATAGCGTTACGCAAAGCAGGATATCCGGCCACGGGCGAATAACGCGAATAGTTCTCGTCGATAGCTTTTTTGGCAGCTTCTTTAATATGATCGGGCGTATTGAAGTCCGGTTCGCCAACACTCAAATTAATGACGTCTACACCTTGTGCTTTTAATTCACTACTCTTTTGTGACATAGCCAATGTTGCCGAAGGCGACAGGCTATTTAAACGGTCTGAAAGTTGATTCATTGTTTTCGCTTGTTTAGGTTGTTAATTTCCTGCAAAAGAAATCATTTTCTGTCACATATAAAAACATTTTAAGAAAATTGTCATTTTCCTTCCAAGCACCTCCCGACAAGGCATAAAAAAACGGCTCTTATGCTACATCTCCAAGCAGATGACACATAAGAGCCGTCCGAATTAATATTCTTTATTTACGGTCGCCTAAAATACGCAGCAAGTAAATGAACAGGTTGATGAAATCGAGATACAGAGTCAAGGCTCCCATAAGGGCTATTTTCTGTGTCGTTTCGTTTACCTCTATGTCATCGCCACCAAGCAATTGCTTGATTTTCTGCGAATCGTAAGCTGTAAGTCCTACAAACAGCAACACGCCCACATAAGAGATAATCATATCCATCATAGAGTTCTGCAAAAAGAGATTCACCACCGAAGCGATGATAAGCCCGATGACTCCCATGATGCAAAGACTTCCGATGCGTGTCAGGTCTTTTTTCGTTACATAGCCAAACAGCGCCATCGCACCAAAGGTTCCCGCCGTAACAAAGAAGGTGGTAGCGATAGAGCTAAGCGTGTAAACCATGAACAGTATCGACATGGTTACGCCGTTTAACACCGAATAAGCGATGAAAAGCAGGGTAGCCGTAGTAAAGCTGATGCGGTTGATGCGTGCAGACATATACATCACAAGCCCTAATTCGGCTATAAGGATTCCCCAAAACATGATGCTGTTTTGAGCTATCATCGAAATAAGCGCGTACGATTTTGCCACATACATAGCCACAAATCCGGTAATAACCAGCGCGAGAGTCATCCAAAGATATACGCTACGAAACAAAGCAGTCTGTGCCGCTTTTGCCGCATAATTTCTTACTAAATTGTTTGTTTCCATAAAGCGATGTTTTATTTATTAAAATGTAATGTATGCCCCATACGGTCTTTCTTGGTATGCAGATAACGTTCGTTATAAGGGTTAGGCGTTACTTCGATGGGAACATTCTCCACGATTTCCAAACCGTAAGCCTCCAGTCCCACGCGCTTCACCGGGTTATTGGTTAACAGGCGCATTTTATGAATGCCTATTTCGCGCAATATTTGAGCACCTACACCGTAATCTCGCTCGTCTGCCTGATGTCCCAAACAGATGTTGGCATCTACCGTGTCCATCCCTTCTTCCTGCAACTTATAGGCTTTCATTTTTTCCATCAGCCCGATGCCTCTTCCTTCTTGGTTCAGATATACTACCGCTCCCTTTCCTTCACGCTCTATCTGCTGCATGGCGCGGTGAAGCTGTTCGCCGCAATCGCAACGCATTGACCCGAAGATATCGCCGGTTACACATGAAGAATGTACCCGTACCAATACGGGTTCGTCTGCTTCGAACGAACCTTTTATCAGCGCTACGTGTTCCAAGCCATTGCTTTTCTGACGGAAAGGAATCAACCGGAAGTGACCGTAAGCGGTAGGCATGTCAACCTCTACCCCACGTTCAACCAGCGATTCTTGTTTCAACCGATACGCTATCAGGTCGGCAATCGAAATCAATTTAAGTCCGTATTCGTCTGCCAGCTTTCTCAATTCAGGCAAACGTGCCATCGTACCGTCTTCGTTCATCACTTCCATCAGAGCCGCAGCCGGATAAAGTCCAGCCAAACGAGCCATGTCTACGCAGGCTTCGGTATGTCCGGCGCGCCGAAGCACTCCCTTTTCCTGTGCATACAGCGGATTGATGTGTCCGGGACGTCCGAAGGTTTCAGGTGTCGAAGCCGGGTCAGCAAGCGCACGGATGGTTGCAGCACGGTCGGCAGCCGAAACTCCGGTAGTACAGCCTTCCAGTTTATCCACAGTAACCGTAAACGGAGTTCCCAGCACAGATGTATTATTAGATACCTGATGAGGCAGGTCGAGTTCTTCACAACGCGAAAGAGTGATAGGAGCGCAGAGTACCCCCCGGGCATGTTTCAGCATAAAGTTGACCTTTTCGGGAGTGATCAGTTCGGCTGCCACCACCAAGTCTCCTTCGTTTTCGCGGTCTTCATCGTCTACTATGATTACAAATTCTCCTTTACGAAAATCCTCGATAGCTTCTTCGATGGTATTCAGTTTGACTTTTTCCATAATTTCTGTTCTTCTATTTTATTATTGTTGTTTATCATTATCATATATGTCTCTTATTCTGTTCTGTACATCGCGGCTGGTCTTCACGATAACTTTCAAGTCTTTATCCAGCCTTACACGATAACGCCAGATATTAAGCCATATCAGCAACCCGGCAGGAATAACCAAGCCACACAAAGCGTTCAGCCAGCGATTGTCGAACAAGCTCTTATGAGCTTTAACCGACAAGAACGGATAATTGTTCAAGTAATTCAGCAGAATGGTATCTTTCGTATTCGAAAGTTCTTCTACCAGCCCTTCCATCTGCTGACTTATCCCGGCAATAACATCGTCGTGTTCGTTATTTGTAAATACACGGAAATAATTGGGCGGGCCTAACAGCTTGTGTGTCCGGGCATAATCCTCACACTCTCCGATAAGCGTATCAAGCAGAAGCACGTCGTTCGCATAATCAGGAGTATGGATAATAACTTCTTTCTTAAACAAATGACGCGACAAGCGAAGTCCCAACAGTTTACGGAAGAAGGCGGCATATACATCAATATTAAATACGACAGAATCTTTATTCGACTTGTAAGTAAGGAAAGCTCCCAAAGGTGCCAGCACAAGGGTACTCATCCATGTTCCCAACACCACATTCATCTCACCGCTCCGCCCTACACGAGTAGCTCCGGAGTCGATAATGTAATAAAGAACGAATATCAGGACAGATATTACAACCGGCATTCCCAATCCACCTTTACGGATAATTGCACCCAACGGAGCTCCGATAAAAAAGAAAATAATACATGCCAGCGAAAGCGTTATCTTTTTATGCCAATCAGATTTATGACGAAGAATATTGTTGTCGGCATCACGAGTCATGAACGTTTTCATATTCCATTCAGACAATAAAGAAGAAATACGCCGTTCCGTATTGGTCAGCACCTTCAGCTTCTCGGCAGAAGGCAATGAATTAAACACACTGTCTGTATTAATCATTGTCAGCTTCGCTTTTTCCGCCTTAATAGAATCCACACGGTTCATCACAGGCTGCCTGTAAGTGGTTTGCATCATATCTTTGTGCATGGCGCGTCCCACACTGTCTACATACGTACTCAGCGAGTCGATAGCCTGTGAAATTTCACGCATGTTTTTGATGTCTGAACGCTGGTTCAGGAAATTTCCGTCTACCGTTTCAAAGTTCGTATCAAAATCAATCAGCGTATGCTTTTCGCGGAACGACTCACGGCGGTAAGGAACATTTCGGGAGATAACCGACTGCGAACGCAAGTTTTCAAACTGCTCGCCGTTATACAGATGCAGATAAAGGTGCTTTTTATCAGCAGTCAGCTCCAAGCTGCCTTCTTCACCCCAAATAATATGAGCGTTTTCAAATCCGTCCGAGAAGTTATATATCAAAATATCTTTCAGCATTCCCGTCTCACGGTCTTTATGCTTCACATAGATGTTATAACCTTCTATATCGCTGTAAAAAACCCCCTCCGGTATGTCAACTTCAGGAGAGGCCTGCTTGATAGAAACCAGCAGGGTCCATAAATCTTTCTGGGCCTTCGGACCTATAATATTTTGGAAGTAGAAAGAAACAACACCTAAAAAGACACAAAACAACACGACAGGGCGCATGATGCGCAGCAAAGGAATACCCGCCGCTTTCATGGAAAGCAATTCGTAACGCTCTCCAAAATTACCAAACGTCATAAGTGCCGCCAGCAAAATAGCCAACGGCAGAGACAGCGGAATCAATGTCAGTGCCGAGAGGAAAAAGAACTGAGCAAGTACGTCCATCTCCAACCCTTTTCCTACCAGCTCGTCTACATATCTCCACAAAAACTGCATCATGAAGATAAACAAACAGATAAAAAAAGTCCCGGCAAAGAGCAATAAGAAACTCTTTAAGACAAATATATCAAGTTTTTTTATGCGTAGCATTCTTTTGTTTAATTATCAGAATGCAAAAGTAGCACAAAAAACGGAGAGGAAAGGCATATTTTGTATATTTTTAGAGTTATAAACCAAACACGCGACGTAACATCTCGATTTGCGAATCCCACAAATTACGCACATCTTCCTCTTCATCTGCCTCTGCAAAATCTGTCACTTCCAGCAAGTGGTCGGTAGTCAGTTCGTTATAATACATTTTTAATTCAAAATAAGTCCGGGGCTCATCATCCATCCAGTGGAAACGGATAAACGACTCATAACGCATATTGATAATTTCAGCATTGCGAACCTCACTTTTTCCCCATCGGAACGTATATATTTTCCCGCTTTTAGAAACTTCGTCGGCGAACCAACGCTGTAATCCGGCAGGAGTACTGATAGCCGACCATATAATTGTTCCCGAAGAAGGATTTAACGGATATTCGATTCGTATCTTACGTTTCATAATTGTTTTCCATTTGCATTATTAAGTAACGGCGGCAAATTAAAAGATTTTTTCGCTTACTCACTATATAAAAAACTTTTTTTTTGCGTTGTTGCCTTTTTTTTCATACTTCTGCCTGCCAAGAGCCTGCTTTAATGCCCCGATAAGGTAATCTCCATTCCACAAGCAAATCAGTCTTCTCGTATAAAATTGTGAATTATATTCACAACGGACATAAACCGGGTCCGGTTTTGTCATCCAAACAATATCCGTATCGCCCTGCCTTTCTTTTTCAGAAGACTGTTTTCCAAACGTGTTTCAAAGAAACATTTTCACACTTGCCTTACCGGTTTATCGGCTTAAATCAGCCACGCCGTCAAGCAAAACTTAAAAAACTTTGCAAAAAAGCAACGAGGGTGTTGCGTAATTCAAAAAGTTGACTTACCTTTGCACCCGCAATCGTGAAACGATGGCGGGATAGCTCAGCTGGTTAGAGCGCATGATTCATAATCATGAGGTCACCGGTTCAATCCCGGTTCCCGCTACTAAGAAACGATTTTTGCCGTTGGGTGGCTTCCACGCCCGGCGGTTTTTAAAACGATGGCGGGATAGCTCAGCTGGTTAGAGCGCATGATTCATAATCATGAGGTCACCGGTTCAATCCCGGTTCCCGCTACTGAATAAAAACTCACACTACGAAGAAAAAGACATTTAAGAGATATTCTCTTGAATGTCTTTTTTTTCTATCCGCCCCTACCGCCAGCGAAGAAAAATCCGCAAGATTTGGGAATATACTACAAAGACATTATATTTGCTACCGAGAACTTTAGGAGATAAATAGATGAAAAAGCTAAAAAAACTCGACTTAATACCGAAAGAACAGAATATGACCGCAGGTATTGACCTGTGCGGCAATTTCAAACAACTTTTTAATGTTCCCAAACCTTCGCCGGGATGTATATTTCTGCTCTGTACGCGAGGAACATGCAACGTAACGATTTACCTGAACCAGTATGAACTGAAAGCCAATTCCATCGCTGTCATTTATCCGGAAGTATATTTTCAGATAACGGAACAAAGCGCAGATTGCCGTTTCTTCTTCGTAGGTTTCTCTAAAAATTTGGTCAGAAGCACGTATCTGTTTTCGCATACCATCAAGCATACGCCTTATATTTTCGAACGACCGGTATTGCACCTCGAACCTAAAGTTGCCGAAATATTCCGCGACTACATGAAACTGATGATTAAGTCGTTGCGCGTGGAGGATTTTATGAACGAAATACAGATTAATCTGACATACAGCCAGCTCATTCTTCTCTTGGGAAACATCTATCAGCGAGACATGCCCCAACTCGAACCGTCTCATTACAGCCGTAATCAGGAAATCGTGAAAGAACTGGTGCGCATCGTTATCCAATATTATAAGACGGAGCGAAACGTTTCGTTTTATGCCGAAAAGATGCACCTTTCTCCCCAACACCTGAGTACGACTATCAAGAAGATTACGGGAAAGACACTGACCGACATCATCTCGTCGTTCATCATCCGCGATGCGCAAGCCAAATTGCGCTCTACGGGCATGACCATCCAAGAGATAGCCTACTCGCTTAATTTCCCCGACATCTCTTTTTTCGGAAAATACTTCAAACGTTATACGGGCATGTCGCCCAAACAATACCGAAACTCTTAGAAACTGTTTTGAATTTATCGTGCGATGATTTGGGATGATTTTTTGAGGCATTTCCACTTGTGTGATAAGGAAGATAGCGGGCTATCTGACGAAGAACAGAAGTGGAAAAGACCGAAAAATCGCCCAAAGCGCACACGAAAACGGATACATCAAGTTAAGAAAAACTTTTTGTAGAAATTCAAAACAGTTTCTTAGGCTACTGCCGGAATGAACGCAGCCGAAGCATTCCCTTTTCTTTGTGTTGTGAGGAATACTCCGGCTGCGTTACCCGCTTTAACGTTTACATTTCTTGCTATTCCGATATCCCTTTCATGGACTCGGCATCCCGCTTCCTTCTGATATGACCGCAAACTGTCAATCCCGCTCCGAGCAGACAAAATACCGTGACACCGATAAACACCTTCCCGCTGCAATGCGTTATCAGTGCGAAAAATCCCCACAACAGAAGATAGACAGAGAAGTCAAACCAGATGTTGTCAATGACTTTCTTGACCTTTTCCAATTTCAACCGGCTTTTTTCGTCACCGGCTTCGGCTCTGCGATTCAAGAAGTACCATGACGTACCTGCCCAGTCCATTACCATCACCATCAGGGTCATAGCAATAATCAGCTCAACATATTCCATAAAGTAACACAGTAGGATTGCTGCTACCACATAAAACAACAATCTGATTTTAAGGAATTTCATAAGCAATATATTATAAATGGTTACTCCAATAATAAATACTATTTACCGATACGGCAATCATCAAAAACAGATTTTCTTTTTCATCAGCTGTGATGGTTGTCATAGAATCTATCGTCTTAATTTACTCATTAGAACCATGATTAAACAGACAAAATCAGAAAATAAAAAAAGTTTTTCATGAGCATTAAGAGTAAAGGGTTAACTATCTCTGTTTTCATTTTGTATTACAATACGATGTAAAGTTACAAAATATATTCAATCTTCTAATATGAAAGCAAATGTTTCTTAACAGTTTTTATATAAAAAACGTTTTAAAATCAGGTTATAGCGATCAGTTCGACCGCCTTCCGAATAAAATTTTCCATGCCCTCCCGCACAAGCTCTTACTCTTCTTTCGTTTCTTCGATGGGTGTAATGTCTTCTATCTGCCCGTTACGCTTACGGCGGAAACGAAGCAGACGAAACAGATCGGTCAGTGCGTAAACCACCGATGCGGCTCCTAATACGATAAACGGAACGGTAGCCGCCTGAAAGGGATTAAACAGCACCACGATGCCGGTAACAAGGATGGCGGAGGGCAACACATAGACCCCTGCCGGAACAGGAATGTAGGCACGCGCCGAAGCAAAGTTTACCAACTGGCTTATTCCTCCCAGTACCAGCAGTACACCCAATACATACATCAGGATGCCGATAAAGAACTCCGGCATTATCATCAGCCACAACCCGAACAGCGAACTGCCCAATGCGATGACGGGAAAAGCCTGTCGGATTCCGGCTTCCCTGCGCTTCCCGGCAGAAGCAAAATAAGAAAAAAGCCCCAGCAAACCCGGCAACAGGAACAATATCCCTACCGTTATTACCAAATAATTTACTGCCACATCCGGCCATACTATCAGCAATACACCGATAATCAAGGCGCAAAGACTGCTTATTACTGCATAGTTAAAAGGTTTCATAATTTTCTGTTTTTTTCGTTGTACGAATATAACAACTTCTACCGATATAAACAATCCGCCGAAAGACTTTGTTGCGGAAGAGCTGCATAAAACCTTTCCGTCCGCCACGGTTTGATGAACCAACGGCCTGCGGTTTATAACCCACCAAGCCGGGTCATACAACCCGCCATGCGGGGTTATACGACTCACCTTGCAGAGTTATATAACTCACCGTGGCGGGTTAAAAATCATTCGGGTTACGATTGAGAATCCTGCCGCAAACAGCATCAAAAACATCATACAAAAAGAATCAAAATCAGACATCAAACACCCGTCTGCCGCCTTTCGATATGTAATATATGCCCATAAAAATACCTACAATTAGGTATTTAACATTCTTTTTTACCTACAAATAGGTATTGTCCGATTTTTTAACCTCTCCTACCTTTGCAGCATAATAAAAACTAAAAAACTATAAGAAATGAAAGGAAAAGCCTTACTATTCTCACTGCTGTTCGCAGCGTTCGGCACTCACGGTTTTGCAACCAACCGTTACGAAACGACTTCCGACGACTCGAAAGACCAAAAGGAGGTGAATGAAAAGAAACGTTCTCGTTTCACCGTAGGCGGTTACGGCGAAGCGGTATATTCGCGCAATTTTTACAGCGATAATTACATGCGCTATTTAGATGAGAGCAAGGTAAATGCTCACAGCAATGAAAAACACGGACGTTTCGACTTGCCGCATGTGGTTATTTTCCTCGGCTACGACTTCGGGAAAGGATGGTCGATGGGAAGCGAAATCGAGTTTGAGCATGGGGGAACCGAAAGCGCCATCGAAATAGAGGAGGAAGAAGGAGGCGAATACGAAAGCGAAATAGAACGCGGAGGGGAAGTTGCCCTCGAACAGTTCTGGATACAAAAATCATTTTGTCCGGAATTTAACATCCGGCTGGGTCACATCATCGTTCCCGTGGGCGGCACGAACATGCACCATACGCCTACCGAGTTTTTCGGCGTCTACCGTCCGGAAGGCGAAAATACCATCATGCCCTGTACGTGGCACGAAACGGGTTTAAGCATCTGGGGGCAGGCGGGCGACTGGCGATATGAAGCCATGATTCTGCCGGGCTTGGATTCTGACCGCTTCAGCCGTAAGAACTGGATACAAGGAGGCGCAGGAAGTCCTTACGAATTTAAAATCGGCAATGCGGTGGCTGGGGCTTTCCGTGTCGACAACTTCTCGGTGAAAGGTTTGCGCCTGTCTGTCAGCGGTTATATAGGCAATTCGTTCAGCAACTCTCTGCGCGGAGCCACGAGCGAGAGCAACAACAGCAGCAGCGGAAACAACCGCTATCAGGACGTGAAAGGCACGGTAGCAATCGGGGCTTTCGATTTTGCTTATAACGACCACAACTGGATTGTACGCGGGAACTTCGACTACGGTCACCTGTCGGATGCAGCCATGATATTCCGTTTCAACAGCGGCATGACCAGCACTTCGCCTTCGCCCAAGCAGGCAATCGGTTCGGATGCCATCGCTGCCGGAATAGAAGCGGGCTACAACATATTCTCACAGTTCGACAAGCTCCACGAGAAAGGTCACAAACTATACATCTTCGGCAGGTATGATTATTACGACTCTATGTATAAAACAGAAACAAACATACAGAAATACGAATGGTGCGGACGCCAGCGCATTGCCGCCGGACTGAACTATTATCCGATGAAGGAAATCGTGATAAAGGGCGAATACTCCATCGGGTTGATGAGGAGTTTCTATAAAAACGAGCCGTCGATTTCACTGGGTGTGGCATACGCCGGACTGTTTACACGCTAAAACCAACAATCAATAATCCTCTAAAAAGTATTACAAAATGAAAATGACTAAGTTTTTTAAGATGCCCCTTTATCTTACGATGGGTGCATTCATGGCGATGGGACTGTATGCATGTAGTGACGAGAATGATCCGGGAACCGGAGGCGGTGAAGGAGAGCTTTCAGAACAGGAACAGGCGTTGAAGAACATTGTAACCGATTTTGCCAACAATACAGCCGTACCCACGTATCGGGGAATGGCAGATGCCGCCATTGAGCTTCATAACGCTTGCTTGGCAATGAAGAATGCCGGAGCAGGAAACGTTACCACGGCGCAAGTGGAAACGGCAGGCGAAGCATGGAAAAAGGCACGCCGCTACTGGGAGTTGAGCGAAGCATGGCTGTTCGGTCCTGCGGGAGATTATAACATTGACCCGCATATCGACTCGTGGCCTTTGGACAAGACTTCGATGGACGCACTGTTGGCTAACGAAGAACAAATGTCGCAGATGGACGAAGACGGTACGTATGTAGGCAATAACTTGGGATTCGGCTTACAGGGATTCCATGCCATCGAATATTTGCTGTTCGAACTGCAAGGTACGGGAGCCGATGCCAAAAGCATTGCCCACAATGTAAACTACACCACCCAAGAGCTGCTTTACATGACCGGCGTTACCGGAGACTTGCGTAACCAATGCGTGCTGCTGGAAGCATGTTGGGCAGGAACGGAAAACGTTACGGCAGAAAAGCAGGCCATACTGGAAGACAACGAACTGGACAAAGGGGTTAATTACAGTCAGGTAATGATGAACGCCGGACAAGCCGGCAGCGAATACGTGAACTACTTGGAAGCGGTTCAGGATTTGATTTCGGCTGGTATTCAAAACATTGCCAACGAAGTGGGAAATATCAAGATAGGTAACCCCACCGGATTAGGAGACCCCGCAGGAGGTATGGAGGAAGACCCCGGTTACATCGAATCGCCGTACAGCTTAAATTCAATCACCGACTTCAAGGATAACATCATCAGTATCCAGAATGCGTATGAAGGTTTCCAGAGCAGCGAATCATACAATGCAGGCGAAACCGTTATTCAGCCGTCTACCTATACGCTGAGCGCATACATCAACTCCTTGGATGCCGACTTGGACGAAAGAGTGAAAAAGGCAATAGACGATGCTTATAATGCCATTTCGCAGATGAAAGAACCGTTTGCTTATTGGGCGGGCAGAGACGATGCCATCAATCAGGCGGCTGTCGACGCATGTAATACACTGAACGATATATTCTTCGAAGTCGACAATATCTTATCTGCAAACCATTGATTCATGCAGGAATCAGCTTTAAAGCGGACGTTTTGCCACGTCCGCTCATTGTTACATTTCAAAACTAACTTTACGGTATGAAAAAACATTACTATTTCTTAATGACAACCCTGTTATGTGGCAGTCTGGCTGCTTGCAGCGATGACGAGACGGGGACGGACAACCCGGCAGGAGGAGACTCTGAAACCGAATTGCCCGAATGGTATTACACCGGAGGCGAATTGGGTACTTCGACCGACGTTACTTCCGTAGCTTTCGAGCAACCTACACCCGCAGTCGATCAGGGTGGCTTTACAGCTTCTTTCAACCGAGGCGAGCAGTTGTTCGAAAAGCCTTTTATGGCAAATGTCGATGGCGTACGTCACGGGTTAGGACCGCTTTATATCCGCAGTTCCTGTATGCACTGCCATCCGGGATACGGACACGGAAAGAGCCAGCCTTCGGGTTCATTTAATACAAACGAAATAGGGAACGGATATCTGCTGGTGGTTTACAATCCCGAAACCAACGCATACGTATCTTGGCTGTCGGGGATGCCGCAAACCAAAGCCGTGGCTCCGTTTAAGGAACCGCTCGATGAGTCACAAATACAGATTACATGGCATGAGTATACTGACTCGTATGGAAACAAGTTTGACGACGGCGAGACTTACCAGCTCCGCTATCCGGAGGTTACCATCCCGAAAAGCGCCATTTATGTTGCCAACAAGGGATACGACGTGGGCAACTATGAAGTGCGTTTGGAGTCGACCATCGGTATTTATGGAACCGGATTGCTTGATGCCATTTCCGATGAAGATTTGAAAGCGGAATATACGAAACAGGAACAGGCAGGCGTAACGCTTAATCCGGCAATCTTTGCCAACGGCGAATGGGTGGGACAGTATGCCAATACCACACAGGGAGGCGACGGAACGAAATACCCGTACCGTTACACGTATGCACTGAGCCGAGGTCCGTTACAGGATGCTGCCGGAGCCAATGCGTTTTGGAACATTACGAACGTTACCCGCAGCGACCGGCGTTTCCATTATTTAGACGCTGCCGGAACGTATGCCGACTATTCTTCGAAAGACCCGGAAGTACAGGCGGGATTCCGGAATTACATCGAGAACATCGACCCTGACCATACGCACCCCGACTGGCATACGACCAACTCTGACGGCACATATAACGAAGAGGCAAACATCAAGGCTTATCTTAATTCGAAAGAGCTTGACATTGAAATTACCGACCAAGAATACATCGACCTGATGGTTTGGCACAGAGGACTTGCTGTTCCGGCGGCACGTAATGTAAACGATGAAACGGTTTTGAAGGGAAAAGAATTATTCGAACAAATCGGATGTACGTATTGCCATAAGCCGAGCTGGACTACCGGAGAGGATGAAATACGCGACCCGGCACGGTTCTTCGTTGGCGACAGGGCAAACGAACTTCCCCGGTATCCGCATCAGAAAATCTGGCCTTATACCGACATGGTTCAACATCGGCTGTTTATGGTGAACGACATCCGCACGGGATGGTGCCGGACTACTCCGCTGTGGGGACGCGGACTGCACCAGAAATGTACCGGGGCTGAATATGCCGACCGCTTGCATGACTGCCGCGCACGCACCACGCTTGAGGCTATTATGTGGCACGGAACGAATCCTCAAAGCGATGCGTATGAGACGACTCAGAATTTCCGCAAGCTGTCGAAGGAAGACCGCGATGCCATCATTAAATTCATTGATTCCATCTAAGGCGGAACGGAGGCGGATTGGCTTGAAAAACGCTACCGCTTGCGTTACGTAATTCTAACCGTTAAGTCCAACGGTTCTACCCATAGGACTCCCTTGTCCTACGGGTAGAATTTTGAGGAATATTCCGCCTCGTTTAAAACGCTATTACACAGAATATAAAGGTTAGCTCTTCTTCACAAGCACGGATTGCAAAGCCAAGTTTGAATCTTTTTCCGGATACTCAAGCGCGAGGCTGTGAATCCGTGCTTTATTTCCCAACCCATAAAGACATGAAACTACTGAAAATAGTCAGCTTCGGAGGTATCGGCATTCTGCTTGTCGTTCTTATTACCGCCACCATACTCGAAAAACTGTACGGCACATCGTTTTCTTCACGCTACATTTACCACTCTTACGGCTTTGTCGGCCTGTGGGGAATAGCGGCCGTTGCAGGCATTGCCTACACACTGAAACGCAAACTGTACCGTTTTCCCATAACCTTTTCGCTTCACTTGTCGCTGGCTCTTATCCTGACCGGTGCAATGGTTACGTTTTTATTCGGCAGGCAAGGCAATATTCATTTGCGCATAAATTCCCCTGCGCAACAGATGTTTTGTGACGAAAAAGGCGACAGTATTCCACTTCCCTTCCGAATAAAGCTGAACGGTTTCCGTATAGATTACTATCCCGGTACCCAAGCTCCGATGGACTACGTAAGCCAACTGACGGTGACCGACGGCAGCCTCGACGACAACGGAACGGTTTCGATGAACAACATCTACACTTACCGTCACTACCGTTTCTACCAGTCGGCATACGACCCTGATGGGAACGGAGTAACTCTTGCCGTATCGCACGACCCTTACGGGATAGGCATCACTTACGCAGGCTATGCTCTGCTTACCCTCAGTTTTTTATTGTTTTTCTTCGTACCCGACAGTGGATTCCGTAAACTGCTCCGCCATCCGTTGCTTCGGAAAGGAACGGTAACGGCAACGATAATCGTGCTCGGATGTCTCCCCGCGGTATCTGCCGAAACGAATCGCCCCAACGTATTGCCGCCAAACGTAGCCGATGCTTTCGGTAACCTGTATGTATATTACAACGACCGTATTTGCCCGCTCCAGACACTGGCACGCGACTTTACGATGAAACTGTATGGAAAAAGTGTTTATAAAGGGCTGACAGCCGAACAAGTGCTGACCGGATGGTTGTTTTATTATGACGACTGGAAAAACGAGCCGATAATCCGCATCAAAAGCAAAGATGTACAACAGCGGTTGGGAATAACCGGATATGCCCGACTTACCGACTTTATAGGCAAAGAAGGTTACAAACTGAAAGAAACGCGAAGAAGCAATGCACCTGCCCTCAGAGGAGCCAAAGAAGCCGACGAAAAATTCAACCTCATCAGCATGGCGGCAACGGGCAGTCTCTTTAAAATTTATCCTTACCGCCCGACCAACAACGGACCAATGACTTGGATTTCGATGGTAGACCAACAACCGCAGGGCATGACTCCCGACCAATGGCTTTTCATCAGGAAAAGCATCGGTCTGATAGCCGAACAAATCATCCGAAACAATAACAAGCAGGCCCTTTTCTTCATCGGGAAAATAAAAAAATACCAAGAGAAAGAAGCGGCAGACATATTGCCTTCGCCTCTAAAGTTCAAAGCTGAAAAACTATACAACATGCTCCGCCATACCCGTCCGGTTGCAATGGTTTGCCTCTCAATAGGTATTATTTCATTTATACTCTGCTGCCGCAGCATGAGCCGGCGCAAGCGCATAAATCCAATACTCCGAACGGTGCTGCTTGCTTTGCTGGGAGGCATCGGAGTGTACTTGCTGGCTGTAATCTGCCTACGGGGATACGTAAGCGGCCACCTTCCGCTGTCCAACGGATTCGAGACGATGCAATTCATGGCTGTCTGTGTTATTCTGCTGACTTTCATTTGCTGCCGACGCTTTGAGGCTGTCATAGCTTTCGGATACATGCTCGGCGGACTTGCGTTATTGGTTTCGATGCTCGGCGAAGCCAATCCGCCGATAACCCAACTGATGCCCGTACTGGCTTCTCCCCTGCTGAGCATCCATGTAGTAACCATCATGATAGCTTACTCTCTGCTTGCCTTTGCCATGATGAACGGAATTACCGCTCTCTTGCTTAGCCGCTCACATCATGACTGTACCGAACAGATAGCGCGTCTGGAAGTTATCAGTCGGTTATTACTCTATCCTGCAGTCTGCTGCCTTGCCCTCGGTATCTTTATCGGCGCGGTATGGGCAAACGTTTCGTGGGGACGCTACTGGGGATGGGACCCTAAAGAAGTCTGGGCACTTATCACTATGCTTATCTATGCCTCTGCACTTCATCCGGCATCGCTTCCGTTTTTCCGCCGTCCGATGTTCTTCCATTGGTTCTGTGTTATCGCTTTCGCAAGCGTACTGATTACTTATTTCGGCGTAAACTTTATCATGGGCGGAATGCACAGCTATGCGTAAAACGTGATATACGCCGTCAGAGCGACCAGCGTTTCCATTTAGCAATCAACTGAGCCACGTTCTTGGCATCAAATTTCTCCATCAAGTGCCTGCGATGTGTTTTCACCGTATTGGGACTTATGAAAAGAGAATCTGCTATCTCGGCTGTATTCATTCCCCGTGCAAGGCAATCCAACACCTCTTTTTCGCGCCGTGAGAAATCAGGAACAGCAAAAGGGCTCAACGACCGACACGGAGCCAATGCCGTGTCGAAATACCTTCTTCCCTCACGCAATGCGGCAATGGCAAGATGAAGTTCGTTTATATCCGAATTTTTGGAAACGGCTCCATCAATATCCCAATCCGACAACTTAGCCGCCACCCACGGTTCATCGTGCATGGTATAAACAAGGATGCTGCACCGGGGCGCATGATTTCGCAACCGAATAACCAATTTTCCCATATCGACATCCGGAAACTCCAAATCTGTAATATACAAATCGAACCGCCCGGCAAACGATGCTTCCAGCGATTTCTTATCCGATACGCCCACACATAAGGTATTCTCTTTTTGCGCTATCAGTCCTCTCAACCCTTCACACACGATAGGATGATCGTCGATAACCAAAACCCGATATGCCTCAATCCCGTTGTTCATTTTCATTCATGTTAAAAGTCAAAATACATCCATGTCCTCCCTCGCCTGTTTCGCCTTTTTCGAATGTTCCGTGAATGGCTTTCACCCGCTCGCCAACCGTACGGAGTCCGATACCGTCACCGCCCGCAGGTTTCGCCGTTCCGTTATCCGTTACCTCCAGCCGATAAGCTTCTCCGGCATTGCCGATTAAACGGATGTCGACCCGCGTTGCGCCGCCATGCCGTATGGAGTTCATGGCAAGTTCCTGCACGATGCGGTATAACTCGTAAGCCGTCTGCGGGGGAATGTTGCTGCCCGCATCCGCAGGGGAAGCGCGATACACCACCTTGCAACCCGTATCGTGAGTCACTACATCGGCATAGCGGGACAGTATATCATCGAAACTCATCCGTTCAAATTCGGGAGGCATCAGCTCGTGCGAAATGGCACGAACTTCTCCACGCAATCGCCCGATGGATTCCGACAATTCCGCAGCCGAAAGTCCGTCCGAAGCCGAAGCGACCCTGAGCTGCAAACCTAACAGTTCATTGGCTATGCCATCGTGTAGTTCGCAGGCAAAACGTTTACATTCCACCTCCAGCCCTTCGATATACCGTTGTGCCGACACCAGCTCTTTTTCCTGCTTCAATTCCTTCAGACGGCGTGCAGTTACTTTTTGTTTGTGGCGCATCATACCCAATACCCCTACCACTAAAAGCAGCAAGACCGATGCACCGATACCCATCTTCAAGGTTCGAGCCTCCGTTTCGAGTGCCTGCCTCCGCAGTGCCGATATTTCCAATTCGCGTTCTTGAGCGCGGTACTTCGCTTCAAACTGAGCCATCTGTTCTGCCAGATTCTTCACTACCAACGAGTCGGTCCACATCCGCGCACTATCCATATAAGCAAAAGCCTTTTCTTCCATACCGATTCCTTTGTAACACCGCGCCATCGCTTCGTACATCGTATGAAAATCTGTTCCTGCAGATTTAGCCCTCAACCAATGAAAATCGCGCAACGCATCGGCATATTGTTTCCTGTTCAGTTGAATCTTTGCCCGTGCCTGAATGAACCCCACCACCGGAATAGATGATTCGGGAAGCTCCGGAAGCAAACGGTTTCCGCATTCCAAATAGTAGTTGATGGAATCGTTTTCGCCTGTGTCTCTGAAATACTGAAACAGTCCGGGCATACATCTCATTTGCCATACGGGATTTCCTCCGTCGGCACAAGCCAGCTTCCACGCCTGACGGATAGACATTCCCGCCTCATCAGTTTTCCCCACTTCCGACTTGATACTCGCTCTTACCTGCCAAACGCCAAACGTTACATACCGGTCATCGGTTTTCAATACCTGTTCCAATGCCCGGTCTATACACGCTTCGGCATCGGCAAAACGCTTGATATTAAAATATAACACGCTAAGATTTTGGTTCAGATGGGCAAGCCATCCGGCATCGCCGTATTTCAATGCGGCATCGAGGGCTTTATTATAACAATAGAGTGCGGAATCTTGCATGTGCCTGCGGCGGTAAAGGATTCCCAAATCGTTATATACGCTGATGTGTTTTTCCAAATCGGTTACTTGAGAGAGGTAAGGAAGTACGCTTAGCTTCATGTCAAACCCTTTCTCATTTTCGCCACGGTAGATAAACAGTGTGGCTTGTTCGTTCAGCAGGATGGGGTAAACCGGAGACTGCTCTACGCCGGGCGTGGCAAACGCTTTATCGAAGAAATATTGTGCCGAGTCGTACATACTTTCTCCCATCAGTGCAGCGGCCTTGTCGTAAAGGCGCATCAGCAAAGTATCTGTAAGCACCTTTTCTGCCCTCATCATACATACCGGGAGACAAACGGTAAAGAACAGAAGCATCACGCATCGCAAATAAAGTAGATTCATCGTTGTGTTGTCATTAGTATTGTGTGTACAAATTTAATATAAATATTTTATTATGACGAAAAGTCGCCTCAAAAAGCTCAAAATAACGAGATAAACAAACACCGTGCACATAAATCATCCTTTAGGGTGACTAAAAAGAAGATTAGATTTCGTTTATTTGAGCAAATTAACACATAAATACATATTAATTTTAAACCCCCTAAAACATGAAAAACTTTTTACTGAAACTAATGTTCTTGGCAATCCCGCTTGGGATGATTGCATGTTCTGACTCGGAAGACGAACCGGAGACTCCTAACGTAGAAGTGACCAGCGTAACAGTCTCACCCGAATCTATTAATATGGTTATAGGAGATACCGAACGTCTTACGCTGACCATTTTACCTGAAAATGCAAGTGTGAAAAGCGGAACTTGGGCTTCGTCTGACGAAGCGGTGGCAACGGTTTCGCAAGACGGAACTGTAACCGCCGTAGCCGAAGGTACGGCTGTAATTACCGTAACGGCGGGAAGCAAAAGCGCTACGTGTAATGTAACTGTCACGGCGGAGCGCATCGAGATTGAAAGCATTGAGATTTCACCTGCCGAAGTTACGCTGACCCAAATCGGGGAAACTGCCCAACTCACCGTTAAAATCATGCCCGAAGATGCTACCTATACGGAAATGACATGGACTTCATCGGATGAAAGCATCGCCACAGTCACACAAGATGGATTGGTAACTGCCGTTGCCGAAGGTAACGCAACCCTAACCGTCTCAGTCGGAGAAATAAGCGCTACGTGCAGCGTAACCGTAGCGGATGAGAGCATCGAGGTAGAAAGCATTGAAATTTCGCCTGCTGAAGTTACGCTGACCCAAATCGGAGAAACTGCCCAACTCACCGCACAGGTCATGCCGGAAGATGCCACCTACACGGAGATTACATGGACTACTTCTGACGAAAGCATTGTCACGGTTACGGAAGAAGGGCTGCTAACTGCCGTTGCCGCAGGAAATGCGACAGTGACAGCCGCAATAGGAGAAGTCAGTGCCACTTGCGCCGTTACGGTCAGCATTTCCATAGCCGAGATAAACGGCAACGAGGCAACCGTCGACCTTACGGGAGCTACAAACGAACAGGTAATACAAGCCATAGCCGACGCTTCCGCCGCCGGAGTTACCCGCTTCACTTTCAACGGCGATTATGCTGCACTGGCTCTTGGCGAAAGCACGCCGTTCTCAGGCATCCCCGTTGAATTGCTCGACTTGAGCGGCGTAACGGGATGGCCTTTGGTCAACGGGCTGAAAGGAGTACCGGAAAAAGCTTTCTATGCAAACGACTCCCAAATACAGGAAATCATATTGTCGGAAGAAGTACAAGCCATAGGCAGCTACGCTTTCTATGAAAACACATTACTGACTAAAGTCACCGCTCCGGGAGTACAAACCGTTATCGAATACGCTTTCCAGAAATGTTCCGCATTAGAAATGGCAGATATGCCTCAACTAACCACCCTCGAACGTTGCGGATTCTACGGGACGGCACTGAAAGAGGTCAACTTCCAACTGCTTACATCCATTGGCAGCATGGCGTTTTACAACTGTACTTCGCTGACTACCGTAAGCCTCCCCGAACTGACGGCCGTGGGAGAAATTGCTCCTACCGATGCCGAGAAACGTACCAACACTGCCCAATTCTGTTCATGTACGGCACTGACATCCCTCTCGCTACCCAAAGCCACCATCATTGGCGACATGGCGTTTGATGGCTGTTCGGCACTAACGGAAATAGAATTGCCGGAGGTTACAGATGTAGGGCTTTCCGCATTCCGTTATTGCGATGCGCTAACAAGGGTTCGCCTGCCCAAAGCCACCCGGTTAGAACAATATGCCTTCGGAGACTGCCCGTCATTAGTTAAAGTGGAATTGGTAGCCCCCGCAAGCATCACTGTAAGCAACCATGCCTTCGGTCCGAGTAGCTCGCAAACGTTGAATATAGACCTTACCATCGCTCAAAGAAACAGCTATCAGGTAGGACGGGTGGAAGACATACACGGAGAAGTAACTTACTCATGGAGAAATTATAACTGGAAGAGTGTTTCTTATGAATGATTAGGTGAAATATAAACGATTCAGCCAAACTGATAAAGCAAGAGGTTGCTGAAAAACAACCTTTTGCTTTATGTTTGCGCTTTATATCAGCACAATAAATTTAAACTTTTACAAATATGATAATAACTAATATCCTTTGCATTGATTGGCTTATTTTTATTATTGGTTGGTTAATCCACTTTATTTGTTGCTCAACATGTCCTATTATTGATTGGTTAACTCTCTCAACTGATATATCAACCTGCCATGCTACTTGGGTAGGCAGCATTGCTACTTTGGCAGGCAGTATTGCTACTTGGGGTGCCGCTATTTGTGCTTTAATTTCAATATATTTAGCATACAAAGCTTTCAGAGGACAAGTCAATGCATCACGTAGGGCTTCATTCGATGCTACATTTACTCAAATATTTGCACAACACAATACACTTCGTGCAAGAGTTATAAGTCATAGTAATAGTTTTTGGTGTGAAAAAAATGTTTTTACAAGATGTAAAGAAGAATTTGCTCAAAAAGGCAATCAAACTGTTTTGGAGTTTTGGAAACATTTCAATGAAAAGGTTATTAAAAATGAAGTTTCCGTTGATTTCAAAAACTTTTTTAAATACATATACCATGAAGTAACCACTGTTACAGATCAAGAAAAAAAGGTTTTAGATAACTACACAAAAAAGAAATATATACAACTTATCCAAGCTCAAATGAATAACGATGAATTATTCTGTTATCTTATTAATCAGATAGCTCATTATGATGAGCACGCTACAAATGAAAAAGTAAAAAAATATGCCGACAAACTAAAAAAATATGATTTCTTTAAAGAATTATGTGAGAGTAAGAACTACTACAGAGGTTTAATATATAGAATGTATAAAGACACCAATGATTCCGAAACCATGTGTAAATTTATAAAAAAAGAAAATATCAAAGATATATAAAAGAAAAGGAACAATCTTGTCAAAGATAGTATCATGCACCCTTAAAAATTCATGCGGTAGAACACACAAATTCATCCCATAGACATAATGGGGTTACTTCATACAATCATGTAGGGGCGTATCGCATACGCCCGAAAACACCCACAAAATACGCCCGCACATCAGTGCGTATGCGATACGCCCCTACAAGCTATTTGACAAAACATGTATATTCAATTACCAATATTATAACAATATTAACTAAAAAAGAAAAAACAACCCACACCCCTAAAAAGCCCATCATTTACCCCTTCAAAACATTTGCGGTAGAACACTTAAACCTTGCCCATAGAAAGAGGTAATTCATGCGGTAGAACAGGGGCGTTCATCCCATAGAAATATTGCCTCTATATAGAGGAATAAGAAATATATGTAAATCAAGCAGATAAATCCGGCTCTGCTTTAAAGAAAAAAGAAGAATAACCGTTTCACGCAATAGAGTATTCTATGCTTGAAACGGTTATTTAATTAACAAAAAAGTAATTATAATATTTTTTTTTTAATTTATTTCCCTTATTTTTGCCTCGACACTTCAATCTTACTATTTATGAAAAAGATTTTTTACGTTCTGGCTATTTCGTTCTTCCCCTTGATGGGAAAAGCCCAGTTTTGCAACCTAAACAAAAATGCGACTTTAGTGTATGTCAACTCGAACCGCGAAACAAATGAAACCCGCATTGATACGGTTACTGTTTCAAACGTTAACCGCAAAGGAGATTATACATGGGTAGAGCAAACGCTGTGTAACCCTGCTGCCCAAAAACAAAAAAGTTTTTATGAAGGATATAATACGGTGAAATTTGTCTATGAACCGAACGGGGTGACAAACCGCATCCTTATTGATGAGAAATGGGGCGTGGAAACCATGAAGAACTTAAAAAAGGAATTAGACAGTTATCAAAACAGCGCAACGAAAAGCAACAAGGATTTTGATGAGCAGTTAGCCAACGCCGAACATCAAAAAGGAGCCATCGCCATTCCGCTAAAAGCCGATGCTGCCAAAGGGGAAAAAATTCCCGACGGACGGTACTCGCTCAAGATGGACTACATGAAAGTGTCTTTCGATTTAAGCAACGGGAAATATGAAGGTTTTGAAAAAGTGACAGTACCCGCCGGAACATTCGACTGCTTGAAGGTTTCTTACAAAATCAAGGCAAACGTTCTTTACCTTCCGCAAACTCAATACATCACCCAATGGTACGCGCAAGGCATAGGATTGGTAAAAGAAGAAATAGCAAACAAAAAGAAAGAATTGACGCAAACCCGCCTGCTTGTTGCTGCCGATAAATAGCAACCGCTAATCACATACGAAAAAATGCCCGCACTCAAAGAGCTGAGCGCGGACATTTCATTCTTAATTAGTTTACTTAACTTCCTGTCAGTTTACTTTCCATTCAATGATACCGCCCGATTCCCCCTTCTGTAACTGAGCGGCAATTTTTAAGCCCGTTGTTGTAACAGGTTTGAAGTCGAGGCTGTTATAACAATCTTTCTTCACCCCGTACTCATTTTGTGCCTCTACTTCCTTCCATGTATTACCAGCCTTGTAATAGAGTTTCCAGCTTTGCGGAACACGGAAATTACCATCGTAGTGGTCGAAATCCAGCCAATACACCTGCACGTTTGATACAGTATAAGGTTTATCAAACTCGTATGCGAGTGTTTCTTCCGTTCCTTCTTTCAGCCACCAGTAATGATAGGGTTTCGATGTGTCGGATGAGCGTTTGGGTTCCCATTGGTCATTTACTCCCCATGCATACGAGATAATGGATGCCGATTCGGGAGCATCTTTCTGGATGGGAGCCTGAATGGTAAACGTCTTGGCTTTCGAAGCGATGGTAGGTTCAGGAGTCGGCGTAGCATATTCTTTTGCTTCGGGAATCCATACTTCCATCTGGTCGGCACCGCGGTTATTCCATGTAGAATACGGAATAGCCTTAAACGTTACGTCTTTCACCGTCCCGTCTCGCTCTACTTCTTTTGCCGCTCCGCTCAATACCATTACGCCGTTCAGCAAATCGGCATCGAAAGCTGCCTCTATCTTCGTATCAGGAGTAATGAACTTATTGAACACCGTACTGTCGGGCTGGTCTTTTCCTTCGAGGCAGAACATTATCGGTCCGCGTTCGAGTGCCAACATGCCACGGTCTACTTCTACCGCGTCATTAGCCTTGATGCGACGCACTTCCATCGGTAAGGTCAGTTCGATTACGTCGCCTGCTTTCCACGTACGTTCTATGGTTTCGTAACCGTCGCCTTCGGCAGCATTTGCCGAAGAACCGTTAACCTTCAATGTATATGCTTTCGGACTATCGGTATAGGCATAGAGGTCGGAAGCTACCGGCGCATTCTGCAACCATCCGGGGATACGTAAGCGAATAGCAAACTTACCTTCTTTTTCAGGAGTAACCTTGATGGCAATCTTTCCGTCCCACGGGTAATTGGTGGTTTGTTCCAGCGTCACCTTGTTATCGGCTGTCTGCATTTCGGCAGTACCCTGTATGTAAAGATTTACATAGATATCGTTCTGCTGAGTGGCATACGCATAGTTAGGAACAGAAGCCATGAAGCGGGTTACGTTTCCCGGACAGCAGGCACAGCCGAACCAGCGCTGGCGTTCATGCTCACCCATTGACTCCAGTGGATTATCGTAAAAGAACTTGTCGCCGCTTAGCGATACGCCGGATATGACGCCATTATACAATGCACGTTCCAATACATCTATATATTTGGATTCGCCCGTAGCGAGAAACATGCGATAATTCCAATACACGTTGGCTATGGAAGCACAGGTCTCACAATACGCCGTGTGGTTCTGGAGTTCGTAGTTAGGTCCGAATCCCTCGCCCTGCGCACGTGACCCCATTCCGCCGGTGATATACAACTTTTTGCTTACAAGATTATCCCACAAGCGGGTCAGCGCATGGAAATATGCCGTATCGTTTGTCAAGGCAGCTACATCTGCCACGCCCGAATACAGGTATCCGGCACGTACGGCATGGCCTACTATTTCATCTTGTTGCAGAATGGGTTTATGGTCTTGACTGTATTCGCTCAGTTTGTGTCCGTCGGTTCCACGCCCGGTTTCTTCTACAAAATATTTCGCCATGTCGAGGTATTTCTTATCACCCGTTACTTTATACAGCTTACAGAGCGCCATTTCAACGATGGGATGTCCCGACGGCACATGCTTCTGACCTTCGTTAGGACCAAACACCTTGCAAACCAAATCGGCATTCTTTATGGCAACATCAAGCAGCGAACGCTTTCCCGTAGCTCGGAAATGGGCTACGGCAGCTTCATACAAATGCCCGCTGTTATATAGTTCGTGGCTGTTTATCTTCTCCCATTTGGAGCGTCCCCACCAGCCTGACAGCCGATAACACTTATTCGTTACACACGTGGTAAGATAGCCGTCGGGCTCTTGGGCTGAGGCGATAATCGTAATCACACTGTCTAAATAGTGGTCCAGCTTTGCATCATACTTTACGGCAAGCGAGTAGGATGCGCCTTCTATAACCTTATAAGGGTCGGTATCATCGAAAGAAAAGTCTCCCCGATGTTCGCCTTTTTTCAGTCCTCCGGCAATGGCAAAATTATCGAAGCGACCATTTTTCTCACATTCTTTGAATGCCGAAGGAATAGACACCGTACGGTTAATCTCAATGCGTGGCGACCAGAAGTGGTCGTTGATATGCACTTGCGTAAACGGTACTTCTTCTATCGGAGCATCCGGCTGCGTATAAGTCGGTTTGCTGCAAGAAGCAGTTCCCATTACCATAAGCCCACCTAACAAAATTAATAGATTGTTTTTCATATTATAATTTTTTTTGATTTCCACTATCGCAAATTTAAGCGGAAACCTATCCAAACAATAAAAAGATAGTCCATACTTGTAAGAAAATAGTCGGAATTATTGACAACTGCACCTGCTCTACAAGGCTTCTGAGGGCGGTATTGGACTTTTTTATTATCGTTTTGGATGATTTTACCAGCAAAAAAACCGCATAATATGCCCCAAAAGATATATCCGACATTTTTCCGTCCGGCTTTGCCCTTTCAGAAATTTTTGAATAAAATTTAAGCAAGGAATAAATATTTTTGTAACTTGCGCCCGCTTTCCAACACACAATACGCAAACTTTCTTTTTAAACTAATATTATGGTAACAAGATTATTTATCTGTTTGCTGATTATTTGGCTGAATCTCCTTGCAACAACAGGAACTGTTCTTCCCAATCAATTTCAGTTCAGGCATTATAATATAGAAAATGGTCTGTCATCGAACACCGTATCCGATATTCTGCAAGACCAAAAAGGATATATCTGGATGGCTACAGACGGAGGACTGAACTGTTTTGACGGAACTACATTTACATATATCCAAAAAGGGAACCCGTATTACCCGGAACTGCAAACCAACTTAATCCAAAACTTATGTGAAGTGAATGCAGACGAACTTTGGTTTGGCACCGATTATGGGGTTTATATTTACAACCAGAAGAAAAACGAAATCACAACATTCCGGAAAGAAACAGCAGACAGCATCAGCATACATGCATGGATAGACCATATCATCTGCGATAGAAACAATCGTGTTTGGATTGCATCACGTGGGCAAGGCGTATTCTGCTACGATACACAGTCGGAACAACTCACTCATTATGCTTTTCCGAAGAATGACAGTGTTGTTCTTCGCTTTCTTTGTGATCAAAAAGGGATTCTGTGGGCTTCGAGCCGGAAAGGTTTATACAAATTAAACAGCCAGACAAACCAATTTGAGGCTTTTCCTTTACATGGTGCTGACGACGGCAACTTTTATGCTATGGCGTTATGGGAGGACCCGACGGGAAACCTTTGGGCAGGGACGTGGAAGCAGGGACTTTGGAAAATTGATCGGGAAAGCGGAAGAACCACTCGCTACATCCCACCTCAAAACGGAAAAGGAGCGTTTCATATTCATTCGATAGCGTCTTATACCCCTGACATCTTATTCATCGGTTCAGACGACGGACTGACTGTCTTTAACCTTACCACCGAAGAAAGCACATTTTATCCTTACTACGGAGAAGATACTTCGGCTTTATCCGGCAAATTTATTTACCCCATCTTAAAAGACCGCGAAGGAGGGGTGTGGTTAGGAACATTTTATAACGGAATCAACTATTTGCCCCCTTACAGCGGACAGTTTGAAGGATATTCACTGTCAGACGATAATCCGCTTTTTCAAGGGAAAGTCATCAGTCGTTTTTGCGAAGATAAAAACGGGAAAATATGGATTGCTTCGGACGATGGCGGACTAAGCTGCTTCTCGCCTGCTACTCGCAAGTTTGAAGATTTCCGGGGAAGGGCAGCGTTTGACAAGGACAATGTTCACGGCTTATGCCTTGACGGTGATGAGCTTTGGATAGGAACATATACGAAGCCTGTGCGTGTGTTAAACCTGAAAACGGGGGCTATCAGGAGCTATGACGGAAACGAAAGCGTCAGCATATATACCATATTCAAAGACAGCCGGAAAAGAATTTGGGCAGGTTCGCTGGAAAAACTTTGCCGATACGACCGTGAGAAAGACAGTTTTGTTTGCGTAAAAAACATCGGTTCGATGGTTATCGAAATAGCCGAAGACCCGCAAGGGTATTTATGGATAGCGACACAAGGACACGGTCTATTCCGCTACCAGCCTGAAACCGGCAAATGGAAACAATATGGAACCAAAGAGGGATTTGACAATCCCACCATCAATCATTTACACATAGACAGGAAAAGCAGACTGTGGGTGGCTACTGCCGAAGGATTGTACCTGTATCAACCGAGCAAAGACTATTTTTCCCGACAGTTATTAAACATTCCGAACGAATATATTAACGCAATGGTAGAGGAAGAAGGTGCGTTGTGGCTGACTACTGCTAAAGGGCTGGTAAAATACGTTCCCGGAGAAGGGACGAAGCAAGTCTTTACCCGAAGCGACGGACTGCAAAGCGAGGCGTTTATTTCGGCTTCGGCTTTGAAAGCAAGAAACGGCGACATCTATGTGGGCAGCATAAACGGGTTCAACCGGTTTACACCCGGAAAATTGAAACAAAACACCCAGCCGCCTGCTGTTGTTTTAACCGGACTGGAGATATTCAATCACGCCATCAAGCCGGAAAAGGGAGGTATACTGCCTGCTTCGCTCGACCGCTTGGACGAAATCCATCTCTCGTATAAAGACAATGTTATTACACTGAAGTATGCGGCTTTGAGTTACTGTACGCCTCAAAAGAACCAGTATGCTTATAAGCTGGAAGGATTTGACAAAGACTGGAACTTCGTTGGCTCGCAAAACAGTACGACGTATACCAACCTGCCTGCGGGGACTTACCGCTTCCGGGTAAAGGCTGCAAACAATGACAATGTGTGGAACGAGGAGGGCACTTCGATACGCATCGTGATACATCCTCCGTTCTACCTCTCACTGCCTTTTAAGGTGGCGTACTTCCTGTTATCCTTCCTCGCGCTGGGGCTGTTTATCCGATACATCGTGCGGCGCAGCGATAAAAAACATGCCAAAGCCATCGATGAACTGAACATCCGGAAAGAAAAAGAAATGCACGAAGCTAAAATCAAGTTCTTTACGATGATAGCCCACGAGATACGTACACCTGTTTCGCTCATCATCGGTCCGCTGGAAAAGGTCATGCAGTCTACGCCCAACCTGTCTGCCGAAGTGCGAAAAGACCTTGACATCATCGACCGAAACAGTCAGCGGTTATTGTTCTTGGTGAATCAGTTGCTCGACTTCCGCAAAGTGGAACAAAACGAAATGAAAATGCGCTTTGTGTCGCAAAACATCAAAGACATCATGGAGGCGGTATGCGAACGTTTCCGTCCCTCGATGGAGCAACACGGTGTGACTTTTACAGTGACTTATCCTGACGACAACTTCCGTGCCGACATCGACCGCGAAGCTGTAACCAAAGTGCTGAGCAACTTGCTGACCAATGCCAACAAGTATACGCACAGCCGGATAGACATCTTGTTTGAAACGCAACCCGGACAGCAAACGTTTTCTATCAGCGTTAACGATGACGGACGGGGCATGAAGCCGGAAGAGTTGAAACTCATTTTCCAGCCTTTCTACCAAGCTGCCGACAACAAGCCGGGAACGGGTATCGGGTTAAGCATCGTAAAAGGTATTGTGGAAGCGCATCACGGACGGATTGAGGTGAAATCGGAAACCGACAAGGGGTCTTCGTTCCGTGTCATCCTTCCCGTAAGGCAAAAGAATGCCGAACTGAATGATTCGGAACAAACGGATAGCAGTAATCTGCCGGAAGACATACTGCCCGAACAGTCGGCGGGACAATCGAACCGGAAATTACCTGTCATACTGATAGCAGAAGACAATGAAGACATGATACGGTTCCTCTCCGACAGCCTGCAACCGAACTACACCATTATAACTGCGAACGATGGTGTTGAGGCTTTGGAACGGCTGAAGGAGCAAGAGGTATCGCTTATCGTAAGCGACTGGATGATGCCGAACATGGACGGAGTAGAGTTCTGTAAAGCCGTGCGAAACGACCAGCTCAGCAACCACATTCCCTTTATCCTGCTGACGGCGAAAACCGATAATGCTTCGAAAACCGAGGGTATGAATTGCGGAGCAGACGCATACATCGAAAAACCGTTCTCACTGCAATACCTTGAGGCGTGTATCAAGAACCTGCTCGACCTGCGTATGCAGCTACGCAAGAAGTTCTCGTCGATGCCTACCGTACCTATCAGTTCCATTGCCCGAAACCAAGAGGATGAAAAGTTCCTCACCCGCATGAACCAACTGATAGAGGAAAACCTCGACAGCCCCAACCTGTCGATCGACTTCCTTGCCGAGCAACTGTATATCAGCCGTTCGGCGCTCTTTGCCAAAATTAAAGGATTGGCAAACCTGACGCCCAACGAGATGATTCAGTTAATCCGGCTGAAGAAGGCGGCTTCGCTCTTGTTGGAAAACAAATACCACATCAGTGAGGTAAGCTACATGATAGGTTTTAATAACCCGTCGTACTTCAGCAAGTGCTTCCAAAAACAATTCGGCATGACGCCGGGGAAATTCATTGAGAGCCATAAGGAGAAAGCGGAAGAAAAAATAAATGTCCGCAATTAACAGTGTAGGGGCGTATCGCATACGCCCGAAATCATCCACGTGGATAAGCTAACGCATTCAGGGCGTATGCAATACGCCCCTACATTCATGGCGAACATTTAGACAGTATTATTCCATTATAATTACGAAAGATTCTTGTCGGTTACCCACTCTTCTCCGTAAGCTAAATACTGATTACGATTCTGCTTAGTCTGGAAAAGTCTAAAACGATTAGCCTCATTTACATAACTATTACCTCCAGTTCCTATTATTTCCCATCCCCAATAAGATATATCTGTAATAGGCTGATCAGCAGCATTAGTAGTCACAAAATCTTTTATTTCACTATCTTCAGCCCTCCCATTATTATTTCTATCCAATGCAAACTTAGCACTTGAAGGATAAGGTTCTGCATCCGGTTTCGGCCTCCATTCTCCCGTTACTTCACACGCAGTTACATACTGGTCAACCACAAAACCCTCGTACACTGTACGAGGAGCTTCCCATCTTTCTTTCATTACATCCATTATAATACCTTTTTTATTAAATTATACATCAAATATTCATCTATAAATCTCAACACATCGCGCTCAGCAGCTTCGCTCTTAACTTCGAAAGAGCCAAGCATTTTGTTTACCACACCACGCAAAGTAACAGGTTCTTGAAACTGTTCCCACAGATAGCGGCTACTGTTGTTCAAAGTAAAAAAACCGTTTCGAGAGGTTGCCAATTCATTAACAGGCACCAATACCCACTCATCCAATATCCGCCTTAGTACTACCTCTGTATTTGCCACATACGTACTATCCAATCTCTGTTGTATACCCTCCCGATGGAGGTCCGACAATTCTTCATCACCCATTTGCTTCCAATCTTCATCCGACAAGAACTTTGCTATGGGTAAAAAAAAGACGGTAGGTCTTATATATTCTTTCTTCATATTAACCATAATTATATCTTTACAAAATTACCAAAATTAATAAATATACGTTTGTTTAATAATAAATTTTTCATGAGAAAACCCTGTTTAGAAGCGATTCAAATAACAAGCATCTATTACCCCCAAAAACGCATCCGTATATGTTAGCTAACGCATCCGCATGTGCAGACCAACGCATACGGATGCGTTACATAACATATACGGTAGAATTTTTAAGGATGCAAAACAGACCGGAAAATAGGCTTTTGGAACTTTTTTGTACGGAAAGATGTAAAAAATATGCTGTAAAATTTGCAAATCCGAAAATAATGCGTACCTTTGCACCCGTGTTTGAGAAATACCTCATCACGAGCTTAGGATGGCCCGTTCGTCTATCGGTTAGGACGCAAGATTTTCATTCTTGAAAGGGGGGTTCGATTCCCCCACGGGCTACATCAAACACAATTCAGCATCAGGCTGTCAGTCGATGCAATAATAAGGATGGCCCGTTCGTCTATCGGTTAGGACGCAAGATTTTCATTCTTGAAAGGGGGGTTCGATTCCCCCACGGGCTACCAAGCAAAATGAACCCGCATAAAAATTTGTTTTCATAATTTTTATGCGGGTTTGCTATTTTAAAGCCCACGTACATACAAAGTCGGGATGGGTAAGGTAATGCACCGTGAAACGTTGCGGGTGTTCCGTACGATATTCTTCTGCCGCAAACGTGCCCGACTGCTGCAAACGGAAAGCGTGGATACGCAAATGTTCCGAAAAATCGACTTCCTCGCAACCGATTATCTTATAAAGGGTTTCTTTTGCCGACCAATGGAGTAAAAGCATGTAAAGGCGCGTGGAATGGTCCGCTCCCTCGCAGGCAGACAGTTCCGTGGGGTGCATAAAGCGCGAAGCCACGCGGTTTACCCGCTCGCCGTATTGCTCAATGTCGATTCCCGGCTCGCGGGTGGGATGTATGCCTATGGCGACATACCCCTTTGTATGCGAGACACTTATCAGAAAAGATGCACCTTCTACGTAAGGTTTTCCCGACGGGTGATGGCTGATGATCAGCTCGCTGCCCGTCAGTTCGCGCAACAACACCCGGACAGCAGTCCGCTCCATGCGGCGCACGGGTGAGCCTAACGCCATCATTTCCGCACGCCATGCTCCGGCATCGCAAAACGAATCCGCCAGCTCGTCGAAGCTCTCCGTCACCTGCCAGATGCCCCACGTCGCTCCCCCGTCGGTCCATTTCTTCAGCAGCGGCATCTTATTCCTCTTTTTTATCCTCCGGCTCTCCGGAACATACCGTTACTTTTACTTTCAGAATGCGGCGCGCATTCATTTCGAGCACCTCGAAACGGTAATTACGGAAGTTAATAACCTCATGCAGGGCGGGGAACTCGCCTTTCAACTCCAAAAGCAGTCCTGCCACGGTATCGGCATCGCCTGCCGCTTCTTCGAAAACATCGGCATCTACTTTCAGTATCTTGTAAAAATCGGAAAGCAAGGTCTTGGCTTCGAATATATAAGTATCGTCGGCTATTTTGACGTAAGTAGACTCTTCTTCGTCGTACTCGTCATTAATCTCTCCTACGATTTCCTCGATGATATCTTCCATCGTTACAATGCCCGACGTTCCGCCAAACTCATCGACCACAATCGCAATGTGTATCTTGTTGGCTTGAAAATCGCGCAGCAGGTCGTCAATCATCTTGGTTTCGGGTACGAAAAATGCCGGACGAATCAACTTTTGCCAGCGGAACGTGTCGTCTTTATCAAGGTAAGGCAAAAGGTCTTTGATGTAAAGAATCCCCTTGATGTTATCGCGTGTGTCTTCGTAAACGGGTATGCGTGAATAAGCATTATCGACAATGCAACGCAAGACTTTAGAGAACGGAGTTTCAATATCCAAGTCTACCATGTCGAGCCGCGAGGTCATCACCTCCTTAGCCGTTTCTTCACCAAAACGGATAATCCCCTCTAACATGTTACTTTCTTCAGAGATTTCATTTTTATCGGTCAACTCCAAAGCCTGTGAAAGCTCGTCGACCGACAGGTTTGTTTTCTTCCGTTGGGAGAATTTATTGGCAACCAATGATGAATGTGCCAGCAAATTAGACAACGGGCGGAACAGCGAACATAACACGCTCATCACAGCAGCCCACTTCCTGCAAAAGCGCAAAGCATGTTGCGCGGAATAGATGCGAGGCATGATTTCGCCAAAGACCAAAAGCAAAAAGACAAGGATAACCGTGACAGAAACAAAACCGAGGACACGCATTTCGCCGAAATCAACCACACTGACAAAGAAATAATTAAGTAGCATGATTATTGCCACATTCACAAAATTATTCGACAAGACGATGGTTGCTTCTAACCGGTCTGAATTGGTCAACAACGCCTTTACACGCTTATCGGCAGGATGATTTTCTTCTTCTACATCATTCAAATCGGAAGGAGAAAGCGAAAAGAAAGCTATTTCTGAAGCAGAAACAAAGCCAGAAATACAAAGCAGCAACAAAGATAACACCAACGCCACAACAGCTCCGACGGAGGGAGTGGCTACAACAATGCCGTGACCCAAAGAGGCCACGCAGGATAAATACGAATCAGGGTCCAATGAATAAAAATTTAGTTAAACAATAAATCCGATGAAGAACGGCGGAAACAAGTGCGCGCTCTTCATCTTCCGGTTAAAACGGCAAATCGTCTGCCGCACTATTGGGCTGCGGAGATGCCTGAGGCGTTTGCACCGGTTGAGCAGGCGGAGTAGTTCCAGCCTGAGCCGGGCGCGAAGAGAGCATTTCCATGTTATCGCCAAATATTTCTACCACGTAACGTTTAATTCCGTTTTGGTCGTCGTAAGAGCGCGAGCGGATTTTTCCCTCTATATAAAGTTTATCGCCTTTATGTACATACTTTTCCGCCACTTCCGCCAAGCCGCGCCACAGCACGATGTTGTGCCACTCCGTACGTTCGGGCACTTGCGTCCCGTTAGCCAGCGTATATCCTTTTTCGGTAGTAGCCAACGGAAAAGTAGCCACAGCCACATGATTATCCAAATATCTTACTTCAGGGTCTTTCCCTACATTTCCTATTAATTGTACTTTATTCAATGACATGAATCAAACTTTTAATCAGGTGTCAAAAATAAAGAAAAAAAACGAGATAACAAACGCGACATCGGAAATTTGTACAAATCGGTTTCACTCACACACCGGTAGTCGGATAAAACCCGAATGTCATCTTTCAAAATGATTTCATAAAAATCGGCATAAATCACACGGTGGGATAGCACATGTTTTTCTTTCTTCCTTAACAGCCTTACACTTTCGGGCTGGCATCCGGCAAACAAATCAGCAAATTCAGGCAACGCCAACAGTGCTTCTTCACTTATTTCACCCGCGGTCTCTATCAAAGGAACCTCGTATAAATTCTGCCAGATATCACCCGCTCCACGCCTGCGAATAAAAGTATATTCCCCCGCGCGTACATATAAATAAATAAAATAACGTGCAGTAACTTTCGTCCGGTGCTGCTTACACGGCAGCATGTTGATTTTTCCCTGCCGAAACGCCACACAACTGTCGACCAACGGGCAGTCGGCACACTGCGGAGCAACAGGCACACACTGCAAAGCTCCGAAATCCATTATCGCCTGATTATAAAGCGCAGGCCGATGCTTGTCGAGCAACTCTTCAGCCAAAGCCGCAAAGAGTTTTTTGCCTCTTGCGGTATCAATCGGTTCGTCAACCCCCAAGTACCTTGCCAATACCCGATACACATTCCCGTCGACCGCCGCACAAGGCATATCGTAAGCAAACGAGCAAACAGCCGCCGCCGTGTAATCGCCTACCCCTTTCAGGCTGCGCACTCCGGCGTATGTGGTGGGGAATCCTCCCTGCTTCACAATCGACTTTGCCGCCTCATGCAGGTTTCTTGCCCGCGAGTAATATCCCAATCCCTGCCAATATTTCATCACCTCGTCTTCGTGTGCATCTGCCAATGTATCCACATCCGGAAAACGCTCTATAAAACGGCAATAATAATCATACCCCTGAGCAACCCTCGTCTGCTGAAGAATGATTTCAGAAATCCATATCCGATACGGGTCTTTCACTCTCCGCCACGGTAAATCGCGTTTATGCTCATCGTACCAATCTATCAGTTTATCAGCAAATTCACCCATTTCAAAACATTTCTGCAAAAATAGATGTTTTTAAAATGCCGGAAATACTTTCTCGAAAAAATGTTTGCAATATATTTTCTAAAGAACGAGAAAAGCTATATATTTGCAGACCAAAAAATTAAGATAACGTATAACAATAATTATTTAGCGAAATGACTAAAGCAGATATCGTAAACGAAATTGCTAAAAACACAGGGATTGACAAACAAACGGTGCTAACCACATTGGAAGCATTTATGGAATCGGTGAAAGAATCTCTTTCAAACGACGAAAACGTATATCTTCGTGGTTTCGGTAGTTTTATCGTGAAAAAGAGAGCGCAGAAAACCGCACGTAATATCTCCAAAAATACCACAATCATCATCCCGGAACACAATATCCCGGCTTTTAAACCGGCAAAAACGTTTACTCTTTCAGTAAAAAAATAATTAACTTAAGTATTAACCCTATAAAATTTTGAAGCTATGCCAAGCGGAAAGAAAAGAAAAAGACATAAAATGTCCACTCACAAACGTAAAAAAAGACTAAGAAAGAACAGACATAAAAGCAAAAAATAATTGTTAGTCTGTCTGACTTCAATAAAGAACAAACTTGCAAAGCGCTTCTCAATAGTCTTTCAGGTTTGTTCTTTGTGTATTGGGATTTTTACACCATAGATTACCGGATTATCGCGAACGACTGATTTTCCAAATCTGAGTAACCTGTGGTGAATTTTTATCATTTAACAACCTAAACAAACTAAGTAATCAAGTGACAAGCGAATTGGTAGTAGACGTACAGCCCAAAGAAATATCTATCGCACTTATGGAAGATAAGAACTTGGTAGAATTTCAAAAAGAAGAACGAAATCTTTCTTTCACCGTAGGGAACATGTACTTGGGAAGGGTTAAAAAACTTATGCCCGGACTTAATGCCTGCTTCGTGGATGTGGGCTTCGAAAAAGACGCTTTTCTTCACTACTTAGATTTAGGACCACAATTTCATTCTTACCAAAAGTATCTGAAACAGGTCATCAGCGACCGTAAGAAGTTACAACCTATCGCGAAGGCTTCCATTATGCCCGACATAGAAAAAGACGGCACCATATCAAACGTTCTTAAGCAAGGGCAGGAAGTAATCGTACAAATCGTAAAAGAACCTATATCGACAAAAGGACCGCGCCTGACGTGCGAACTCTCATTTGCCGGACGCTATCTGGTACTTATCCCGTTTAACGATAAGGTTTCTGTTTCGCAGAAAATCAAATCAAGCGCAGAACGGGCACGCCTCAAACAGTTATTACAAAGTATCAAACCCAAAAACTTTGGAATCATCGTACGTACCGTAGCCGAAGGAAAACGAGTAGCCGAACTGGATGCCGAACTGAAAGTATTGCTGAGACATTGGGAAGAAACCATTACCAAAGCACAAAAGGCAACCAAAATGCCTACTTTGGTATACGAAGAAACAAGCCGCACGGTTGCTATGTTACGCGACTTGTTTAATCCTTCGTACGAAAATATTTATGTAAACGAAGAAAACGTTTACAATGAAGTAAGAGATTATGTAGCGCTCATTGCACCCGAACGGGTGGGCATCGTAAAACGCTACACGGGGCAACTTCCTATTTTCGACAATTTCGGTATTACCAAACAAATCAAATCATCGTTCGGAAAAACCGTTTCTTACAAGAGTGGAGCGTACCTCATCATCGAACATACCGAAGCGCTTCACGTAGTAGATGTAAACAGCGGCAACCGTTCTAAATCTGCCAACGGGCAGGAGGCTAACGCACTCGATGTCAACTTGGGAGCTGCCGACGAATTAGCACGTCAACTGCGCCTGAGAGACATGGGGGGAATCATTGTTGTGGATTTTATCGACATGAACCTCGCGGAAAACCGTCAGAAACTTTACGAACGCATGTGTCAGAACATGCAAAAAGACCGGGCCAAACACAACATACTCCCCTTAAGTAAGTTCGGACTGATGCAAATAACACGCCAACGTGTGCGTCCGGCTATGGATGTCACAACCGACGAAGACTGTCCTACTTGCTTCGGTAAAGGAAAAATCAAACCGTCTATCCTATTTACAGATACATTGGAAAGTAAGATTGACTATATGGTTAACAAACTGAAAGTGAAGAAATTTACCTTACACATCCATCCTTATGTAGCTGCTTTTGTCAATCAGGGACTGGTGTCACTGAAACGCAAATGGCAGATGAAGTATGGATTCGGTATCAAGATTATTCCCAATCAGAATTTGGCTTTCTTACAATATAAATTCTACGACATGAACGGAGAAGAGCTGGATATGAAAGAGGAATTTGAAATCAAATAAATATATCTTCCAACACACATAAACACGGATTCCGACGATGGTAGCAGGGCTTGTCTCCGCACTTACACCACGGCAGAATCCGTGTTTTTTCATTGTTTTATTACAACGCCACCTTTACCTCCACTCCAAATATGTTTCTTGAGTTGTCCGACTCATACTGGCGACAATAGAACACATCCAGCGCACAACGTTTCGAACATGTTATTTCCACTCCCGGACGATAGCGCATCCGGGCTACCCGGAAAAAAGCACGGTCGCCTATCGGTTGATACAGTTCAGGAGCAAAATAAAGGCTCAGTTTCGGCTTGTCAAGTGCATAACTTATTTTCAGGCGAGAACGCAAACGGTTTTCCACTTCGCCTCCGGAAAAGGTTTGCTGGAAGCGTTCGCGCAAAGAGACCTTAAAGTTTCCACAACCTACCGTTCCCTGCGCTCCCAAGTTATAGCGATGACGGAATTTCCACCCTTTGTCTTCACCCAAGTTGCGATAATGAACCTCGTACACTCCTTCCACCTTCAGCCACGACAATACGGTGTACATCAAACCGATTTCTCCTCCCCAGCGGTCTGCCATCTTCAAATCATCTTTCGAACGAAACTCCACGGCACCCGACAGTCTTAAGTCATTCCGAAGCTGATGATTAAGTCTCACCATACTCCATGTAGCAAACTCGTCTGCCTGCGCACAGACTTTGCCTGCCGCCAACATGAACAGCATCAATATCCAACAGCCAACGTAGCTTTTCTTATTTTCCATAGCGTCAATCCATTAATGTCGATACAGCTCCACACCCGGTTCAGCCCAACCGGAAACTTCCTCCTGACAAATATATATTCATTTGTCGGGATATCCAACTAATAGAAAACAATAAAGGCTGCTTCAAGTCATTGCCCGAAACAGCCTTTGCTTCCAATATTGGTTGAATTCTATTGTTCAACCGTCAAATATAGGTAAAATACGCTTGCCTTTTTACACCCCCAAACGCTTCCGTTAGCGTTAAGGTGTCCTATGGGATAAACTGTCTGTTTCTACCCGAAGAGTTGACTGACTTTTCGGGTAGAAATTTCAGACCGTCTGACACGCCGGGCGGGATGTTAATAATCGTCTGATTTTTTATGTGCATAACCCGATCAGAATATCACACCCAGACGGAAACCCGCATTGTTTTGTCCGTCGATGTCACACGTCAAAGTCCGCGTCTTGTTCGTTCCATAACTATAATATCCGGCAACATGGAATCCCCAATGCTTTCCGGTAGGGAAAATCTTCAAGCCCAACTCCGGAGATACGTAAAATCCCCAGCCTTTATCATAAAGTCCGCTTGCCCCGAAATAAGTAGTATTGCGCGCAAACATGGCTCCCATTTTCGCACCGATATAGGGCTTTACATATTTTCCGTTGCATAACGTATAAGCCGCTGTCGCCCCGAAAGGAACTTGAAATGCCGAGCGTTGCTGGTCGGTAGTAATCGCCTCGGTAGAAGATATATCCAACGTCTGGCGTCCTACGTAATAATGGTTGGTATGGAAGGCTGCAAACACGCCCACATCCCAACGCGGAGCTACCTGATAAGTCCCTTCAAAATTCATACCCCAACCGCTTATTTTGTCTGCAAAATCGGTCGAGAAAGGAGCATTCATCTGCCAGTCTATCGTTACGTGTACTTTACGGGCATCCCACTGTGCAAAACTTTGGGCTGCAACTCCCATAAACATCACACAAGCCAAAGCCATTCTTTTCCAAAGCATATTTATCTTTTTCATAGGTAATTCCTCCTTTATTAGTTATCCGACTGTACATAAGCCGACTGCTCGAAAGCCTGATCGACCGCTTTTAACAACAACGATTGGTTATAGCGTCCGGAGTATTGGAAACCGGAAGCATTTGCATACCATATTACCGGGATGTTTGCTTTTTGTTCTCCTTCCGTACCCTTACCGGTCAAATCAAGCATCTCTACCACCAGCGTATTGGTGTTATAAGAGTAGGTCATAGTGAAAGGATAATACCATCCGCCCCACCACGGTCCCCAGAATCCCCAGTCCCACCAGCCTCCGTAATAAGAGCCGGTGGTAACGTAATTGGTCTGCGCCACGTAAGAGACCTGTACTCCCAAGTCAACCTCATCCTTCTTCGAAGCATCCGTTTCGCGGGTATATCCTCTTGCCTCCATATTGGCTTCCACTTGGGCGATGATAGCCTGTGCATTCTCATCTTTCCAATAAGAAGACTTATACCCTCCCGCTTCCAAGATGCTGTCGGGTAGGAAGTAGGTTTTATAAGAACCAAAATCTGCGTCTCCGTCATGGTCAGTATACACCACCAGATCTGCGTCTACTTTATCCATATCCGGATCTTTCTCGCAAGCCGTTGCCAAAAGTGCAATACCTGCCAACAATAAAATCTTTTTCATACTCATATCTCCTTTAATAATTTATCAAAGTGAACGTCCTTTAAACACATTGCTTCTTCCCGTAGGCAATACAACCCCATTCAAGGTCAAGCGGTTGGAGTTGAAGTTCGGAGTAACCGTTACCGAAGCCTGATTGCTTCCTTTCAAAACGTTGATGTCTACGCGCGCCGAAATGCCCGTACCCATCACGTTCATGGATACATAAAGATTACCCTTTTTATCCTTACGGATCTCATATCCTGAGACGCTTCCTTCCACCGTTATGCCTCCCAATCCGTTAAAGCCCGAAGCCGGGATGTTAAACGCTATCTGAACCACAGCCTCATCTCCACTCACCGCCACAAAGTTCGTATTGGAAGAGACGTAAGCCGTTTGTCCATATTTAAACACTACCTTATCGGCTTCCAGCGTAAATGCTTTTTGATTTATCGCCTGCTCAGCCTCAACATATAACAAACTGTCCAAGTGTTCCTGCATTGCTTTTTTCTCTTCACGTGTCAGTTCTCTTTCTTCCTGTGCTTGGATATGGCCCACCATTACGAAGAGAGCCAAAACCATCATTGATACTAATCGTTTCATAAGTCTGTTTTTTTGATGTTACACTTTATAAACAAACCTATTTCACATTTCATGCATCTACTTTGTATAAAAAAATATAACAGACGTTATTCGTACTGATTTATTTCTTATCTTTAAGGCAATAAGAAGTATCTGTATTATGACAAACATCAGTGACATTACCCTTTTAATCGCCGTCATTGCATTGGCTTTGTGGCCTGTTATTTTATTTGCCATGCGCTTCCTGCGCGAACGGCAAAAGCGGCTTGAGCACATCGAGCGAATGACAAAAGACGAACTGGACGACATTACAACTCGCGATTTGGTTATCAGCGTGTTGAAAAAGATAGGATGCCAGCCTGACATCAATGCCGAAGGCCATATTACGTTTAAGTATCAGGGAGATGATTTTTATATAGCGGCTGAAGAAGAAAACCGCTTTATCATGATATGGAATCCGTGGTGGGGTTCTATCAATGCCGATAACGAGGCCCTGCCCTACCTGAAGGAAATCATTAATCTGGTTAATGTAAACTCATTGGTTACCACCGTATTCATGTCGGACGAAGACGGGAAAACCATCGGACTACACTCGCGCTGCCACACGTTCTTTTCGCCCAACGAGGGGGAACTGGAGGAGCACATGAAGATGTTACTGGATTATTTCTTCGATACGCATAACGCCATCAAAGACAACATGAACCAACTGGGTTCGGCTGCCATCGGTGAAGAAGAGAAAAAAGAGCGGGTTAAAGTGAAAGGCTTCTCGGCATACAAAGACAACACGATGCCCATCGAAGCCAATCCGAACAAATAGTTTACTCGTCTTTGCGCATACTGAACTCGCACCCGCAGTATTGCTGATTATAAAAATTATATGCTTTGATAATGGCAATACGGCGTTCGCTCAGTCCGCCCTTGCGCCAGTTTTGTTCCCACCAAACCACATCGGGATACTGAGCCACGGCGTAACGTCCGGCTTCGTTTATCTGCTCCAGACTCTTCCAGCGCGATGAAGCAAGGGTTGTTGTTATGACGGCAAACCCGTGTTCATGGGCATAACGCGCCGTATCGAGCAGACGCATCTTAAAACATTTCAGGCAGCGTCCTCCCCTTTCAGGCTCGCTTTCCAATCCCTTTACGCCGCAGAGCCATGCTTCATGATCGTAATCGGCATCTACAATATCCAGTCCCAACGAACGGGCATAGCGCGTACACTCGTCTTTACGTATGTTATATTCTTCCAGCGGATAGATGTTGGGGTTACAATAGTAAATGGTGGGACGCACCCCGTGTTGCATCAGACATTCAATAATTGCCGATGAACAGGGTGCACAGCAAGTATGAAGCAATACCTTGTCTGCCCCTCCGGGAACTTCCAACTCAAATTTCTTTTTCTTCATCAGTCCTTATAAGCATTAAAAAAAGGCAGCAACACCTCCGGAACATCTACTCCTTTATCGGCTACTTCCTGCAAACAGGCATGGCCTTTTTCCGTCAATGTAAAATACATCTGACGTTTGTCTTTCTCGCCCAACGAGCGTACCAGCAGTCCTTTTTCTTCCACTTTACCGATTACTTTCGAGGTATGGGAAGCCATCAGTCCGGTACGTTCGCCAATGGTTCCTGCCGTTACCGTTTCTTTTCCTATGCTGCACAATACCATCGCTTCATTCAGAGAAACTCCGTATTTTGCCTCCAACTCTGACTCTAACGATGAGAGAGCCTTGAAAAGCTCTCTCATTACACATATACATTTTATTTTCTCCATGTCATCATATAAACAAATTAACTTTTGACTGCTCTGCACGCTCTATGTAGGTAGCCACACCTCCAATCGTCACGTTATCCAACAGTTCCGACTTGTCTATGCCCATTACGTCCATCGACATCTGGCAGGCTATGAACTCCACACCGTTTTCTATCGCCTGACTGCGCAGTGACTCCAACGAGTCAATCCCTTTCTGCTGCATCACGTAACGCATCATCCTTGCTCCGATGCCTCCCATGTTCATCTTCGACAGCTTTAACTTGCGGGAGTCGGACGGCAACATCCAGCCAAACATTTTACCGAAAAGGTCTTTCTTTACTTGAGGCTTTACCGCTTTCTTTATCGCATTCAGTCCCCAGAACGTGAAGAAGATGGTTACTTTCTTTCCGGTGGCAGCCGCGCCGTTAGCCAGCACAAAAGTAGCTAAAGTTTTATCAAGATCATCGCTAAACAAGATGAAAGTTTTACCTTCTTCACCGCAGGATGAACTTGCCGGAGGCGTACAGCGAAGCGGAGATTTCTCTATCGTCACCCGGAATGCACCGTCCGATGAGTCGGCAGCGAGGAAACGGTTTCCTGTGCTTTTGCACCAAGCCTCGGCATCGCGCGGAAAACCGGCATCGGTAGCCAATACTTCCAACCGCTCGCCCGGCTGCAACACTTCCATTTCTTTCTTTAATTTCATTATCGGACCCGGACATTGGATTCCGCAGGCATCTACCCGCACTACTTTCGCGGCGTCATGTTCTTCACGACAGGCTGACTCGTCCGACCGGCAAGGCTCATTCCATGCGTCGGGCAACGGCACGGGAGTAACTGCCGCCTGATAAGTTTTGATTCCGCCTATGAGGTTTCTTACATCCTTATAGCCGTTTTCTTTCAGGATATTGGATGCCAAATACCCTCGCAATCCTACACCGCAATATAAGAACACGGGCTTATCGGCAGGAATTTCGTTCATACGGGGTCTCAGTTCGTCAAGCGGAATATTTACCGAACCGGGAATAGAACCCAACTCATATTCATCTGCCGTACGGACATCTACCAAAGTGGCTTTTGTTAAGTCGGCTTCCGCCAGCTCACGCCAATAGAGCGGAGTCATTTTCCCACTCAATATATTGCCCGCAACGTAGCCTGAAACGGCAACGGGGTCTTTCGCCGACGAGAAGGGCGGAGCATAAGCATGTTCCAGTGCCATAAGGTCGTAAACCGTTCCTTTCTGCTTGATGGTCAGCGCGTACTCGTCGATACGCTTATCCACACCGTCGTACCCCACGATTTGCGCACCATACAGTTTGCCGTCGGTGGGCGAGAAAGTTATCTTGATATCCATCTGCGACGAAGCAGGATAGTAACCGGCATGTGAACCGGAATGGATGGTTGCCGAAAGATACGGGATATCCATCTGTTTCAAACGCTTTGCCGGAAGTCCCGTAGCCGCAACGGTCATATCGAACACTTTGGCAATCGACGTACCGATGGCTCCTTCGTATTTCACCCGATTACCGAACACGATGTTGTCTGCCACGATGCGCGCCTGCCTGTTTGCCGGCCCTGCCAGAAAATTCAGCCACGGCTTGCCCGTAATCGGATGAGGAAACTCGATGGCATCGCCCACGGCATAAACCGACTCATCGGAAGTTTGCAGGAACTCATTGACCCAAATCCCCTTCATGTCGCCTATCTTCAGCCCCGCTTCTACGGCAAGCCGGGTTTCGGCACGCACGCCGATAGACAGTATCACCAAATCGGCATCGAGCCGGATTCCCGATTTCAGTCCCACACGGACGCCCTGACCGTTTTCGTCAAAACGTTCTACCGCCTGACCCAAATAAAGACGGACTCCCTTTTGCAGCAGATGCCCGTGTACGAGCGAAGCCATCGAATAGTCGATGGGTCCCATTACCTGATTCGCCATTTCCACAATCGCTACTTCGGCCCCGGCGTGATGCAGGTTTTCCGCCATCTCAAGCCCGATGAATCCGCCGCCTACGATGATGGCACGCTTTACCGGATGTTGCTGCATGTATTGCTTAATCTTATCGGTATCGCCAACGTTACGCAGGGTAAAAATTCCTTTGCTGTCGATGCCCGGCAGCGGCGGACGGACGGGAGATGCTCCCGGAGACAACAATAGCTTATCGTAAGTTTCCGTATAAACCTTTCCGTCTGATGTACGTACCGTGACTTGTTTTTTCTTTGTATCAATAGCCGTGACTTCCGAACGTACCCGCACGTCAATATTAAACCGAAGCCCGAAAGCCTCCGGGGTCTGTACAAACAGGCGGTCGCGCTCCTTAATTACCCCGCCGATGTAATAAGGCAGTCCGCAATTAGCATACGATATATAATCGCCTCGTTCAAATAACACAATTTCTGCTTTCTCGGTATTCCGACGAATGCGGGCGGCTGCGGTTGCTCCTCCGGCTACTCCGCCAATGATGACATACTTCATAGGTTTGTTGATTTTATCTTGTTACTATTATTTTCCATTGGAAACATTGGCAAATGTAAGCTATTATTTCTTTACAGACAAACTTTCCAGTAGAAAATATTTACCCAAAACAAGATTTAACATCTGTTCTGACTTTATCAGCCCCTACGGAGCAACCGCTTCCGGCTGACTATATGCGCTGATAGGCGATGCGGGGTGTTCCATTGGCCACATAGATGATTCCGCAACGGACAAAGCCGTTGTTCTCCAACAGCTTCTGCATAATCTTGTTATCTTGGTGGGTATCGGCACGCAGGCTATGGCATTGCTCCCAACACCATTCGATACACGCCTTGCCTATTCCCCGGCAACTGCCGTCGGAAGCCAAGCGGTGGATAACGTAATAGGGGGCATCGTTCAGCCAGTTGCCCGACTCGATGCGTGCATAGTTCGGGTCGGGACTGGGCACGAAAGCAAACGTACCTACCACCTCTCCCCCTTCCTCTTTGCAACACACGTAACAATGGTTTGCCGCTATTTCGCCGGCTATCATCTCACGCTGCGGATAGCCGTTTATCCACTGGCTGGGATTTCCGGTGGCTTTCATGAAACTGCGTGCATGGTCAAAGATTTCCATCAGTCGGTCGAGGTCCTCCATGCGCGCCAAACGTATTTGTACAGACATATCGGTTTCGGTTTTTATAAAAGTTACTATCAATCAAGCAAAAATCCGGGTCAATCAAGACGCCAAAACGCAAGCCGTAGTGCAGGCTGACTCTACCGCTTGCGTTATAGCAAACATTGGGATGCGTTACGTAACGCAAGCGGTAGAATTTCGCGGGTAAAAGCAATAAAAAAAGGATTCAATAAATCAGCGATTTATCAAATCCTTTTCTTACCGTGCGCCTGATAGGACTCGAACCTACACGTCTCACGACACCAGATCCTAAGTCTGGCGCGGCTACCAATTACGCCACAGGCGCAAAAGAAACTTATTGTTTCTCATTTGCGGGTGCAAATATATAACATCTTTTTCTCTTTACAAAATTTTACAGCTACTTTTCAAATTTCAACAGCATAGAAGGAACTGTTTTCAGGACTTCATGCCGGCAAAGGCTATCAAAGACAGCTTCTTTTATACGAAAATAGCATGTGGAACAACAACGGACTGTTATTCACACATGCTATTTTCTTATCACGCCGGATGGCTATCAGAACTTGACTGTATTCAGATTCTTGTCGACCAGCATACCGTCAAGCACTTTCAGGTCAATCTTTTGTTTACGTTTCGCCTTGAACTTGATGGTCATCAGTTCTGCATCTCCTTCCAGATATGGCTTTTCTCCGATGTTTACAAAAGTAGGATACAGTGCCTTCGTACCGTTGGTATGCAGACGGTCGTTCGTCAGATTACGCATCTCTTTCATGCCGGCTGCCTCTGTTTCCACATATTCCAGTGCCTGCGGATCGTAAGGCAGTGCGAAGCTCAGGGCATTGACCGAACACATGCCTTTACCCGAAACCCGGATTTCCACAGTTTCGCCTTCATTATACGTCTTCTTTGACGGGGTAATCGAGATTTCGCCAGCCACTAACGGCACTTGACGGCTGCTGACTCCCGACTCCAAACGGGTAGCCACCGCCGAAATGTCGTAAGCGTCAATCAGACCGTTGTCATTCAAGTCTCCCATACTGATGTAACCTTCAAAATCAGAATCTCCCCTACGCAAACCGGTATAGTTCATATAAGAGGTCAAATCGTTTTCGTCCACCAATTTGTCTTGGTTGATATCGCCCGGAATGTAGCTTTCTGAGCCGGGAACTTTAAACACATACAGTTCACGACCTGAACCATACTTGCCCGTAGCAGCCGTAACAGACAGCTTAATGTAACGCGCAGTAGGATGATTTTCGAATACGAAAGTCTTCACGTCACTACCCTTCCAGTCGAAAGCGCCGGCTTCATGCCAATTTGATTTATCCATACTGTAATATACCGTACCTTTGCCCAACGTACCGTTTCCGGCATCCAGACGAGGCAGGTATTGGAATTTATCAAGCTGGTTCACGCTGTTCAGGTCAATAATCAAGTCGAACGGAACAGCTTCTTCGCTCCACTTCGTATGCCATGAATCTCCCTCATCGAAGTTGAATAGCCTATTCACACCCTGACCTCCCTGATTCGGGCAACTGGTTTCTCCCTTGATGCCACGGATAGCAAATTCGAGCGGGTCTGATTTCGTAGTAGCCGTCACACTTGCCCATTCGGACACACCCGAAGCATTTACGGCACGTACCTTGAACATGCAAGTTGTTTCGGGGCGCAAATCTTCAAACAGGAGCTGCGTATCGCGGATGGTACTGTACAACATACCCTTGTACTCAATTTCATAATAATCAGCATTGTTTACTTTCTTCCATGAAGGCGTCAGCGCATAAGCCCCCGTATTCTCCTCCGTCACCTCAGCTTCAGGAGTGGTCAGCGCACCTTGACTTACCAACAACTTTTCAGCGGGTGCAAACACATAGCCTTTCATCTCAAGCTGAATGCCATTTTGGGTTACATCTGTTTCTCCTAACTTCACATGCACTACCGGATTCTTGATTACATGCAGACGAGCCTGTTCACTGCCCGGTGTGGCAAAACGGTTCAGTTCCGGAGACGGTTCATAATAATATACATCCGTTCCTTGCTGCAATTCATCCAAAGAAGCCACCGGCGTAAGTTTCACTTTCTTTCCGCCCACACGTGCCGTCAGTTTCTTCGGCTGTGCAGTTACATTGATACGGAAGTAAGTGCTTTTATGAGTTTCCATTCCAGCAAAAGAACCTTGAACCGGTTCGACATACACATTCAAATCGGCTCCTTCTACCACCGAACGGATACGAGTAGTAGCGTATTGTCCCGAACGATAAGCCTCAGAAACTCCGTCGTCGTCATATTCAGTGAACTCCGTATTTCCGCCGGGATAAAGCTCATATACACGCAAGTGTTTATCCATCTGGCCGACATTGTTATGAGCCGTAGTCATTGGCAGGATGGCTCCCTGCTTAACAAACAAAGGAAGTTTCCATAAAGGAGCTTCAAAATTATTGAGAATCCGTCCGCCCTGATACAAGTCGCCGGTGAAATAATCTATCCAGTTACCTTCGGGCAGATAAATACCGTTACGCACATCGTTGCCCTCCTTATCTGCCTGCGTACTCTGATAGATGGGAGCAACTAACACATAAGGTCCGTAAAGGAACTGATAGCGGGTAGCCGTCCCCAGCGTGTAATCGTTCGGATAATCAAGGAACATGGCACGAATCATCGGTTTTCCGTCTATTGCTTCACGGGCTATGCTGTACGTATAAGGCATGAACTCTGATTTCATTTTCAGATACCAGCGGTTGATGGAAGTAGCCGGTTCGCCCAACGCCTGCGGATATTTCGGATTAGCTCCCCACCCATCCATGTTCAGTTGCATCGGTGTAAAAGTTTTCCATTGGAAATCGCGGACATTGACCGGAACGTTCTTTCCGCCAAAAATACCGTCCATGTCCGAAGTAATATTGGGCTGTCCCGACAAGCCCGAACCGATATACGTCGGGATATGGAAACGAATGTACTCCCATTCTCCTCCGGTCTGGTCGCCCGACCATATACCTGCATAACGCTGAGTACCTGCCCATCCGTCCAGCGAGATGATAAACGGACGTGCATTATTGCCGAAATAAGGCATAATCTGTCCTACATCTGCCACTCCGTTCAGCCCGAATGAATAACCGGCTCCTACCCAAGCCACATCGGTTTTCAGCACACGCACACCTGCATCGCGTACTTCCTTAACAATATCGCGTTGGAGCAAAGGTTCAATTCCTTCTTTGGGATGTAAGTCTGACTGCGTCCACAATCCGATTTCCACCCCTTTCGCACGGGCATAGTCACCCAGTTCTTTCAAGTTCTGTATGTTACCATCCAGTGTAGAGGTCTGTCCGTATCCGGCACCATAACCGTCATTAGGCAGAATCCATCCCAACGGCATATCGGCTGCGTTATAACGGTCAATTACCGCACGGGCTGAGAACTGGTAGTTATTCTTCTCTCCATTCAGTGACTCTTTGATTCCGCCATTGTCTTTCTGGCTCTCTTTATACTTCTTTCCATCCTCAAAAAGAATCCCCTTTTCGTCTTCTTTCCAATAGTCACGGTTATAGGCATTCAAATGTCCCTCATAAAAACCAAACTTAGGCAAGAGTACCGGATTGCCGGTCAGCTGATAAAAGTCGTTCAACAAAGCTACCGGTTCCTCATTTACCATGAAGAAGACATCCAAGTAATTTTCTTCATGAGACAATTTAACCACTCCTTTATCGGTTGCTCCAAAATCATAAAGTCCGGGACGGAACGTGTACCACATTACGCCATAGCCTTCGGTAGACCAATAAAAAGGAGTAGGAGAAGCCACTCCTCCATCAGTCCACTGGTTTGTATTAACGATACGAATGCTTTTCCCCTTGTGAGAAAAGCGTCCGTTCTGTACGCCACCGCCATAAAAATACTCATTGTCATGTTCTTTCAGTGACATACATACTTGTTTCTCCATAAAGTCAACCGGACGTACTGATTCCACTACAACTTTTTGGCGGATTTTATCCGTAATCTTAAACAAAGATCCAACTCAACTTGGATTCTGGCAGTAGAAACGGTAATCACTCCGTCTTTATCCGTCAGTGACAATTCTCCTACCTCTTTTCGGGGACGGTCTACCAAAATCCGGGCTTCAGGAGAAGCCTGTGGGTCACGTACAATACCTCCCATATTATCTTGGAACATCCGGAAAATATTCTCACCGTAAAAGTCAAGAGTCATTCGCTGGTGATTGGAAAAGACCACTTCCACCGCTGACGGATTCAAAACACTGGCACTGCTGATGGTTACCTCGGTCTACCGGGCAGCCCATACGGGAGTAGATGTAGTAAGCAAGCCTCCAAGTAGACACAGAGACAAAACAGAATAATACTTTAGTTTCATAGTATTTAATGATTGATTGTTTTAAAACATAGCGACCTTAGCATAAACACTAAGGTCGCACAAAAATATAATTATTTTTTTAATCGGCAATAACTGTAAACTCTGCACCTCCCGCAAAGTCTGCACCATTTTGTGAATTCAAGCCGATGAAGCGGATATAACGGGCTTTTACCGGATCAGGCAGCATCACTCGTTTTGCCTGAATGCCTTGAGCGAAGGTGCCTTGTGCGGCATCTGTCCAAGTCTTTCCATCCATACTTACTTGCAACTTATAATCCTTAATCACGCCATTCATCCCCCCATCCTGACGAGGAAGATATACAAACCCTTTGATTTCCTTTGCTTCACCGGCATCAAAATCAACCCAGTGCGGATACTTTGCTACGGTAACCGAATACATCGTATGCCACATTGTATTACTATCTCCATCTATCAGGTGAGAAGCATCGCCTTCTCCTACTTCCTGACTCGACGCATGAATAACCGTTAAAGGAATATTCTCTATCCGGTTAAAGCTCTCGGTGACGGATATCTTGGGATTATCGACATAAAAGGCTGTTACCGTTCCTCCTTCACGCAAGTTGAATGGAGCTGTATATAATGTAGCCTTTTTAGAATGATTCAACGAATACATTATTTTACCCTCCTTCTTGCCACAGTCAATGGAAACCATCCCGTTTTTATTACGTGAGACCAATAAGGGAGCATCTCCTGATACAGACACTTGGGCATTCCGGACAAAAGATGAATTGCTTACCGGACGAATCAAAAAGTTTATAAAACGGTTTCCTGCCTTAACGCAGTCTTCCTCCAACGGTCCGCCTTGTCCGCAACTATTTCCTCCCAGTCCGGTAACAGCTGCATCCAAATGCAGATGTGTTCCCGTAGACGCGGGTAACTGATAAGGATGAGGTGCCAAAGTCATCTCCATGGCAGACCACGGAAGAGCAGACGCCGACAACACAGAATCTGCAATAAACTCAATTCCGTTACCCTGTTTGTCTGTCAGCGCACACCAACGGACTGATTCTCTATTTCCCATGCTTTGTGGTTTGGGGAAGTTTACAAACAAGTCGCTAACCTTGCTTTGATATTGTTCTATAAAATATCCCGAACAACGGTCTGCATAGTTATTCCACGGTCCACGTCCATAATAAGTATATTGTTCAAACTCGGATGGAATCTGCATGGAATATCCGATACGAGCCAATACCATTTCAGGGTCGTTAGATGTTACACCCGACTGCAAACCGATTGAGCCATCAGGATATACAGTCCATATCTGGTTGCTGGTAAATTTAAAGTCATCTTCACCAAAAGGAGTTTCCGAAAGCTCTTTCACCTTATATCTCCCCGATACTCCACCTTCCAGCACGGCAGGATTGGGAGCTTGAGACACTACCGTATACATCAGTTTGATTACATTTTCCTCATGCTCTTTCGTTGAAATGCGAGTATATCCGGTAACACGGTGTTTCAAGTTATGCAATCCTTTTTCAAACCAACGGCGATATGCCCAGTTATCATTGTCTACGGGAGCTCGCCATGTATCCAATTCAGGTCCTTCTCCGTCACGGATAACCTTCTTTCCCCCATACTCCAAACTATAAATTGTACCTGTATGATTATCAAACTTCACACAGAATCCTTTTCCGGATACGGTGGTAAAATCGGCATTTTCCACTACCTCAGGCTTCGTCATAGAAGCAGTAAGCGATGCCAGCGAAGGCTTATCCCCAGCCTCTTTCAGCAATAACTGTTCTTCCATCTGAACATAACCGGCTTTTGCCCACGGCATGTCTTTCTTCAGCAGGAACTGTACTTTCACAAAATATTCGCTTTCGTCTTTCAGCTCCGTATATTTATAAGGTATCGTATAAACAGCTTTTTCGCGCGGCTTCACAATTTCAGCAGAAGCGGGAATCATGTCGCCTTCTTGTATCTTTTCACCATCTTTATAAAGCGACCAGACAAACCTGTAATCAGAAAGTGGAATGAAATAGTTCTTATTAAACACCTCCACTCTCCCCTGCTTCATGTCCAAAGGTTTTACGCTTACATTCTGATATACCTTTTTCACTTCATAAAATTCGGGTTTAGGAGAATGGTCGGGCAGCAAAATACCATTCATACAAAACATTCCGCTGTTGGGCTTATCTCCGAAATCGCCTCCATAAGCCCAAAAACGGTCGCCTGTATGAGGGTCATAATAATTCAACGCCTGATCTACCCAGTCCCAAATAGCAGCTCCGCAGAAGAAGTTGGTCGACTCAATGGCATCCCAGTAATCTTTCAGATTTCCTCCGGCATTTCCCATAGAATGGGCGTATTCCGACACATGGAAAGGATATTTGATGTCATACTTCCCTTTCACCGCTTCCCGCATCCATGCAATAGAAGGATATTGGTTCGAACCCATATCCACAATATCATTATTGCGCTCATACTGAACCGGACGAGAAGCGTCAAACGCATGTAGCGCATTATAGGCAGACACAAAGTTCTTACCCGGCCCGGCTTCATTTCCCAAAGACCATATTACAACGGAGGGATGATTTACGTGGGCATGTGCCAATTCCATAACCCGGGCTACATGGGCTGCTTCAAATTCAGGCACGTGCGACAAAGAAGCGGCTCCATAATAATATTCATGACTTTCCAGATTAGCCTCATCTTCCAGATAGATGCCATACTTATCGCACAAGTAATACCAGTAAGGGTCACAGGAATAATGCGAGTTCCGCACGTGATTGATATTGCCACGCTTCATGAGCATAATCTCATCTTCCATCTGGCTATGGGAAATGGCATTCCCGCTCTCCGGATTGATTTCCTGCCGGTTCACTCCTTTCAGCTTTACGGGTTTTCCGTTTATGTAATAATAACGTCCGGCCATCCCGAATTCATCCTGCGATGCCGGAGTATCTTTGATTTCAACCTTACAGAAGCCTAAAGCGGTAGAAAATGTTTCTGCCACACGCCCTTTACGGTCTTTTAATTGGCCTACCAATGTATAGCGGTAAGGCATTTCAGCAGACCACTTCCGAGGTGACTTGACCTGCATAACCGTCCGCACGGTCATGCTTTCCCCGCCTGATAATTCCGCAACCTCTACATCACTCACTTTTCCTTCTGATACCAACTCTGTTTCATCTGAATAAAGTTTGTTGGCATACAGCAAATAAGACAATGTATATCCTTTCATCTTCTTATCATCCAGATTGCGAATGTCTGCTTCTATCTCAAGACTCCCGTTGGTATAGTCTTTATCCAAATCAGGACGTACACGGAAATCGCGCACTTGCGCTTTCGACGTAGATGTCAATGACACCGAACGGAAAATTCCCGGCAACCGGAACATATCTTGTGCTTCCAGAAAAGAGCCATCCGAATTTCGATAAACCTCTACCGCCACGATGTTTTCGCCTTTCCGGTTCAGATAAGGAGTAATGCAAAACGATGAGGTATTTCTTGAGTTTTTTGAAAAGCCGACGTAATGTCCGTTAACCCATAAATAGAAGAAAGATGATACTCCGTCAAAATTCAGATAAACTTCCCGATTCTCCCATGCGGCAGGAACCTCAAAACTGCGGCGATAAGCCCCTACTTCATTACGGTGTTTGTAAGTAACCCAATCCTGAGGGGGAGTACGCATCACGCCTCCCTTCCAGTCGCCGACAGCCACTTTATGCTGAAAAATAACCGGTTGATTCGCATAAATAGGTACGCCATATTTCAATGAGCCGTCTTTCTGTATCCCTGCAACGTTCCACTGCATCGGCACCGTCACGTCGTCCCATGCCGATACGTCGAACGAAGGTTTATAAAAATCAGCCGACCGTTCTTCAGGATTACCTACCCAATAAAACTTCCAAGTTCCATCAAGCGACAGATAGAAATCACTGAACTGAGGCAACAGCCTGCGCGCACGCTCTACGTCGGAAAACGTAAAGAACCACGTATGAGGCTGCTCTTTGTTAAGTGACAGTTTCGTAGGTTGTTCCCATTCATTACCTGCGGGCGCAAGTTCTTTGCCATAGGCAAATCCGTCTAACAAAGGCTGTTGCGCACTCAAACCCATACTTCCACATAGTAGTAAAGCTCCAAAGATGTACTTTCTTGCATTCTTCATAAATCAGATTCAAAAAATTTAAACTTTTTGTATATTAACGTCAGTTATAATCAAAGCTACTCATTCCGCCCTTTCTTTTCAGAAAGCCCAACTTACGTACCTCCTACATTCCACTGTAACAAACAGACAATGAGATTATTAGCACATGAAGCAAATCCTCTTCCGCATATTCCGGAAAATACGACCGTTAGCATCGCTCATCCCAAGCGGAAGAGTCAACCGTTTCTACCCATAAGACTGGTCTGCACTACGGGTAGTGTTTTTTTAAACTCCGGATAGAGTCAGAACAAGTTCAATACAGATTAAAATAGTTTGACACTTTAAATCAATTCTGCCACGAGAGATATTTGCAGTAATAAGTCCTATCCACCATCCGGCAATCAAATCAATTCGTACTGCCCTTTAAAATCCTGCACGCTGTTTCTATCATCGTATCTTTCCCCTGACTGATGTCTTCGCTGGTCATGTCTACCTTCACATCGGGGTCGATGCCAAACTCCAGTTGTTCCATTTCCGGATCGAACATCGGACTTGCTGAAAAGCGGATAGACCATCCGTTGGGTATTTCGGAACTAAAAGGCAAGCCGGAACCTCCTCCCGTTTTGTCGCCAACCACGGTTACGTTGGGGAATTGTTTCATCGAGTTAACAAAATCGTTTGTTGCACTAAACGAACGTCGGTTCGTCAGCACCACTGCCTTTTTCTGCCAGCGTATGCCTGTCGACGGCTCGACATACACCGCTTTGGGAGAAGAAAAATCGTTGTGTCCCGGTCCGGTTTTATGGCACATATATCCTACCAGTACCTTTTCATTTGTAAACCGCGCGGCAAGTTTCTGAGCCGTTGTCAGATTGCCGCCCCCGTTATTCCGCACATCGATAATCAAGCCATCGCATATCGCCAACTTATCTAACGTTTCATTCAGGTTTCCATCTCCGATGCCGTCTGAAAAACTGGAGCAATATACATACCCGATGTTATTTTCAAGAATCTGGTATGTCAATCCCGACGAATTGATATAATCCTTTTCCAAATAGTTACTCTGAATACTGTCGCTGAAATTACGCGGGTAGGCATCGAACCATTCGCGGTACTGCGAGGTAGCCTGTGCGCTGCTCAGATTCACATGTCCGTCGCGCAGCTCGTTCACCATTTCAGACAATACCTCGAACAAGGCTTCCGAGCCCATTGACGAAGTGATACGTTTGGCATAACGCTCGTGTACCTCGTCCCAATCCAACCCGTACTCCTGATTCTTGTACTCAAGGAAACAATACTGCTCGTCGATGATTTTCCAAAGTGCTTCAAAATTATCTTCCGGCGAATTACCCGAAATATCCTCACGAATACACGAAAGCGTCAGTCCCGACAACAAAACAACAAGGAGGAAATGATATACCGAATGCTTCATATTCATAATCAATAAGGAGTAACGTTATTAGGCATACTGAGTTTGTTTTTCCCTTTCAGGATGTAGAAGTTCCGTACAAAACCTATCATGAAATTATGGGAATAAACGTGGGTTTTCAGGTTATTGACTTTTGCCTGCTGGATATCGCAAACATAGCCTATGCGCATTTTTATCCGGTTAATCGGGAAATCGAGTGTCAGCATCTGGCGAAGCGAGGGGTTGTTATGCAACGAGGTAAAGCGAACATTCTTTCCTCCATTTCCCAACGAAAAGATTTCGTAATAAGACTCTCCGTATTCGGGCGAGAACATAGCTCCCGCCAGCGGCAAGTTTGCCTGATAGCGCAAAATAAAAGGATAGCGCTTGATTCGGAATTTATAGATAAGCATCCCCGACGCTGCAAGACTGCCGTATGCTTTGGCTTGAGCCGGATTATTGGAATTCCGCTCGTTATAGATACATCCTCCGTTCAGGTCGAGCATCGGGCCGGCAAGAATCTTCAACTGTTCATTGATACGGAACTGATAGTGCAAGGCGTAATTCCAGTTTATAATGCCCGAATACATGCGTGCCGTTTGTGCCGGATTTTTCGTATATGAAAAATTAACTTGCAACAGGTTTTGGGCAGAGACATTGCCCCCCAACAGTTTGGTCATTCGCATGTTTTCGTACATTAGCCGTACTTCAGGCCCTTCGTACTCCAACGGCGAGAGGTAAGTATCCAACACGTTTGCGTGTCCTGCCCCGAACAGAAAAGAACGCATCACGTAACGGGTAGCATACAAACTGTCTTCCTGTGCTCCTAAACCTGCACACGCAAGCAATGCAAACCAAAGAGTCAGTAATCGCTTTTTCATGGATTCTAAAATAATTTCATTTGTCCGTTTTCTTCTTCCGCCGATTCGGTCTGTTCAGTCCCCTCGTCCGGCTGCAGGTCGTCTTCCGGCTCCGGTTCAGGCACCCGGGTTGGTTCCAGCTCTTCGATGCGGTCTACAGCATACGTGGTGAGACGTTTTCCTTTTGCTTTGAAACTCTTTATTCCCACAAAATCGCTCGCTTCTATCACCAGAGTTTCGCGGAAACTGTCGTGTCCGCCAAAGACTACTTGGATACGCGGATACACCTGACAAGTCAGCAATACCAGCTTATTCTGCTTATTTTCGCCTAAATAGTTCTGACGTTTCGATACGGCATCGAATGTAAACCGCTTCAGATACGGGTAATTCTGCTGGTCGGCATCGTAAAGCACAGCCGTCCAAACCTTTTCCTGATCAAATTTTTCTATTGCCAAGATATCGGCGTCATAATGGTTATTTAAGTCGAAATTGGTAGTATAGAAGTCTCCGTTTTTAAGGATAACCAAAATACTGTCTTCGCTCTGAAACTCTCCGAGGTATGCCCCCCGGCCATCGTAGTTCAGGCGCAACACATCGTGGTCGAACCAAACTTTGCGTCCTCCCAAAGTAGAGCCTCCACGCTGTTTCAGCGTAATCTTATGAACCTCGCATTTGGTCAACAGATTTCCCATCGACTGACGACCTTTGATGTTTATCGTACTGAAATCTTTCTCGAAAATAAGTTTCTTGATACGCGGATTCGGACGTAATGTTACCTTAATAACCTCTGCCTCTCCATTGGGATTTGCCGTAAAATAAACAATCTTCGAGCCCGGAGTACCCTGAGTTACATCGTATTCACGGTCACGAATCATCGAGGTTACATTAAATCGCTTGATGTAATGGAAACCTTCCTTCCCATCCCGATAAATTACATTATAAATCGTACGCTTATCGTTTTTCTTAAAGATATTGACATAAAGGATATTCTTACCGACAAACAGCTTATCGGAAATGCGCACGATTTTGTATTTTCCGTCTTTATAGAAGATAATCACATCGTCAATGTCGGAACAGTTACAAACAAACTCGTCTTTCTTCAGTCCCGTCCCGATAAAGCCTTCCTCGCGGTTGATATACAGCTTTTCATTGGCTTCCGCCACTTTGGTTGCCACTATCGTATCAAAGTTACGTATTTCCGTGCGTCGCGGATAATTCTTCCCGTATTTTTCTTTCAGACGTAAGTACCAGTCTACCGTATACTCCGTGATATGCGACAAATGATTATCTATCTCTTCTATCTCTGCTTTCAGCCGGGCAATAGCCTCATCCGCTTTGTCTTTATTAAACTTCAGGATGCGCGCCATCTTTATTTCCATCAACTTCAGGATGTCTTCTTTCGTAACTTCGCGTACGAATTGAGGATAAAAAGGCGTCAACCGTTCGTCAATATGTTCACAAGCGGCATCCATAGTCTCTGCCTGTTCAAACTGTTTATCTTTATAAATACGTTCTTCTATGAATATCTTTTCCAGCGAAGCAAAATGCAGGGTTTCCAACGTTTCGTTACGCTGAATCTCAAGTTCCTTACGCAGCAAGCCAAGCGTATTGTCGACCGACTTACGCAACACATCACTTACCGAGAGAAAATGAGGTTTCTTTTCGTCAATGACGCAACAGTTCGGGGAAATGTTTACTTCGCAATCAGTGAAAGCATACAACGCATCCAGCGTTTTGTCAGAAGAAGTACCCGGCGCCAAATGAACCAATATTTCTACTTTATCCGCCGTATTGTCATCTACCTTACGTACTTTGATTTTGCCTTTTTCTACAGCTTTCAATATCGAATCGATGAGCGAAGATGTCGTTTTACCGTAAGGAATTTCGCTGATACAAAGAGTTTTGTTATCAATTTTCGATATCTTGGCACGCACACGCACCACACCTCCACGCTCTCCGTCGTTATAACGGGATACGTCGATGGCACCTCCTGTAAGGAAGTCGGGGTACAGATGAAACTCCTCACCGTGCAGATAAGAAACTGCGGCATCACACAGTTCGTTGAAATTATGGGGAAGAATTTTCGACGACAAACCTACGGCGATACCTTCTACACCCTGAGCGAGCAAAAGCGGGAACTTGACGGGAAGCGTAACCGGTTCGCGGTTTCGTCCGTCATACGAGGCTTGCCATTCGGTTGTCTTAGGATTGAATACCACATCGAGCGCAAACTTCGAGAGGCGGGCTTCGATGTAACGGGGAGCAGCCGCACTGTCGCCCGTGAGGATATTCCCCCAGTTTCCCTGACAGTCGATAAGCAAATCTTTCTGTCCCAACTGCACCAGTGCGTCGCCTATGGAAGCATCGCCGTGAGGATGAAACTGCATCGTATGCCCCACGATATTCGCCACTTTATTATAACGTCCGTCATCCAGCCGTTTCATCGAATGGAGAATACGCCGCTGCACAGGTTTCAGTCCATCGTTGATATGAGGTACAGCACGCTCCAATATCACATAAGAGGCATAATCGAGAAACCAATTCTGATACATGCCACTTAGCTGATATTTTACCGCCTCATCTGTCGGGGAAGCCGGTTTATAACTTGAATGTTCTTCTTTTTCAGGAGTATTTGTTGATTCTTTATCCAATGTATCTTCGCTCATAATCGTATGCTAACATGCGCAAAGATACAGAGAAAAAACGAGAGGAAAAACAAGGCAGAGCGATTGCTTTCATATTTTTAAGAAAGAAACAAAGGCACACACCCTTGTTCCTTTGCCGGGTGTATGCCTGAGTAACCGATTTATAAACGATTTTCGTAAATCGAAGCCATCAGTTTCTGATACTGATTTTCAAGTGCTATGTAGGCTTGCAGGTTTTTATATACATTTTCCGCCTCCACGTAGAAGTCGATAACAGACAGTTGTCCTGCTTTTACGGCATCGTTAAGCAAGCGCAAGGTTTTGTGCATCAGGGTTACATCGTAGGCTTGCATGGCTTCGCGAAGCTGCTGCATCTCATTAAAGCGGCTTTGCACTTGGGCTTCGGTCTGCAAACGAGCATCATCCAACTGTAATTGGGCACTAAGTGCCTGAGCGCGGGCTATCTTTGTTTTCTTCCGGTTGGAAAACAACGGCAGACTTCCTCCTACAAGGAAACCGTTGCTTTTTTCTCCGACACTCGTATTACGCCGGTACCCCACTTCAATCTTGGGAAGCCAGCTTTGCTTGTTTACGTTCACCTCTTTTGTGGCGGCTCGTACAGCTGCATCGGCTTCCAACAGTCCGGCGTTGGTAGTCATCACTTCGTTATATAAAGTATTATAATCATTAATCGGCTCTACTTGCGGATAGGTATCTGCCGAAAATTCCAGCGGAAGATTTCCGTTCATGGCAAGCAGTTGCTGAAGCGCCGTGCGGTGAGCCGCATTGTTTTGAGCCACTTCCGTTTGGATGCTCATCTGCTCCATCTTGATTTTATTGACTTCCAAGATACCGGCGTCGCCTTTCTCAAAACGTTCTTCAAAGAGTTTCAGCAGTTCGTCGGAATTTCGTTTACGCTCCGTAAGCAAGGCATTCTCTTGATTCAGCCGAATCAGGTCGAGGCAGAGGTTCTTTGCCGTAAGCAATACTTCGCGACGGGAGACTTGCTGTTGATGTTCCAATACTTCTTGCTGCAACTTGCCCGACTGCCGGCGTGCGGCGTAAAGAGTCGGAAAGTCGAAGCCTTGCGTTACTACCAGTTCCGAACTTGCCATGCCGTCTACGCCTTTTGCGAAAAACGGACTGTATTCTACCGATGGGTCTTCTAAGTTATTTCGGGTTTGTATCTCCATTTTGCCGGCTTGGGTAGCCTGCCGTTGCGCCTGCAAGGTCTTGTTGTTTTCCTCGATGCTGCGCAACACGTCATCAATAGTCTGCGCCTGCGATACGACAGCAAACGCCAGACAGAGGGTTGTCAGTATGGTTTTCATAAATCACTTATCGTTTTGTTTACGGTTCATCAATTCGTATACTATCGGCACTATAAAGGCGTTAAGGAAAGTAGAGGTAAGCAATCCGCCTAAGATTACTTTTGCCATCGGACTTTGGATTTCGTTTCCGGGCAATCCTCCGCGAAGAGCAAGCGGGATAAGTGCCAATGCCGACGACAGGGCAGTCATGAGGATGGGGTTCAAACGGTCGAGCGAACCATGAACAATACATTCCCGAATGCCCATACCCTGCTCTTCACGTAACAGATTGTAATGACTTATCAGCAACATGCCGTTTCGGGTAGCTATACCGAAAAGCGAGATGAAGCCGATAATGGCAGGGATGCTCAGTTCGCCCGTTGTTACCAGCAGGGCAAACACGCCACCGATTAACGCCAGCGGCAGATTGAGCAGGATGATGCCACTTTGGGTGGCATTCTTAAACTGCATGTAAAGCAACAAAAAGATGACCACGATGCTCATCACTGAGGTTAAGAGCAACGTGCGGCTGGCTGCCTGTTCGCTTTCAAACTGACCGCCGTATTCGATGTGGTATCCTTCGGGCAACTTGATTTGCTGGTCTACGCGGGCTTGTATGTCGTTCACCACACTGCGCAAGTCGCGCCCGCTGGTGTTGGCAGAAATCACGATTTTACGTTTTACGTTTTCGCGGTTGATGGTGTTCGGTCCCATTGCCGATACCACATCCGCCACGTAGCTGAGCGGCACCTTTTGTCCTTGTGCATCGTCGATCATCAAGTCTTTTACCCGCTCCATTGTCCCGCGATAATCCTCGTCTGCCCGAACCACCAAGTTGAATGCCTTTCCCTGTTCGTAGACTTGAGAGACTACTTCGCCTGCCATATTTACTGTTACAAACTCATTGAATTGCGGCAATGAGATACCGTATTTTGCCAGCATTTCCTGACGGGGGATAATCTTCAGCTCCGGACGCTCTATCTGCTGTTCCACGTTCAGGTCGGCTATGCCTTCCACGTCGGCCACGGCATCTTTTATCTGATTGCCTATCTGGAACATCCGGTTCAGGTCATCGCCAAACAGCTTGATGGCGATGCTTGCCTGCGTACCGCTCAGCATGGCGTCGATACGGTGGCTGATGGGCTGTCCTATTTCAATGTTTGCACCCGTAAGTACCGAAAGTTTATGACGGACCTCTTCCAACAACTCGGCGTGAGAGCGGTCTTTCAGTTCGAACGGGGCTTCTATTTCAGACACATTTACTCCCAAAGCATGTTCGTCCAGCTCGGCACGTCCGGTTTTACGCGCCACGGTCTGTATTTCGGGGATAGACATCAGTATCTCTTCCGCCTGTCTGCCTATCTTGTCGGATTCTTCCAGCGATATGCCCGGCATGGAGCTTACGTTGATGGTAAACGAGCCTTCGTTGAAGGGAGGAAGGAAACTGTGCCCCAATGTAAAAAAGCAGCCTAACGCCACAAGGAAAAGAGCTACCGTACTACCTAAAACAGCTTTTTTATGTTCCAGTGCCCACAGCAAGGCACGTTCGTAATGTTTTTTCAGCCAAACGGCTACAAAGGCTTCTTTCGGCAGTCCGTCTTTTTTAGGATTTCCACCCAACAGATAACTGCACAACACGGGAGTAAGCGTCAATGCCACTACGGTTGAAGCGAACAGCGAAACGATAAAGGCTACACCCAGCGGAACCAGCATACGCCCTTCCATACCGCTCAAAAAGAACAGGGGCACGAAGCTGACGATAATAATCAGCGTAGAGTTCAATATCGGCATACGGACCTCGCGTGAGGCGTTGAACACCACATCGCGCACCGGCTTGCGTTCTGACACGGGTAGCATCCGGTTTTCGCGCAAGTGTTTCCATACATTTTCCACGTCTACGATGGCATCGTCTACCAGCGAGCCGATGGCTATCGCCATACCTCCCAAGCTCATGGTATTGATACTCATGCCCATGTAATGGAGTACGAGAATCGCCACCACCAGCGACAGCGGAAGGGTAATGAGCGAAATAATCGTCGTACGTGTATTGGCCAGAAAAAGGAAAAGGACTATTACCACAAAGATGGCACCTTCGTAAAGCGAATCTTTCACGTTGCTGATGGAGCTTTCGATGAAGCGCGACTGGCGGAACGTGTCGGTAGATATTTTCACATCTTTCGGAAGATTTTTCTGCAAGTCATTCAACGCCGCCTCCAGTTGGGCAGTCAGTTCGATGGTTCCAGTGTTAGGCTGTTTGGTTACGGTTATCAGTACGGCAGGCTTCCCTTTTTCCGAAGCCACCCCCAGCTTGGGCTGCTGCGAGCCTACCTTTACTTCGGCTACGTCTTCCAGCATCACGGGTACGCCTCCCACGGTCTTTACCACTGAGCGAGCCATGCGATCGACGTCGCTGGTCGATACCACGCCGCGCACGATGTATTCGTTTCCGTACTCGTAGATCACACCGCCGTTCGTGTTTTGGTTCATTCCGCGCGTAACTGCCATAACCTCACCCAGTGTTACGCCGTAATGCTTCATGCGGTCGGGGTGTAAACGCACCTGATATTCTTTTATGTCACCACCCAACACGGCTACTTGGGCAACACCTCCCGTAGAAAGCAGACGGGGACGAATCGTCCAATCTGCCAACGTACGAAGGTCGAGCATCGAAGTGCTGTCTGCCGTCAGTCCTACTATCAGCAATTCTCCCAAAATAGACGACTGTGGTCCCAGCGTAGGTTTTCCCACATTTTCGGGAAGACCTTCGCTTGCCGCCGCCAGCTTTTCGGAAACAATCTGACGTGCCAAGTAGATGTCTGTATCCCAATCGAACTCTACCCACACCACGGAAAAGCCTGTGGTGGATGACGAACGCACGCGGCGCACATTCGTCGCCCCGTTTACTGCGGTTTCGATAGGAAACGTAACAAGCTGCTCCACTTCCTCGGCTGCCATGCCGTTTGCTTCGGTCATCACTACCACAGTAGGAGCATTTAAATCGGGGAATACATCGACTTCGGTATGGTATGCGGTATACGTTCCGCCTATCAGCAAAAGCACCGAAGCCACCAAAATCAGCAAACGATTTTGTAACGAGAAATGTATAATTTTATTAAGCATTTGATGTGAGTTTTTTAGTTACAGGTTTACCAGCTATTTATCAACGCATTACGAGATAAAAGCCGTATAAATCCGGAACTTGTCATCAATCGGTTTCGGTCTTTTCCGGGGCTTGAAAAATTCTATTCGAAAGACGATCCAACTCTCCGAATAGAACCGGACGGTTTATCCGCATGAAACAAGTAACACAAGCCGAAGCGTTTTTCCGCCTTCCGAAAAACGAACCGCACCGTTAAGACAAGTTCTTAATGATTATGTGTATGTCCCGGAATGGCTGTCGAAGCCGAAGCTAATTTGACATGGATAGCTCCCTGCGTTACAACCTTTTCGCCTCCTTTCAGTCCGGATAAGATTTCCACCCGCTTGCCGTCGTTTGCCCCTACGGTTACTTCCTGCTTGCGGTAACACTCCTCGTCAATCTGGCAATAGATGAAGTACAGACCTTGTTCTTCGGTGAGTGCCGACACGGGGACGCTGAGCACGTTCTGCCTCTCGGATGCCAGCAGATACACCTCGACAAACGAACCGGGTATCACATCGCCACGGTTGTCGAACTCGAAGGTTACGGGAACGTAATACGACGTGCCATCCGAAGACTTTCCGAACGAGAGCAAACGTCCTTTCAGGTCGGTAAGACTGTACACTTTGTCATCGTATGGTGTCTGGAAATTGGCCGAAGCAATGTTATGCAGTCTTGAATAATAACGCTCCGACACTTCGGCACGCAGCATGAGCCGACGGGTTTGGGTAACGCTAAGCAGCGGTTGCCCTACCGTAACATAGTCGCCTTCTTTTACGAAACATGCCTTGACGTAACCTGCCATCGGCGACTTCACCGCCACGCCCTTACCTGCCTTGCTCGGCGAAAGTGCCTCGTAAGCAATGCGTGCATTCTCATAATTTTCTTTCAATACATTAAATTCTTTTTCCGACACGATACGTTCGCCGATGAGTTTTTCCGCACGTTCGTATTCTCCCTTCGCCCGTTCGTAAGCGATGCGTGCGCGCTTCACCGGGTCGCCGTCCTGCAAGTTCTCTGCCGATACGCTCAGCAGTTCCACATCCCGACCTACGGACATTCCCTCGGTAACGGTTCTCGAAAAAGAAACCACGCCTGCCGTAGCAGCTACCAGCGTATTCTCGTCTCCCTGAGCAGCCAATACCTGTCCGCTGGTGGGTATTACTTCCCGGAATGTTCCCGGAGTAACGGTTTCTACCATCACTCCCGCCGCTTTTGCTTTTTCGGGAGTCAAAATAATTTCATCGGAATGTCCGCCATGACTTTCTGCTTCATGGGCTGCTTCTTCCGCTTCGTGGTTGTGTTGTTGCGTACATGCTCCGCACAGGAACAATAACGCTGTCCCCATAAAAAGATATTTCTTCATAAGTTTGGTGTTTTAATAATGCAAAAGTATGTCTTATTTTTGGCAACCGGGTTGCAATGTGATTGCCGGAGAAAAGCAACAGTTTCTAAGACTGCAACCCTTTAAACTTATGACAATGCGGGAGGCGCACGAAGGCTCCGGACTGTAACGCAATACAATCCGTGAAGACGCTCGATATAATAAAAGACATGCTTAGCCGATACTCCGGACGACAGATAATGTTCTAACACGTCCAGTAACGGGTAAGTAAGGAAATAGAATGTATAATCGGGAGTAAAATCGAAAGGGCGATTACTCGGAGAAGAGAAAGAGAAATGAGTAACACACGTGGTTTTACACGCATGACTGTCGGTATCGCCCGGATAATGGGTTTCGTTTTCCGCTGTGAGCGGAGAAGTACAGCTCGTCAAATCTGTGTTTAAACAGAACCGTTCTTCGTGATGATGATGAGGAAATGCACCCGCTATCAGCACGACTATGCTGACTACCAACATACAGTATGTACGGAAGCGATGTTGCATTTCCTCATCAGGTTTTATTGTTTTTATTCGATTTCAGACATCAAACTTCTGTCATCCGGTCCTTCCGGATGGGTTACGCTGACTAACTTCATGTGGAAACTCAGCACGGAATATCCGCGAATATCCAGATATCCGCTGGCACCATAACCTAACTGATACGGAATGTAGATATCTACGTTATCGCCCGGCTTCATCCCCGGATAAGAACCGTCGTGAAAAGCCATCAGAGCCGTCTGCCACCCTGTTATCAATCCACTCACCAAGAATCCTCTCGGAGTATAGATTTGCGGGGTCTGCACATCGTCCCAATCGCCCTGATAGTTACTATCAAACTGTTCTCCGTTTATCAGGCTTCCCCTATAATAAGTAGTTATACTGTCGGTATACAGCGGGGCACTTCCTGCAGCAACCGGCTCGCTACGGAAATGAACATACACAGAATCGGTCATATCGAAATTATCATCAAAAACGATACCACCAGTTCCTGCCATTCCGTCGTTCCAGATTTTCCAATTCTGCACACAATACCATCTCCCGTCTGCGTTGGCACGAGCTACATCTACAATCGAATCCAAATAATGCTCATTGCGCGCCTGCCAATTAGCGTACGGATCTTCAACCTGTGTATCTTCTGCACACGAAGCAAAGCCGAACGATAATGAAACCAATACGACAATCAGCCAAAGAATGTTTTTATTCATGCGTTATTCTTTAATTATTGCAGCGTTTTCAGCAAACTTGTAATGCTTACCTTATCTGCAATGATGTTATTCAATTCAGAGATTGCCACCCGTTCCTGTTCCATCGTATCGCGGTTACGCAGCGTAACGCAATTATCTTCCAATGTCTGATGGTCGATTGTTATACAGTACGGAGTACCGATGGCATCCTGACGGCGGTAACGTTTACCGATACTGTCTTTCTCATCGTACTGGCAGTGGAAGTGGAACTTCAAGTCGTTCATGATTTCACGTGCTTTTTCGGGCAGTCCGTCTTTTTTCACCAATGGCATGACAGCCAATTTCACCGGAGCAAGGGCGGCAGGCAACTTCAAGACTACGCGAGTTTCGCCGTTTTCCAGTTTCTCTTCGCAGTATGCCGCACTCATTACGCTGAGGAACATACGGTCAACCCCGATAGAGGTTTCGATGACATACGGAGTATATGATTCGTTGATTTCCGGGTCGAAATACTTAATGCTCTTACCTGAGAACTTCTCATGCTGGCTCAAGTCGAAGTTTGTACGGCTATGGATACCTTCTACTTCCTTGAATCCGAACGGCATCAGGAATTCGATGTCGGTAGCAGCATTGGCATAGTGAGCCAGTTTTTCATGGTCATGATAACGGTAGTGGTCATCGCCGAAGCCCAATGCCTTGTGCCATTTCAGGCGGATTTCTTTCCATTTCTTAAACCAGTCGAGTTCGGTTCCGGGTTTTACGAAGAACTGCATTTCCATTTGTTCGAACTCACGCATACGGAAGATAAACTGACGCGCTACGATTTCATTACGGAATGCCTTACCGATTTGAGCGATACCGAACGGTATTTTCATACGGCCGGTCTTCTGCACGTTCAGGTAATTTACGAAAATACCCTGAGCGGTTTCCGGACGAAGATAAACTTTCATTGCGCCGTCTGCCGTAGAACCCATTTCGGTAGAGAACATCAGATTGAACTGACGTACCTCGGTCCAGTTCTTTGTGCCGGAGATAGGACAAACGATTTCTTCATCCAATATAATCTGACGCAACTCATTCAGGTCGTTGGCATTCATTGCCTTTGAGTAACGTTCATGCAATGCGTCGCGCTTAGCCTGATGCTCCAATACGCGGGCATTCGTAGAGCGGAACTGCTGTTCATCGAAAGCGTCGCCAAACTTCTTGGCTGCCTTTGCCACCTCTTTATTTATCTTTTCGTCGTACTTGGCGATTTGGTCTTCGATTAATACATCGGCACGATAACGTTTCTTCGAGTCGCGGTTATCAATCAACGGGTCATTGAAGGCGTCCACGTGTCCGGATGCTTTCCAAATAGTAGGGTGCATGAATATGGCCGAGTCGATGCCCACAATGTTTTCATGGAGCAACACCATGCTCTGCCACCAATATTGCTTGATATTGTTTTTCAGTTCCACGCCGTTCTGTCCGTAGTCGTATACAGCGCCCAGTCCATCGTATATTTCACTTGATGGAAAAACAAAACCATATTCTTTGCAGTGTGAAACTAACTTCTTAAAAACGTCTTCTTGTGCCATTGTTTATTTGTTTTTTATACCTTGTCAATTAACTTTTTGTATAGTACGGGCGCAAAGATACGTAATTATGAGGAAAAAAGAACGATAGGTGTCTTAATTTATCTTTTTTTCCTACTTTTGCATCGCTTTTCGGTACAAGCCGACGACGCTTGCTTAAAATACTACTGTGCTTATGAAACGGAAATATAAAGATAAGTATACAGAAATGACCACGGCGCCCGTTCCGCGCCTCATCGGTTCGCTTGCTATTCCTACGATTATCAGCATGTTGATTACTTCGTTCTACGTCATGGCAGACACTTATTTCGTGGGGAAAATCAATACGCAGGCAACGGCGGCAGTAGGTATTTCGTTTTCTATCATGGCGATAATTCAGGCATTCGGTTTCTTTTTCGGACACGGGTCGGGCAACTATATTTCCCGCAAGTTGGGCGCACGCGATTACCAGAGTGCCGAAAAGATGGCATCGACGGGATTCTTCTGCGCCTTCATCGTAGGAGGCATCATTACGCTGCTTGGATTGATATTCTTGAGTCCTATTTGCCGGGCGTTAGGCTCTACCGACACGATTCTGCCCTATGCCGAAACGTATTTGGGCATCATCCTGCTGGGAGCACCTTTCATGGCTTCTTCGCTGGTACTGAACAACCAGATGCGTTTTCAAGGAAATGCGGTGTATGCCATGATAGGGATTATGGTAGGCGCCGTATTGAACATCGGACTTGACCCATTGCTGATTTTTGTTTTCGATATGGGCATTGCGGGTGCGGCGTGGGCCACACTTATCAGTCAGGTATGCAGTTTCAGTATTCTGATTTACATGGACAGCCGGGGAGAAAACATCCGCATCCGTTTGCGCAATTTCACTCCGCGCCCTGCCATGCTGAAAGAAATAGTTTACGGAGGAAGTCCCTCGCTGTGCCGTCAGGGGCTGTCGAGCGTCGCCACCATCTTGCTCAATGTAGCTGCGGGGGCTTACGGCGATGCCGCCATTGCCGGTATGTCTATCGTAACCCGCGTTTGCATGTTTATCAACTCGTTTCTTATCGGTTTCGGACAAGGCTTCCAACCCGTTTGCGGCTATAACTACGGAGCAGGCATTTATCCCCGTGTGCGTCAGGGATTTTGGTTCTGCGTAAAGATTGGCGTGGTTTTTCTGACGGTATGTTCCGTCATCGGCTATATCTATGCTCCCGAAATCGTAGAGTGGTTCCGTAAGGGAGACCCTGAAGTAACAGCCGTAGGAACGCAGGCTTTGCGCTGGCAACTCATTACCCTGCCGCTGGGCACGTGGGTCATTCTTTGCAACATGTTGCTGCAAACCATCCGCCGCCCGGTACGTGCCGTATTGCTGGCTTCGGCACGTCAGGGATTGTTCTTCATTCCCGCCATTCTGATACTGCCCTGCTTCTTGGGCTTACAAGGAGTGGAAATGAGTCAGGCCGTAGCAGACTTGTGTTCGTTCCTGTTTGCTCTCCCCGTTGCCATACCGGTTTTAAACTCGCTGAAAGTGCCAAGAGAATCAACCAATTAGCAAAGGCTAAAATTCTACCCATAGCGCACCATTACGCAACCGTATATGTTGGTTAACGCATACGTATGTGTTGACCAACATATACGGTAGAATTTTTTCAACGACTTTTTAAGGAAGGTGCGTGGTATCGAGGCAACAAATTTATTACCTTTGCCCGAAAATAAAACTAACCAGCTATGCCACTTAATTTACCCGACCGGCTTCCGGCTATTGACCTGCTGAAGGAAGAAAATATATTTGTTATCGACAGTTCGCGTGCCACCACGCAGGATATCCGTCCGCTGAAGATTGTCATCCTCAACCTGATGCCTATCAAAATAACGACGGAAACCGACCTTATCCGTTTGCTTTCAAACTCTCCGCTTCAGATAGAAGTCAGCTTCATGAAACTGAAAAGCCACACGTCGAAAAATACCCCGATAGAACACATGAAAGCGTTTTACCGCGATTTCGACCTGATGCGCGACGAGAAGTTCGACGGCATGATCATCACCGGTGCGCCCGTAGAGTTGTTAGACTTTGAAGAGGTGAATTACTGGCATGAGATTCAAGACATTTTCAACTGGACCCGCACGCACGTCACCTCTACTTTTTACATCTGCTGGGCGGCACAGGCGGGGCTGTATCACCATTACGGCATACCGAAATATCCGCTTCCGAAAAAGATGTTCGGCATATTCGAACACCATATCTGCGAAGGTTTCCAGCACTTGCCTATCTTCCGCGGATTCGACGATGTGTTTTTCGTTCCCCACAGCCGCCATACGGAAGTGCGCCGCGAGGACATCGAACGCTGTCCGGCGCTACGCATCATCTCCGAGTCGGCCGATTCGGGCGTACACATCGTAATGGCACGCGGCGGACGTGAGTTTTTCGTAACCGGACATTCGGAATATTCGCCCTACACACTCGACACGGAATATCGCCGCGATTTGGCAAAGGGGCTGGCTATCGACATGCCGAAGAATTACTACCGTCATGACCAGCCCGATGAGGGACCGCTGGTGAGATGGCGCAGCGTGGCAAACCTGCTGTTTTCTAACTGGCTGAACTATTACGTTTATCAGGAAACTCCTTACGATATTAACCAAATCAAGTAATGAAGAAACAACGCTTGATAGAACTGCTTGCTCCGGCAAAGAATGTGGAGTGTGGCATAGAGGCTGTAAACCACGGGGCAGATGCTGTTTACATAGGCGCACCCCGATTCGGGGCACGTGCGGCGGCGGGAAACTCGATAGAGGACATCGCTGCATTAGTGGCGTATGCACATATATATAATGTACGTATCTACGTAACGGTGAACACGATTCTTCGCGATGAAGAGTTAAGTGATACCGAAAAACTTATCTGGGAACTTTACCGCATCGGTGTGGATGCACTGATTATCCAAGACTTGGGCATCACGCGACTGAACCTGCCCCCTATCCCGCTTCATGCCAGCACGCAGATGGACAACCGCAGTGTGCAGAAAGCCCGGTTTCTCGCCGAAGCGGGATTCCGCCAGATAGTGCTTGCCCGCGAACTGACACTCGATGAGATAGCAAAGATACACGCAGCCTGCCCCGACACGTTGCTCGAAGTATTTGTTCACGGTGCGCTGTGCGTAAGTTACAGCGGACAGTGTTACGTCAGTCAGGCGTGTTACGGACGCAGCGCCAACCGTGGTGAGTGCGCACAGTTCTGCCGCCTTGCTTTCGACATGGTAGATGCCGACGGCAAAGTGATAGCAAAGGACAAACACCTGCTTTCGCTGAAAGACATGAACCAAAGCGAGAATCTGGAAGCCTTGCTCGATGCGGGAGCTTCTTCGCTGAAAATAGAAGGCAGACTGAAAGACGTGGCTTACGTAAAGAACGTTACGGCATATTATCGGAAAAAGCTGGACGAAATATTCAGACGCCGTCCGGAATATGCCCGCGCGTCTTCCGGACGTGTAAAGCTGGGATTCCGTCCCCAATTAGATAAAAGTTTCAGCCGGGGCTTTACCGATTATTTCTTGCACGGGCGTAACCGCAATATTTTTTCGTTTAACACACCGAAGTCGATGGGCGAAGAGGTAGGAACGGTAAAAGAAGTGCGGAACAATTATCTGAGTGTGGCGGGTATCACTTCTTTCAATAACGGTGACGGACTGTGCTACATAGACGAGCAGGGTAAGCTGTGCGGATTCCGGGTGAACCGCGTGGAGGGCAACAAGCTATTCCCTCAAGAGATGCCCCGAATAAAGCCCAAGACCAAGCTGTACCGTAATTTCGACCAAGAGTTTGAACGGCAGATGCAAAAGAAATCGGCAGAAAGGAAAGTGGCAATAAACATGGCGTTCGAAGAAAACGCTTTCGGCTTTACACTTTCGCTGACCGATGAAGACGATAACCGCATCAGCGTTACGTTGCCCCGCGCAAAAGAGGCGGCGCGTACCCCTCAAACAGAAAACTTGCGCAATCAGTTAAGCAAGTTGGGCAATACGCCTTTCGAAGCGGAAGCCATCCAAATCAACCTTTCTGCCGATTGGTTCATTCCTTCTTCCGAACTGGCAGACTTGCGCCGTCGGGGAATCGAAGCATTATTAGCCGCCCGACGCATCAACTACCCGCAACAATGGGAACGATTACCCGAAACGCATCATGCTTTCCCGGTACAAGAGTTAACGTATGCAGGCAATGTGATGAACAAATCGGCATACGGATTCTACTTGTCGCACGGGGTACGGCGCATTGCTCCTGCCTTTGAAAAAGAAGCACCGGCCGATGCCGTACTCATGACGTGTAAGCACTGCCTGCGTTACAGCATGGGATGGTGTCCTACCCGCCAAAAGACACGCTCGCCTTACCGTGAGCCTTACTATCTGATAAGCGGAGACGGACGACGCTTCCGTCTGGAATTCGACTGCAAAGCATGTCTCATGAAAGTTTTAACGGATACCGACAGCCATGCGACCCACTAAATATTTGCTATTGCTATTCTTGCTGGCTATATGTGTCAGTGCCTGCCATTTCCGGACAGGGGCATCCGCTTCCGTCAATGGACAGACGGAACTAACAGATTCTTCCATTCAAACACGCCCCTATCCGTTAAGTTCCAACTTCAAGGTACTTGCCGATACGCTTTGGCTGCACCAGCTGCCGTTTACCGACTCTGTCCCGGTAACGTGTGACGATGAGCTGGTGTTTGCCGAATTTGCTATTCATCCTGAAGACTCAGCCGATTCGGTATGGGTTAAAGTGGCACGCGACCAAGCCACCATCGGGTGGATTCAGGAAAAAACGCTTTTAGAAAACATTGTCCCTGTTGACCCCATTTCGCAATGTATCCACTGGTTCAGCAGTTCACGTGCCTTAGCTTTCTTCTCCATCTTAGGAATATTCTTCTTATGGACTGTTTATAGAGCCGTAAGTAAAAAGCAAATCAAACTGATTTGGGTTAATGATATAGACAGCATATTTCCCATCACACTGTCATGGCTACTGGCGGCAGCAGCTACCCTTTATAACAGCCTGCAACAGTTTGCTCCGCATACGTGGGAGTGTTATTATTATAATCCTTCGCTCAATCCTTTCGAACAAACATTTTTATTAAGCCTATTTTTGCTTTGCCTCTGGCTCATCGCGCTGGTAGGTATAGCCATGCTCGACGACCTTTTTCACCAGACCACGCTTGAAGTTGCTTTCTTCTACCTCCTCGGATTAGCCTCATGCTGTATTTTCTTATATATATTCTTTACATATATATGGATTTACGCAGCCTATCTTTGTTTTGCTGCTTATACGATATGGTGCATCCAACGATTACGAAATGCAGCGTGTTATCCGTATGCCTGCGGAGCTTGCGGAGCCAAAATGAAAAACAAAGGAATCTGTCCCCACTGCGGAGCATTAAACAAATAAAAAAGAAAAGATAATGAACCTGCCTTTTGATTTTATAGAACAGACTCGCCAACTGATGGGCGCGGAAGCCTGTAACGAACTTTGCGAAGCGCTGACCCGCGAAACGCCTGTAAGTATCCGCATGAATAACGACAAATGTCCGCTTCATCCGCTTCATGCAACTCCCGTAGCATGGAGCAAGGGATGGTACTTAGACTATCGGCCCACGTTTACATTCGACCCCCTGTTTCACGCCGGGTGTTACTACGTGCAGGAGGCGTCATCAATGTTTGTCGAGCAGGCGTTACGACAATATGTTCACGAGCCGGTGGTCATGCTCGACCTTTGTGCAGCTCCGGGAGGTAAATCCACATTGGCACGCTCCGTATTGCCAGAAGGCAGTCTGCTGGTGGCAAACGAAGTTATCCGGAACCGTTCGCAGGTATTGGCCGAAAACCTGATAAAGTGGGGGCATCCTTCGGTAGTTGTTACAAACAACGACCCAGCCGATTTTGCAGAATTGGGAGGAGTGTTCGATGTTATCCTGACCGATGTTCCCTGTTCGGGAGAAGGCATGTTCCGCAAAGATGAAACAGCCGTTTCGGAATGGAGTTTGGAGAATGTAAATGTATGCTGGCAGCGTCAACGGCGCATCTTACAAGCCATTTGGGGATGCCTGAAACCAAACGGCATACTGATTTACAGCACATGCACATTCAACCGCGAAGAGAATGAGGACAATGTAGCGTGGATTGCCCGTGAATTGGGGGCTGAGGTGCTTCCGATAGAAACCGATGCTGCTTGGAATATTTCCGGAAACCTTACCGGAGGTGAGTTCCCTGTTTACCGCTTCCTGCCTCACCGCACAGAAGGAGAAGGTTTATTTCTCGCTGTATTGCGTAAAACTTGTGAAGACTCTTATGAACCGGCATCCAAACGCAACAAGAAGAACAAGCCGACAGACAAAAAACAAACCGTAGCTTACCCCAAAGCTGTAACCGAATGGATAGCAGACCACAAACAATACGAGTTTTCGGCAGAAAACGGTACGATAACCGCTTTTCCTGCCACTTGGAAAGATTTATACATGCGGATGAAACAAACGCTCCGAGTAATTCATGCAGGTATTACGCTGGCTGAGCAAAAAGGTAAAGACTGGCAACCGTCTCATTCACTGGCTATGAGTACACAACTTGCCCCACAGGTTTTCCCGCTGGCAGACCTCACTTACGAGCAGGCCATTGCTTACCTCCGCAAAGAAGCTATAACGCTGGATGCTTCCATTCCGAAAGGCTACGTCATACTAACGTATCAAAACCATCCGTTAGGCTTCGCTAAAAATATCGGAAACCGAGCCAACAATCTTTATCCTCAAGAATGGCGCATCCGCAGCGGTTATATGCCTGAAGAAGTCAAAACACTTTTATTCTGATTTTATTTGCGCTTTAATACCTTGCGGATATTATCAAGAATTTCAGGAGTCGGAACTTCTGTCTTATTTAATATTACGTACGAAAAATTATCGGCAAGTATTTCTTCGGGATTCGTAACATTACGGGTGTTCTTACCTATCTGCGTATAGAGATCGGTAGCCTTATCAAGCGGATAAATAACTGTTTCTCCGTTCATCTGCACCGGAACGAACTGGTTGTTCAACGGAATTAATCCGACGCAAACGTACTCATTGAGGCTTCCGCTTTCGTAAGGACGGCTGGTATACATAATCATGGCACAATTCCGCTTACTGCCATCAATCGTAAATGTAGCATAATTGTCGTAACGGTTGATGTCGGGGTCGGATATGCGTTTCTCGATTACATCTGCCGGAAACAGAATCTCCCGATTAAGCACCGTGAAGCCTATCGTTTTATACATCGCACGCTTGAATACCAAGTCACTCCGTGTAAGGATATGGAAAAGTTCATGCGTCAACACCTGCTGCAAGCTGTCTTCCGAAGCCCCGCTCAAAAGGTTTTCGCCCAAAGCAATCCAGTTTTTACGCGCATATCCACTGCGGTTTCCCTCTTCTTTCATAGAGGTCTTCAGCAGGATTATCTCTTTCGGAAAATGAAGCGTAAATTTCTGCTTTTGTATCTGGTCGCTAATAGCCTTCATTGCTTTATTCACTTTTTCGCGGTCTTGGTCGCTCCAGTTTTGCGTTTCATTCATCGCCAATGTCAGAAATTGCGATTTGCGTCCGTCCTTCTTCTGCAAACGCACCTCTACGTCAAACTGATTCAAACTATTCGTATACTCGTCGATATCGGTTATCAACATTTGAGCTTCTGCCCGCGTTGCAAAGCGATAAGGGATCGTATTCTGCGCCCATGCAGCAGCAGTCCATAAAAAGCAGCCTAAAACAGCCAGAAATATGTTCGAGAATTTCATAATTGTATGTCGTTTAGCGTTATTTCCTGTTTCGGGCAGTAAATATAAGAGAATATTTTGGTTTTTTCTAACAAACCAAAGGAAAAATAGTAGAATAATTCATTGTATTGTTACGCCTGTCGACCGAAATTCCGATTTCTATACAGAAACATCTCCTTCCCTTTTCTCCGAACGCGCCACGGAATGAACTTTTGAGGTTACGGATACAGAAATTTAAATACAGCCTCACAAGCCTCCTCCTTCCTTCCGCCGTTTTTATCCGGTTTTGCATCTTTCGTTTTATTTTCTTACTTTTGTGTTTACAAATGTTTCTCATTTCAACTAAAAACGAACAAATATTATGTACAACAATACTTTTGGCAACATATTCCGCCTTACCAGCTTTGGAGAATCGCATGGGAAGGCAATAGGAGGAGTGATAGACGGTTTTCCTGCCGGAATATCCATTGATGAAGATTTCATCCAACATGAACTCGACCGCCGCCGCCCCGGACAGTCGGCGCTTACTACCGCACGCAAAGAGGCAGACAAGGTGGAGTTTCTGTCGGGTATCTACGAGGGGGTATCGACAGGATGCCCCATCGGATTCGTGATATGGAATACCAACCAACATTCCAACGATTATGACAACATGAAAGACGTATTCCGTCCCTCGCACGCCGATTATACTTATACGCAGAAATACAGTGTGCGCGACCATCGCGGAGGGGGACGCTCGTCGGCGCGGGAGACCATCGCGCGCGTTGTTGGCGGAGCTTTGGCGAAACTGGCGCTGAAGCAATTGGGCGTTACCGTAACCGCCTTTACCTCGCAAGTGGGAATTTATAAGCTGGATAAAGATTATACGCATTACGATTTGAGCGTGGCGGAAGAAAACCCGGTTCGTTGCCCCGACCCGGAGATGGCTAAACAGATGGGCGATTACATTTATAATATAAAAGGAGAAGGAGACACGGTAGGCGGAGTCATTTCGTGTGTGGTGAAAGGTTGCCCCATCGGACTGGGACAACCGGTATTCGGGAAACTGCACGCTGCGTTAGGCAACGCCATGCTCAGCATCAATGCAGCCAAAGGGTTCGAGTACGGACAGGGATTTGGCAGCATGAACCTGAAAGGAAGTCAGCAGAACGATTTATTTTATAATGACAACGGACATATCGCCCTGCGTACCAACCGTTCGGGGGGCATACAGGGAGGCATCAGCAACGGCGAGGACATTTATTTCCGAGTTGCGTTCAAGCCCGTGGCAACGGTGCTGATGGAGCAGCCTACGGTAGACGTGAACGGACGTGAAACCGTGCTTCAGGCACGCGGACGGCACGATGCATGTGTGCTTCCGAGAGCCGTACCCATCGTAGAAGCTATGACAGCCATGACGCTGTTAGACTATTACTTACTTGACCGCGCAAGCCGATTGTTTTAGCGCCTGCCGTTTAATTTTTTATTTCTGACTCAGAAGGGTTATTTCGTAAAGGGGATAACCCTCTGTATACTCATCCCAATATTGAGGATAAACCGCCCATACGATTCTTCCGCCCGAAACCTTCTTAACACGTGCCGTCGTAATTTCATCCGCTCCGTCGAGCCGAAGATAAACGTAAGAATGTTGCGACTTCTCGTCTGTCCACCAATTCCCGTCCGCCCGATAATCATCGCTTCCCGTCACGGTAAAACGTCCGTTATCAGCAAAATCAAGCATGTCTCCGGTATCGAAAGGCAAGTATGCCCAGCCGTCATGTCCGAGGTACTCAATGTCCTCTACCAGCCATTTTCCCGGCATGGTGCGCTCGCTGTTAATAAAAGGACTCTGCGTACAGGCAGCCATAGCCAGCACGACACATAATAACAACACACCAATCCCTCCGTAATTTTGTTTCTTCATAACGCATTCCGCTTATAGTTCTTTCAAAGCCAAATATACGTATAAATACGCTACGAGCGAAAAAAAATTATTATCTTAGCGGATAAACAAATAAATATAACACTTATGGACATCAGACAATACATTCAAAAAAACGAACCGCGCTTCCTCGACGAACTGTTCAGCCTTATCCGCATACCCAGCATAAGCGCACTGCCCGAACATAAAGACGACATGCTGGCTTGTGCCGAACGGTGGCGGCAGTTACTTCTCGAAGCGGGTGCAGACGAGGCGATGATTATGCCCTCGGAGGGAAACCCGCTGGTGTATGCCGAAAAGCGTGTGTCGCCCGAAGCCCCCACCGTACTGGTTTATGCACATTACGACGTAATGCCTGCCGAGCCGCTGGAGCTTTGGAACAGCAAACCGTTTGAACCGGAAATCCGCGACGGGCGTATTTGGGCGCGCGGAGCCGACGATGATAAGGGGCAGGCGATGATTCAGGTAAAGGCTTTCGAATACATGGTGCGCGAAGGGCTGTTGCGCCACAATGTGAAATTCATCTTTGAGGGCGAAGAAGAAATTGGCTCACCCAGCCTCAACGCTTTTCTGAAAGCACATCAGGAGTTGCTGAAGGCTGACGTAATATTGGTTTCCGACACGAGTATGTTAGGTGCCGACCTGCCCTCGCTCACCACAGGGCTGCGCGGATTGGCGTATTGGGAAATTGAAGTGACCGGACCCAACCGCGACTTACACTCCGGACATTTCGGGGGAGCTGTGGCAAACCCCATCAATACGCTGTGTGAGATGTTGGCTAAGATTGTCGATGAAGACGGACGCATCACCATCCCTCACTTTTACGATGACGTAGAGGATGTACCCGCCGCCGAACGCGAGATGATAGCCCGCATTCCGTTCGACGAAGAAAAATACAAAAAAGCAATCGGAGTCAAGGCTTTGAAAGGCGAAAAAGGATATTCTACGCTGGAACGGAACAGTTGCCGCCCTTCGTTCGACGTATGCGGCATCTGGGGCGGATACACGGGCGAAGGTTCAAAAACCGTATTGCCCTCGAAAGCGTATGCCAAAGTATCGAGCCGCCTCGTACCGCACCAAGACCACGAGAAGATTTCGCGCCTGTTTGTCGACTACATCCAATCCATTGCCCCGGAATACGTGGAAGTTAAAGTAACCCCGATGCACGGAGGAGAAGGCTATGTATGTCCCATCACCCTTCCTGCCTACCAAGCAGCCGAAAAAGGATTCACCAAAGCGTTCGGTCAGAAACCGCTTGCTGTACGCCGTGGGGGAAGCATCCCCATTATCAGCGACTTTGAACGGATTTTGGGCATCAAGACCGTGCTGATGGGATTCGGACTGGAAAGTGATGCCATCCACTCGCCCAACGAAAACTTTTCGCTCGACATTTTCCGCAAAGGAATAGAGGCCGTGGTAGAGTTTCATAAGGCATTCGGAGCGTAAACATTAAAACCCCATAAAAAAAACGCCGTTATGTATCACCCGACATAACGGCGTTTTTTTACAAGCCTGTTTATACCTTTTTGCCTCACGAGAACGCAAAAAGAAATCCGCCGATGACACACCCCCAAACGCTACCGTTAGTGTTGGTCATTCCATGCGGTAGAGTTGACCAATTCTATTCGGAGAACCGACCGGTTCTACCGCAAAGGTTTTCCTGCCTTTCCGACAAATCGTAATACACTAATAATAAAGCATTTACAAAACCCTATTTTACGGACAAATCATCACTCGGCAGAATTTTTCTCCAGCCATTCCAAGCGCCGCTTGTCCGGCAGATGCTTTACTTGGAAGTGTTCGAACCGGACATTAAAACCTTCCCCATCGGGACATGCTCCCATTACTCCCACTTTTATCGGCGTATTATCCGGCATCCACGCATTCCGCATCATGGTGTAAGTTTTGTCATCGAACGAATAAAATATTTCTATGGCGTCCAACCGTCTTACGGCTTTAATCCAGACACAAGACACAGGCTCATCGAGCGCAATCACACTCCAATCGCTTGTGTGATGGGTAACCACGGTGCTCAAATTGAATTTCCCATCAACGTACTCAATGCCTGCCTTGATATAATTTTCGTGGTCAATACGGAGCATCATCCCCGCTTGGTCGAAACGCACACGATAATCTCCCGTAATTTTTACCTTAGCCTCGAACTCTCCTCCGTATTCGGCATAATAAAAAGGTGCGTCATCAACCGTAAACCCGTAATGGGAAATGCGCCAATAATCACTGTGCGGAGTAACAAACATCGAAAGCGAGTTATCTTTAATCTCCCATTGTTCGGGTTCGTTAAACCAATTCATCTTCTCTAATGTCTGTGCAGAAAGCGCCTGCACTCCACAAAAAGCCCAAAGAGCAAATATTAGTTTCTTCATGTTATTTTATTTAGTTTTACTTCATTACATTTGCAAAGATAATCCGCCTTTCACAAGCGGGCAATACTGATAAATAACCATTTTCCATCTGCCTAACCACATGGATATACAGCAAACATTAAATAATAAACTGCTTAACCAAGAGTTTTCGACAACAGACAAGGACTGTGAAAGCATTTTAACCACCCATAAAATGACGGCTCGCACCTACGCCCGCACAGAAAATGCCATCGCAGTGCTCAGCGACATGAAAGCCAATATCAGCTATCTGTATTATGGGGGCGTGGCTGAAACACTGGACATAGCTCCCAAGAATACGGAACAAACCATTTCATCGATTTGGGAGGAAAAAATATTTAAACAGATTCACCCGGAAGACCTCGTCGAAAAATATGCGCAAGAGCTAAGGTTCTTTCATTTCTTAAAGAAAATGCCTGTTGAGAAACGTACCGACTATTATATAGCGAACCGCATACGCATGAGGAATAAAGATGGGAAATACTTTCCGGTTATCCACCGTATGTTTTACATAGCCAGTGCACCTAACGGAAGCATCTGGTTGGCGCTGTGTCTTTATAATTTATCTGCCACCGGAGAAAAGGCAGACAGCCGGATGATTATCGACACTTCGAACGGAACAGGCATAGAACCCGACAGGCTGTCGGAACAGAACATACTGACCACACGAGAAAAAGAAATACTGTCATTCATCGGTGAAGGGAAAGCAAGCAAAGACATCGCCCGGTTGTTATGTATCAGCATTAACACCGTGAACCGTCACCGGCAAAATATTTTAGAGAAATTACATGCCGGCAACTCGATTCAGGCGTATCAAATAGCTAAGGAGTTAGGTCTACTCTGAAACTTCCAACTCAAGCAAAACAGGAAGATGGTCGCTGTAACCGCCGTGGTATTTCATCCCCTTATAAGTGCGAAAGGGAATGTCTCCCCCGTAACGGTCGTCTTCCTCCAAAAGAAACGGATAGCGCAAGATGCAGGCAGCTTTATACGACGTATGAATACGCGGATTGCCTTCAAGCAGATAACCGCTGACTATCATCTGGTCGAGCGTTCCCCACTCGCCCCGGTAACGGTAAGTACCATCAGGCTTTCCGTCCATTAAGTTATATAATGTACGTGCCTCTATTTCCCCTTCGGGTTTCACCGCACCTACCACTTCCGCTATCGAGCGATTGGAAGGATAATCATTGAAATCTCCCATGATAATAACATTCGGACTTTGGCGGACTGCCATAATCGAGTCTGCCGCACGGCGCAAGTATCCGGCGGTAAAAAGACGATAAGGTTCGGTTTCTTTCTCTCCCCCCGAACGCGAAGGCAAATGACATACAAAAACATCAAGCGTATCGCCTGAAACCACACGCCCTGTCACGTGAAGAATATCGCGTGTAGGCCGTCGGTCAATCACCTGATTAGGGATGCGGATGGTTTGTGTATGAATACAGCGAAACGTGGCAGGCTGATACAATAACACCACATCAATTCCCCGCTCATCGGGCGAATCGGTCATAGCATACTTATATCCTGCCTCGCGCAGAGGCGAGTGCGACACCAAGCCTTTCACACAATACTCATTCTCAACCTCACATAATCCGACGAGGTCGGGCACCTGTTCATCTCCTGCCGCCATCACCACTTGGGCGATATTTTTCAACTTTTCATTGTATCGCGTCTGATTCCATCCGCGCGGACTGTCGGGAAGAAACTCTTTATCCTGTTTTAAGGAGTCGTGTCGGCAGTCGAAAAGATTCTCTACATTATACTCCATTACACGGAACGTTTGCTGAGCCGCAGCCGGCAGTCCCATTCCGGCAACGGCTACCAACAAACATAAAAATACGACTGTCTTCCGGCTCATGCTTTTACTGGAATATGAGCTAACACATCAATCAAATGTTTCCAGAACTTGTCTACCGTAGGTATCAGCATACGTTCATCGGGTGAATGCACACCGCGCAGAGTCGGTCCGAAAGAAACCATATCGAGCGACGGATATTTTTCAAGGAACAATCCGCATTCCAATCCCGCATGAATTGCTTTTACCTTAGGCTCTACCCCAAACAGACTCTTGTAGCTTTCCGTTGCCACACGAAGTATCTCCGAAGACGGATTAGGCTTCCAACCCGGATAACCTTCGCCTGTTGCAGTAACAGCTCCCCCCAACTCAAAAGCGGAACGAACCATTTGAGACATATCTTCACGTGACGAATGAATGGAGCTTCGCTGACTGGTTACTATCACGATTTTTCCATCTTTCTGTTTAACCGAAGCCAGATTAGAAGACGTTTCAACCAGCCCTTCTATATCTTGACTCATGGCATACACCCCGTTATGAACAGCATAAATGGCATGGAGAAAACGCTTCATCGATTCTTTTTCCATCACTTCGGGCTGAACTGCTTCCGATTCAAGCGTCATGGTTACGTTGGGCTCGGTTACTGAATATTCATTCTCTACGTCAGCAAGGAATACATTTAAATCGACACGTACAGCCTCTTTATTCTCCATCGGAACAGCACATACGGCATGGGCTTCGCGAGGAATGGCATTATGCAGATTACCGCCGTCAATAGAACACAAACGTAAATCGTAACGCTGCATCAAGCCCATCAGGTAACGGTTCAATAACTTATTGGCATTGGCACGGCCTTTATTGATATCATCGCCTGAATGACCACCCGTCAGACCCTGTACACCTACACGGAAAAAGAAGAAACCTTCGGGGGAAGGAACCATCGTACATGGGAATTCAGCATCGGTACGTGCACCGCCGGCACAGCCGATGAACAGTTCTCCTTCGTCTTCCGAATCCAGATTGATAAGGATTTCTCCATCCATGAAACCGTCTTTCAATGCAAAAGCGCCGGTCAGCCCTGTCTCTTCATCTACCGTAAACAAGCATTCCAGCGAACCGTGCTGAATGTCCGTCGAAGCCAGCACAGCCAGTTCCGCAGCCACCCCGATGCCGTTATCAGCTCCTAAGGTTGTACCTTTCGCGCGAAGCCATTCGCCGTCGATATAAGTTTCAATCGGGTCTACATCAAAATCATGTTGCGTATCGTTGTTCTTTTCGCAAACCATGTCCATGTGTGACTGAAGGATTACTTTCTTACGGTTTTCCATACCCGCAGTTGCAGGCTTCTTTATCAAGACGTTTCCGGCTTCATCTACTTTATACTCCAGTCCGTGAGTCTCTGCAAAGTGCGTTAAATACTCCCGTATTTTCCCTTCTTTCTTTGAAGGACGAGGCACTTGACACACTTCTTCAAAATAATGAAACACACATGCTGGTTTTAAATCTTTCTTTTCCATAATAATTGTTCTATTCATCTGAATTAATAATCAATATTCCGCAAAAATAAGTTAAATACACAGGTTTATCTCGCTCAAAATCTTTTTTTTGGCATAAAAGCCACAGAGATTATGACAAAAACTATATATTTGCACCACAAAAATAAGAAGAAATGCTCAAGACTATCTTGATAACAATGTTAATAGTTGCTATTTGCATCGCACTATTATCGGTTAAAATACTTCTGAAAAAGAACGGACGTTTCCCTAACACGCATGTAAGCGGAAGCAAAGCGATGCGTGAACGAGGCATCGGATGCGTGCAATCACAAGACCGAGAAGCACGGAAAAATAATCCGAATGCCATACCGGAACGAAAATAAAAAGAGAATAATTAACTAAAAAAGAAATACGAATAACTATCATTATGAAAAGAGCAAAGTATATCCTGAAAGGATTTTGTGCTATGGCTATGGCGTTGCTGTTCGTTCAATGCAACAACAGTAACAATGCTACATCAGAAAAAACAGTTCCGGCTACCGTTAATCCGGGAACAATGAAAATAGCTTACGTGGAAATAGACTCGTTACTGACCAAATACCGCTACTGGAACGAACTGAACGAGCTGATGATTCAGAAAGAAGAAAATATCCGCACTACGCTGAACGAAAAAGCCAAAGAGCTGGATCAGGAAATGCGCGAATTTCAACGTAAATTAGAAAACAATGGTTTCGTTAGCCGCGAACGGGCTGAACAAGAAAACCTCCGCCTGTCACAAAAACAACGCGATTTGCAGCAGCTTCAGGAAAAACTGGCTACTGACTTGCAAACTGAAAACCAGAAGAACAGCTTGCAGTTACGCGATTCGATCAATGCTTTCCTGCAAATCTACAACAAAGAAAAAGGTTACGACCTTATCATCAGCAATACGGGATTCGACAACTTGCTGTATGCTAACAAGGCATTTAACATTACGCAGGAAATCGTAGACGGACTGAACGCCCGCTACACGCCGCAAAATAAAAAATAAAACTTCATTACCCCTATAATACAACCAATTATTCAGGCGCGGATTACACGGGTTTCACGGTTCGAATAACGATATAAAGACCGTAATAATCTGTGTAAATCGTGCCTGATTTTTTATAATTTCACTCTTTCCACTCCGATTTGATTATGAAACGCTTTGTTTTCTTCTTATCCGTGCTGGCTCTAACGCTCGCTGGTAAACTTACTGCTTCAGGACAGACTCAAAAACAGACTTTCAACATCTGCGTTCTTAATACCGCAGGCGAGCCGCAAGTGGGAATGATTCTGAAGGTTAACGGATTCGGCAAAGAATACATAAGCGATGAACAGGGGGTGTTCAGCTTTGAGCAGGATATCAGCAAGAACTACGTGCGTACTGCTAATTTTTACTTCCCTACGGATAAGACCAAACCGGTCAAGTCGCTGCCGCTCGATGAGGCTGCCGCTGACACGTTGCTCTACATAGACCGCCCCGAAGACCTTGCCCGCTTCAAACAAAGCGGACGTACGTTTAGCGTACAGGGAAAACTGCTCAGCTACGGCAAGCCTGTTGCCGGAGCGGAAATCCAAATACAAGGAACTGGAAGAAAAGCCACCAGCAACCAGATGGGGGAATTTACCATTGACGCCGATTACAGTCACCTCATCGTGATTCGCGCCAACGGTATGGAGAACCGCTATCTGGAAATCCAGCCTTTCCTGACTCACACCGACGGACCTTACACCATTATGATGCGCCCGAAAGGTTCTGGAAGAATTTACTCGACAGTAGAACAAATGCCGGAATATCCGGGCGGGATGAAGGCGTTTTTCAACTACATAGACCGCAAACTCCGTCCCGCACAGCTTGCCGAAGAAACGGGTGTAGAAGGCGTAACGGTCATCCAGTTTGTGGTAGAAAAAGACGGAGAGGTAACTCTACCCAGCATTGTCCGTCCGCTGGATGCCCGGTTAGATACCGCCGCGCTTCAGGTTATCGAGACCATGCCGCGCTGGATAGCCGGCAAAGACAACGGTGTAAAGGTGCGGTGCAAATATTCCGTCCCCATCCGTTTCAAGAAACCTGCTCCGGCAGCTCCGCTTTCGCCGGAGGATTCTGTCCGCATGGTACTCCAAGCCCAGCGCGAAGACAGCATCAGCAAGTTGCCTCCACGTGCGGTGCGTACGCCTCTTGTTTCGAAATCGGAAATTCCGCTGCCCGAACTCAGTACGGCAGATTCCACACGCTTTAAAATTCCGGAACAGTATCTTGTCAAGTCCGATGCCTCCGTACGCCCCGAACCTAAAAAGCGTAATTTCATCGTACGCTTCTTCCGTTGGCTGTTCGGTAAAGGCAATGACTAATCTTATTTTATCACACTCCTTACGGCAATTCTTTTCTTAGCCGTAAGGAGTTTTTTTATCATCAAGCCCCGGTTTTATGACCCACACGGGTGAGTTATACAACCCTGCGTGGTGAGTTATATAACCCGGCAGGGTGAGTCGTACAACCCGCCAAGCCGGGTTATAAAAAACAAGCGGAAACACTTTCATGTTTATCCCCTTATCTTACCGTAACCTCCGTAAAAAACTTCAGAACAAAATTCCCTGATTATTTTAAGAATATATTCGCCCGATTCGTTACCTTTGCAAGCAACCTCAATAGCGAAACTAAAAACAAAAGATAATTATGAGAAAACTATTTGCTTTTATCTGTCTGCTGACCCTCGTACTCGGCGTGCAGGCTCAGAAAGTGACTTTACAGGATGTGGCGAACGGTACTTACCGTGCCCAAAGCATCCACGGGTTAAAGCCGATGTTAGACGGCGAACATTACACGCAAATCAGTCCCGACCATAAACGCATCGTGAAATATTCTTTCAAGACGGGCGAAGAAGTAGGCACGGTGTTCGATGTTGCCACGGCGCGAAACCACACGCTCAAGTCGTTCGACGATTATATCCTGTCGCCCGACGAAAGCCTCATCCTGATTCAAACGGAAACGAAACCCATCTATCGCCGCTCGTTTACCGCTGTTTACTATATCTACAACGTAAAAAACCGCACGCTCGAACCGTTGTCGGAAGGCGGACCGCAGCAAGTTCCGTTGTTCTCGCCAGACAGCCATCAGATAGCTTTCGTGCGTAACAACAACATATTCCTTGTAAAACTGCTTTTCGGGAACAGCGAATCGCAGGTAACGAAAGACGGTGAATATAACAAGGTGCTGAACGGCATCCCCGACTGGGTTTACGAAGAAGAGTTCGGGTTTAACCGCGCGTTCGACTTCAGTGCCGACAGTCGCATGATAGCTTACATCCGCTTCGACGAAAGCCAAGTGCCGATGTTCTCTTTCCCCGAATACAAAGGCATGTTCCCCTCACGGGACGAATACGCAAGCTATCCCGGCGCCTATACTTATAAATATCCGAAAGCCGGAGAAACGAACTCGACAGTCAGCGTACATACATTTGATATAAAGAGCCGCGTAACCCGCAAAATGAATCTGGAGATGGATGCCGACGGATACATTCCCCGCATCAAGTTTACTTCCGACCCCGAAAAACTTGCCATCATGACGCTGAACCGCCACCAGAACCGTTTCAATGTGTATATGGCAAATCCGCGCAGCGCCCTCTGTAAAACCGTTATCCGCGACGAAGCCGAACAGTATATCAAAGAACAAGCCTACTCTGACATTGTTTTCTACCCCGAAAACATCGTGATGATGAGCGAACGCGACGGATATAACCACCTGTATCTGTACAGCATCGGCGGAAATCTGATAAAACAGATCACCAGCGGAAAGTTTGAAGTGAAGGAATTTTTGGGATGGGATCAGAAAACCAACGTGTTCTACTACACGAGCAACGAAGAAAGTCCGCTCCGCTCGGCTGTCTACAAAGTGGACGGCAAAGGAAAGAAGACCAAGCTGTCAACACGTGTAGGTACGAACAACGCGCTGTTCAGCAAGAACTTTGCTTATTACATCAATACGTACTCAAGCAAAGATACCCCTACCCTCATTACGCTGAACAACAATAAGGGTAAGGAAATGGCTACGCTGATGGACAACGCCGAACTGAAATCGAAGGTGGCAAACCTGAATATGCCGACCAAAGAATTTTTCACATTCAAGACTCCCGATGGCGTAGAACTGAACGGATGGATGATGAAGCCTGCCCACTTCGACCCGAACAAGAAATATCCGGTGATTATGCACCAATACAGCGGCCCCGGCTCACAGCAGGTACTCGACCGCTGGGGAATCGGCAGTTTCGGCGACGGAGGCATGTTTGAAGCCTACATGTGCGACAAAGGTTACATCATGGTATGTGTAGACGGACGCGGCACGGGAGGACGAGGTGCAGCATTCGAGAAATGTACTTACCTTTTCTTGGGCGTAAAAGAATCGAAAGACCAAGCTGCTGCGGCACATTACCTGAGTACGCTGCCTTACATAGACGGAACGCGCATCGGAATCTGGGGCTGGAGCTTCGGAGGATATAACACGCTGATGTCGATGAGCGAAGGTTCGGGAGCATTCAAGGCGGGAGTAGCCATTGCCGCTCCTACCGACTGGCGTTTCTACGACAGCGTTTATACGGAACGTTTCATGCGCACACCGAAAGAAAACGGTGAGGGGTACGATGCTGGTTCTCCCATCAAACAGGCTGCCAAGCTGCAAGGCAAGTTGCTGCTGATACACGGCACTGCCGATGATAACGTTCATTTCCAGAACTGCGCCGAATACAGCGAAGCTTTGGTTCAGGCGAACAAGCAGTTCGACATGCAGGTCTATACGAACCGCAATCACGGCATTTCGGGCGGAAACACACGTAACCACCTGATGAACCGTGTTGCCGATTTCTTTATCGAAAACCTTTGATTGGTGAAGAATTAATAATGAATGATTAATAACGTAGTAATACAGCCTCGTTGTTAATCATTCATTATTAATTATTAACTCATTATCCACATTTAACTCTTTTACATGGAACACGTTAAGAAACCCGACTGGCTGAAAATAAGCATCGGAACAAATGCACGCTATACCGAAACGAAACGCATTGTCGATACGCATAAACTACACACCATCTGCAGCAGCGGACGCTGCCCGAACCTCGGTGAATGCTGGGGAAAGGGTACGGCTACTTTCATGATAGGTGGAGCCATCTGCACCCGTTCTTGTAAATTTTGTAATACGCAGACAGGCAAACCCTTACCGCTCGACCCGGAAGAGCCGATGCGTGTAGCCGAATCCATCCGGCTGATGAAGCTGAACCATGCAGTCATCACCTCGGTAGACCGCGATGATTTGCCCGACTTGGGAGCATCTCATTGGGCAAAGACGCTCACCACCATCCGAAAAGTCAATCCCGACATTACGCTCGAAGCCCTTATCCCCGACTTTCAAGGCAGGCAAGAGTTGATAGCCCAAGTGACAGATACACGCCCCGAAATCCTCTCACACAACATGGAAAGCGTACGCCGCCTTACTCCCTTAGTGCGCAGCGTAGCCCGTTACGACAACAGTCTGGCAGTTATCCGTCAGATTGCGGAAAGCGGAGTAACAGCCAAATCGGGCATCATGGTAGGACTGGGCGAAACGCCTGACGAGGTAGAAGAAACAATGGACGACCTGATAGCCAACGGATGTAAAATCCTGACCATCGGACAATACTTGCAACCCACCCGCAAGCATTATCCGGTACACGAGTACGTAACCCCCGAACAATTTGCACGTTATCGGGAAATCGGCGAGAAGAAAGGTTTTGCAAAAGTAGAAAGCGGTCCGCTGGTACGTTCGTCTTATCATGCAGAAAAACATCTGTTGAAGTAAACATTTTTGCCCGTGCGCTTGTTATCTATTTTCAAAAAGTCCCCGGCTCATGAAAGCAATCTTGAGATATAAAGACAAAGTCGCATCGTTAGGTTTACTGCCTACCATTATCACCTTGTGCGGATTATATTTTTTCCCTACAACTTTGATGTTAGGTTTCGGATTGGCCATCAGTATCGTAGCCTTATGGTATAACATCGTAAAACTTAAAACCCTTAATTTCTTTTTGCTGCAAGGCATCATAGGAATCGGACTTTGCTACATCCTCCGCCTGCTTACGGGATATGATTACCTGCCTCCCAAAAGCATTACTCCCACGCTGGACTTCATGCTGCTTATCGGGGCTTTCATCCACATTACCGCGCCTGAAATCTATCAAAGCATCCTGAAAAAGTTACACCTGAACGCCTGTGTAACGTTCACGCTCGAAGCCAAAATCATAGTCGTACTGTCTACCCTTCACTTACTGTGCTTGATTATACTAAACTACTGGAGTCCTTCGCTCTCACCCAGAAGTTATTTTCTCATAGCCTACCTCCCGCCCCCGTTTATCTATTTGTTATGCCTGATAGTAAACAGCATCGGCATTCATTTTGCAGCCAAAGAAAACGCCTTCCGGCAGAATCTTCTGCGCATCGCCCCAATATGTAACAAAAAGATTTATCTCATCCAAGACAAGACAAGCGTATGGGATTTGCCCATTGAAATGTTATTCGACGGTTCTCTCCGCAAAGCAGAAAAATATGCTACACGCTTAGCTTACAAACACTTTGCACCCGCACAGCCAGAGAAGCCTATATTCCCCAGACTGATACTAAAATACCAGACTATACTGAGGTGTTCGTATGTAAAGAATATTCAGCTATACATTTTCCCGCTGCGACAAGAAAAAGAAATATGTTTACCAAACGGACGTTTCTTCTCTTTCGAAGACATCTTTAACACTCCCGAAGCCTTCAGCCAAAGGTTGCGGAAAGAAGCAGAAGCCCTGCAAATGGCGGCTGAGGTTTGGAAGGAATTTGAATCAAACTCATAAAAAAAGAAGCAACATGATACGAAACGTCAAGCCTGAAGATATTCCGGCTATCACAAACATCTATAACACGTACATAACCAACACTTGCATAACTTTCGAAACCGAACCCGTCAGCGAAAAAGAAATGGAACGGCGCATGAGAAGTTTCACGGACAAGAACTATCCTTACTTGGTTTACGAAAAAGACGGAAAAGTTATAGGATACTGTTACGCCCACGCTTGGAAAGAAAAACAGGCTTACAGCCACACCGCCGAAACAACCATTTATCTGCATCCCGACTATACGGGAAAGGGCATGGGAAGCCTGCTGATGAAAGAACTAATCACCATTTGCCGCAACGCAAAACTACATACCCTGATAGCCTGCATCACTGTACCGAACGAAGCAAGCGTGCGCTTGCACGAATCTTTGGGCTTCCGGCAGGTTTCACGCTTCAATGAAGTAGGCAGGAAATTTGGCAAATGGTTGGATGTGTACGACTTTCAACTCCTTTTATAAACCCGAACTACTTATACAATAAAAAGATACAGGGGATTTTATTCAAATCGGGCAGTTTACCTTTCCATTCTTTGACCGATTTCGTACGGATATATTCTCCGTCACACGTCAGATTGGCAGCAATACAAAGTTTCGTTTGCGGACGGCAGGTACGGAGTATTTCTTCCGCCATTTTATTGTTCCGGTAAGGAGTCTCGATGAAAAGCTGAGTCTGGCTCTCGGTATAGATGCGCGACTCCAACTCCTTCAAGCGCTTGGTGCGTTCGCCCGGTTCTATCGGCAGATAACCATGAAAAGCAAAACTTTGACCGTTAAATCCCGACCCCATAACAGACAGAAGGATAGACGAAGGGCCTACCAAAGGAACCACGCGCAGATTCTTTCTCTGAGCTATCGCTACCACGTCGGCACCCGGATCGGCAACAGCCGGACAGCCTGCCTCCGAAATCACCCCCATCGGCGCTCCCTCTTCCAGAGGTTTCAAATAACCGGATACTTCTTCCGCCGAAGTATGCTTGTTCAACGGATAAAAAGTCAGTTCGTCGATATTGATTTCCGCATCGACTTTTTTCAGGAACCGTCGTGCCGAACGGACATCTTCTACTATGAAATGTTTGATACCCCGGATTACTTCACGGTTATACGTCGGCAACACCTTGTCGACCGGAGTATCGCCTAACGTTACAGGCAATAAATATAAAGCTGCATCCATCGTTATTATAACTGAAAAAACACGGACTTACACGAGTATTCGCTATCAAACCGTGTAAGTCCGTGTATTGATATTAAGATTACACTAATCATCCGTAGATGATGTTTCCATTTTCGTCTTTGTATTCGTCAAGTCCTTTTTCATAAGTAGCCATCGCACGCAAGCTCATTCCCACGCTTGAGAAACCTCCATCGTGGAACAGGTTCTGCATGGTTACTTTACGGGTCAGGTCAGAGAACATCACGATGCAATAGTCAGCACATTCGTCTGCCGACGCATTTCCCAGCGGAGACATGCGGTTAGCAAAATCAAACAGCTTATCCATTCCTTTCACTCCCGAACCGGCAGTAGTCATCGTAGGCGACTGAGAAATCGTATTGATACGTACGTTATGCTCGCGTCCGTAAATATAACCAAAGCTACGGGCGATTGATTCCAACAGCGCTTTGGCATCCGCCATGTCATTATAACCGTAAAAAGTACGCTGGGCAGCCACATAGCTCAAAGCCAGAATCGAACCGTAATCATTGATAGCATTCAACTTTTTAGCAGACTGAATCATTTTATGGAATGAAACAGCCGATATATCTAACGTTTTCTCCAGCATATCATAATCAAGGTCATCATACGTACGCTTCTTGCGAACGTTCGGCGACATACCAATAGAATGCAGCACGAAGTCAATCTTTCCGCCCAATACCTCCATCGAACGTTTGAACACATTTTCCAAGTCCTCTACGCTGGTTGCGTCTGCCGGAATAATCTCACAGTTCAGTTTCTCTGCCAAAGCAGAAACTTCACCCATACGTACTGCTACGGGAGTGTTCGACAAAGTGATTACAGCACCTTCTTCTACTGCTCTTTCAGCTACTTTCCACGCAATGGATTGTTCGTTCAAAGCACCGAAAATAACCCCTCTTTTTCCTTTCAGTAAATTATAACTCATACTTTATTTATTATAAATTCGGGCACAAAGATACGAACTTATTTACAGACTGCCGCTTAAATTCCATACTAAATCCATATCTTACTGAAAATAAGCGGATATTAAGTTTATTCAGACACGTTTTTTCCCGTGAGAACACAAGCAGAAATCTTCAGCCGGAACCTCCTCCGAACGCTACCGTTAGTGTTACCTGTTTCATGCGGTAGTGTTTACTGTTTCTACCCATAGCGTTGACCGGTTCTACCCATAGCATTTTTCAGGTGTCAAAACATGCCAAAACAACGCTTACAGCCCGTACACGATATGCCGGCAAAAAAAGATGGCATGACACAGAAGCATGTTTTTTTGTTGGGAACAAGGCAAAACTTTTCACCTTGATTAAGGAAAAATTTCAATAATACTTTGTACCTTTGCTCCATAATGACTAACATTTTAATTTTTTGATTATGGCAACACCCGAATTCAAGTATCAGCCGATGTTCGAAAAAGGAAAAGATACGACTGAATACTATCTGCTTACCAAAGATTATGTATCAGTAAGCGAGTTTGAAGGAAAACCTATCCTGAAAATCGAAAAGGAAGGTTTGACAGCTATGGCAAACGCTGCATTCCGTGATGTTTCATTCATGCTGCGCCGCTCTCACAACGAGCAAGTGGCAAAGATTTTGAACGACCCAGAAGCAAGCGACAACGATAAATACGTAGCTCTTACGTTCCTGCGCAATGCAGAGGTAGCTGCCAAAGGCGTTTTGCCGTTCTGCCAAGATACGGGTACGGCAATTATCCACGGAGAAAAAGGACAGCAAGTATGGACCGGCTACTGTGATGAAGAAGCTCTTTCATTAGGAGTTTACAAAACTTATACCGAAGAAAACCTGCGTTACTCACAGAATGCTCCGCTCAGCATGTACGAAGAAGTAAACACCCGCTGCAACCTTCCGGCTCAAATCGACATCGAAGCTACCGAAGGCATGGAGTATGAATTCCTTTGCGTGACCAAAGGTGGAGGTTCTGCCAACAAGACTTATTTGTATCAAGAAACAAAAGCTATCCTGAACCCGGCTACACTGGTTCCGTTCTTGGTTGAAAAAATGAAGACGTTGGGTACTGCGGCTTGTCCTCCTTACCACATCGCATTCGTTATCGGCGGAACGTCTGCCGAAAAGAACCTGCTGACGGTTAAGCTGGCTTCTACTCACTTCTATGATAATCTGCCTACTACGGGTAACGAATACGGACGTGCGTTCCGCGACATCGAACTGGAAAAACAAGTTCTGGACGAGGCTCACCGCATCGGTTTGGGCGCACAGTTCGGCGGAAAATATTATGCACACGATGTACGCATCATCCGTTTGCCCCGCCACGGCGCTTCTTGTCCGGTAGGTTTGGGCGTATCTTGCTCTGCCGACCGCAATATCAAGTGTAAGATTAACAAAGACGGTATCTGGATTGAAAAACTTGATTCAAATCCGGGCGAACTGATTCCGGAAGCATTGCGTCAGGCTGGCGAAGGCAATGCCGTGAAGATTGACCTGAACCGCCCGATGCCGGAAATCCTTGCCGAACTCGACAAGTATCCGGTTGCTACACGCCTGTCATTAAACGGTACTATCATCGTGGGCCGAGACATCGCTCATGCAAAACTGAAAGAACGCCTTGACCGTGGTGAAGACCTTCCGCAATACATCAAAGATCATCCTATCTATTACGCCGGACCGGCTAAAACTCCGCAGGGCATGGCGTGTGGTTCTATGGGACCGACCACGGCAGGACGTATGGACCCGTATGTAGACTTGTTCCAAAGCCACGGCGGAAGCATGATTATGTTGGCTAAAGGTAACCGAAGCCAAGCCGTTACCGACGCTTGTAAGAAACATGGCGGTTTCTACCTCGGTTCAATCGGTGGTCCGGCTGCTATCTTGGCTCAAAACAACATCAAGAGCATCGAATGTGTGGAATATCCGGAACTGGGAATGGAAGCCATCTGGAAAATTGAAGTTGAAGATTTCCCGGCATTCATCCTTGTTGATAACAAAGGCAATGATTTCTTTAAACAAATCAAACCCCGCTGCACCGGAAACTGCAAATAAATAAAAGTCAAGTTCTGATATTGGCAAAGCATGGATTACACGGATAATATTCGCTGTATTCCATGCTTTTTTCGTACGTCAAAAGCAAAACAAAAAGGTCACTTCTTTTCCATATTTTGTATTAAATCATCTATTTTACTTCAAAATAAATAATAATTCATATTTATTTTTGCTCATTTAAATAATAATTCATACATTTAGGCACGAGGTGTATAAAGCAATTCCTCTACCCTTATTACTAATCTTTAAATCAAGCGCCATGAAAGTCTTAATTATTGGTTTGGAACGTACCGGAAAAGTATTCTCTACCGAACGTTTGTTTCGTAAGAAACTGAATGAAGCTAAAGTGACCGGTGTCGAGATAACCACGGCAGAAATGTCGGAATTAGGTTCACCGGGTGAGAGAAAGCTGGAGAAGAGTTTAAAAGAAATTTTGCACAAAGGAGTGGATTGTATCGTAGTTATGGAACAGTGGCAAAAAGAATTGCTTACACGATTTATGGAATACAAAACTTGGAGCAAGATTTATTTATTTGCAGACATCTGTAAAAAGAAAATCTCGTCTGCACTACCTTCTTGCGACGTGGACTTCCGCTATCGAAACGAAAGTGAGAAAATAAATGACGGATGTGGAAACTTAGTGGAAAGCATGAAAACATACAAGAAAGGAGACCACTCTGTGAGATTGGCTTTCTGATGCAACGTAAGAGGATTTACATCGCTTTTACAGATAGAGCAAGGCACGGACAATACTTCGCTGCATGGTAGAAAAAGGAAAGAAAAACCATGCAAGAAGCACTGTTCGTGCCTGCTTTTTTTAACACACACGCATCTTTGATTGTTTACTTTTTCTCGCTTTCTTTGATAATCCGCCTGCGGTTGAAAACAGCCAATCCCAAAGTCAAAGCCACCAAAACAATCGAACCGATGACCTTTAAGTTATATATTGCATGAAAAATAATCCACGAAAAGAGGCTTGAGGCAAAATCCAGTGAACCGCCCTGAAAGCCATCGGGAATTTTTACGGCAGCATCTCCGGTCTTTGCATACACATCTTGGGCTGCCTGAGTAAAGAACGGGGCCAAGTCTGTTACGAAATACAAACCCACGATTAATGCCACCAAACCGATTAAAAAGGTTTTCAACACATTTCCTTTTGTTATCGGAAGCACGGCAGGAAAGAGATAAAACATCCCTGCCAGCGATGCCAATGGAAGAAACTGGTTTCCCGGAAGCACAACGGACAGGAAAAGCGTAACCGGAATAAGCAGCAAAGAAACCACCAACGTGGTGGGATGACCGATAACCAGTGCCGGGCTCATGCCGATATTCAAGCCTACGTTACTCTTAAACTTACGGGCTATCAATTCTCGCGTAGCGTCCGAGATAGGACGAAGTCCTTCTATAAACAATGCCGTTATGCGAGGTATAAGTTCCATCACTGCTCCCATCTTGATACCCAATCCGAGGATGGAAGGAATGCCGTCGACCAATTCTTTTCCGTCTTTACATGCCAAAGCACCGATTCCGCATCCTACTACGACGCCTAAAAACAGCGGTTCGCCCATTATGCCAAATTTACGCTTCATGCCTTCGGCATCGATATTCAGCTTGTCGAAACCGGGAATCTTATCCAGCATCTTGTTTATAAGAACTGCAAAAGGTACAAATCCCTGACAAAAAGGCTGTGGAATGGATATCCCTTCCATCTTGTCGTAATAGGTTTGAAACTGCTTACACGTTAAGTCTGCCATTATCAGGGTCAGGATGTAACAGATTACGGCAGCGAAGAATCCCCACCAGATATTATCCGTGGCAAAGTAAATCACCGCACCGATAAAAGCGAAATGCCAATAGTTCCAAAGGTCGATGTTTACAGTCTTGGTAGTCTTCGTAAACAGCATAAGTATATTTACCGCCAAACAAACAGGAATGATAAACGCTCCTACCGAAGTATTATAGGCTACGGAAGCAGCAGCAGGCCATCCCATGTCGAAAATACCGAGACTTAACCCGTAAATTTCGGTTACGCGCTTTAAAGGGTCTCCCAAACTGCCGGTAAGCAGCGCTGTTACAACAGACAGTCCGACAAACCCTACCCCGACAAGCAAACCGCTTTTAAGTGCCTTACCGAACCGGATGCCGATACACACGCCCAGTACGGTAAAAATAATCGGCATCATGACCGCCGCACCCAGTCCGATAATATAACTGAAAACTTGTTCCATAAACAAAGCTCTTGATTATTCGGAGAACCGACTATTTAGGTTGTTTGCCGATATAAGCAAGGATGCCGCCATCTACATACAATACATGTCCGTTTACAAAATTAGAAGCATCCGACGCAAGAAATACAGCCGGCCCCATCAAGTCTTCGGGTGTTCCCCAACGCGCTGCCGGAGTTTTAGCCACGATGAACGCATCGAAGGGATGACGTGAGCCGTCTGCCTGCCGTTCGCGCAGAGGTGCTGTCTGCGGAGTAGCAATATACCCCGGCCCGATGCCGTTACACTGGATGTTGTATTCTCCGTATTCGGATGCGATATTGCGGGTAAGCATTTTCAATCCGCCTTTGGCAGCCGCATACGCCGATACGGTTTCGCGTCCCAGCTCGCTCATCATCGAACAGATATTAATGATTTTTCCATGTCCTTTTTTTATCATGCCCGGAATAACGGCTTTCGATACGATGAAAGGAGCATTCAGGTCGACATCGACTACCTGACGAAATTCGGCAGCAGACATTTCACACATCGGGATGCGCTTGATGATGCCGGCGTTATTTACCAAGATATCGATAACACCTACCTCTTTTTCTACCTGAGCGATAAAAGCATTTACCGCTGCTTCGTCGGTCACATCACATACATATCCGTGAGCTTCTATACCTTTTTCTTTATAAGAAGCCAGACCTTTGTCTACCAGTTCTTGCTTAATGTCGTTGAAAACAATGGTTGCGCCTGCTTGGGCAAAAGCGGTAGCAATCGCAAAGCCGATACCGTAAGAAGCTCCCGTTACGAGAGCAACCTTACCTTCAAGTGAAAAGTTTACCATAGCATTTAATCTTATTTACAAAAAAATATTCGAATGTCAGAGACAAGCCTTCTTAAAGCTTGTCATACAAAATTACGCGATAATCACCAAAGTTATGTACCAAAAAATAAGCAAAAGCAGTAGGAATTTTAAGCATAAATTACATGACGAGAACGCTATGGGATAAGTTGCCTTACGCTTGCGGTAGAAAGGAGGAACGCTATGGGAAGGACTTGAGGTTTCTACCCATAGAAAAAAAACAGGGCTTACAGGTAGTTCTGAAGGGGATGTGACAATGATTTTTGCCTACTATCCGTAATTTTCGAGACAAAACAACAAAAAACTCCCGATTTTATCGTACTTTTGTTTCGTTGTAAACTTTGTACTAAAAAACATGATGAAAAACCTTCTCTTTGTTATCTTAATTTGGATGTTGGCAAGCCATTGCCGTGCCGTCTCTACCGGACCCGAATATACGTTTAAACGTATCGAGGTTACAGACGGACTCACGAGCAATTATGTTATCGACATCGAGCAAGACGGACTGGGGTATGTATGGATAGCAACCGAATCGGGGCTGAACCGATTCGACGGAAGGAACATCACGATTTACAACACCCGGAATTCTGATTTGAAAAGCAATGAGCTGACCTCCATCCTCAGTTGCAACGAAAATCATACGCTATGGATAGGAACCAAACGGGACGGCATTTTCGTATTCGACTGTCTGGCGCAACAATTCATTGCACACTATACTACTAAATCGGGGCTGCTTTCCGATGAAATAGCCCATCTGAGCCGGGCATCCGACGGCGGTGTCTGGATTACTCACCGTTACAGGGGGATAGACCATTATATCCTTTCTTCTCAAACATTCACCCATTATGAAGCCGGCATCATCAAAGGGCTTAAAGAAGGATTCTTCTGTACATGCGACGACGGAAAAGGAAATCTTTTTGTCGGGTATTCAGACCACGGGATGGCTATCATCGATATAAAGAAGAAAACCTGCCGAAACTTTTCCCATGACGCTAAAGAGGCTGAAAGCATACCGGGAAACAGTGTGCAGTGTATTTACACGGATAAGGATGGAAACGTATGGGTAGGAACCGACCGCGGACTTGCTCTGTTTACCCAGCCCAAAGAAAAGTTCATCAACTTCCGGCATGATGCCGACAACCCCAATTCGATTTTATCCGACAGGGTATCCGACATCGGTCAAAGCACCGACGGACGCCTCTGGGTATGTACGCACATGGGGGGAGTCAGCATTTTAGACATGCAAGAAAATGTTTTTACTTCGCGTGAAAACATCCAATTCCATAACATCAAAGTGACCAACGATACACACGGAGTTTCTTCGCCCAACGCAAGCTGTTTCTTACAAGACTCGTTCGGCAATATATGGATAGGAAACTACCGCGGAGGGGCAGACTTTTTAAGCTATGCTCAGCCTGCTTTCCGTACACTGGAGTATATTACGCTGAAGGACGGGAAATTACGCAACAAGCAAGTGTGGGGAATAGCCGTTGACAATGAAGGACAAATCTGGCTGGGAGGCGAAAATGAAGTGGCTGTGTTTCAGAACAGCAAATTGAAAAAAATCATCTCATTAAACAAACAGACCAATTCCAACACCCATGTATCTACTATATATAAGGATAAAAGCAATACATTATGGTTTGGCTTGTACCGCGACGGGGTTCTAACCTGCAATCCGTCTACGCAAACCGTAACCCGTGTTCCGCTGGACGAAACAGACGTGGAAGCCTGCTGCTTTTACGAGCAGGGAGAAAGCATCTGGATAGGTACACAAAACGGTATATTCACCGTACGAAACGGGAAAGCACGAAAAGAAGATAAAATCAATGCCTTGTTGAAATCGCAGATGGTTCACGGACTGTTATTCGACCAAGCCGGCAGACTCTGGGTAGGAACATTCGGCAAGGGCATCCAAGTTATAAATACGGAACAAACCACGCTGTTACATCACATCGATACCCGGAACGGATTAAGCTCGGACGCTGTAAACGGACTCTTTCAAGACAGTAAAGGCGGAATTTGGGCTGCTACGCGAAACGGGGTTTCGTATATTGCCGACCCTCTGCACCCTGAAAATATAAAGACGTATGCCGACAATGAGAAAACGGCAAACCCCAACGTGCGTGCCATTACCGAAGACCTACGGGGTGAAATATGGATCAGTACCAACGGTGGAATCGCGCATTGGAACAGTTCTGAACAGCGCTTCTATAATTATACATACCGTCAGAATGTTCCTGTGGGCGACTTCATGGATGGTTCGGTATGTAAAGACTCGGAAGGTAACTTATATTTCGGTTCACAAAACGGAGTATGCTGGTTTAACCCTGCCAATGTAGCAGAATCGACAACCGACATTCCGGTGCAAATCACTGAAATAAAAAGTTACGGGACGCAATCGGATAATGAAAACAAAGAAAAAATCGTTCCGCTTACAGACAAAAAAATAACCCTCTCATACGATTGGAATACGTTTCGCATCATATTCAACGTACTTGACTATACACAAAGTATGCAGGCGGAATATGCTTATACCATGCAAGGATTAGGAAACACTTGGTTTGAAACCCACGAAGAAAATCAGGTTACGTTCCGAAACCTTCCACCGGGGGAATATGTGTTTAAGGTAAAAGCCAAACTCAACAACCAGCCGTGGGGAGAAAAGTTTACCTCTGTAAAAATAGTCATAACTCCTCCTCTTTATCTGACATGGTATGCCAAACTCGGATATTTCCTTATTTGCATAGGAATTATAGTTCTTATATTCCGTTTTTACCGGCGTAAACTTACGTTGGAAAACCGGCTTAACTTAGAACATCACCGCCACGAAAGCGAACAAAAACTGAATAACGAGCGATTGCGCTTTTATACGAATATTACTCATGAACTGCGTACGCCGCTAACGCTTATTCTCGGTCCGCTGGAAGATTTGCAGGCAGACAAAACGCTCTCGCCTAAACAGGCTAATAAAATCGGTATCATACGCGACAGTGCAACCCGCCTGCTTAATCTGATAAACCAGATTCTGGAATTCAGAAAGACGGAAACGGAAAACCGGAAGCTGAAGGTCGGACGGGAAAATGTAGCAAACTTAATACAAGAAATAGGTATTAAGTATAAAGAACTAAACCGTAATCCGGAAGTAACCATCAACATCCGTACCAACGCAGAAAATCAGGTTATTTACTGCGACCGTGAGATTCTGACTGTGATACTCGACAATCTCATGTCGAACGCTTTGAAGTATACTCCGAAAGGAAGTATTACCCTTTCGCTGTCTGCTGCCGAAGAAAACGGAAACCGCTATACGCTGTTTTCAGTAGAAGACACAGGACATGGCATTGATGCAGAATCGTTAAATCATATATTCGAACGGTACTATCAGGGAAGCGGCAAGTATCAAGTCTCCGGCTCCGGAATCGGACTGGCTTTGGTAAAATCGCTTACCGACCTTCACGAAGGCTTTATAGAAGTAGAAAGCGAACCCGACAAAGGAAGCAAGTTTACCCTGAAGATATTAACGGATAATACTTATCCGAATGCCGAACACCGTTCGACAATCCAAACCGAAACGGCAGAACAGGATGCCGATGCCACGACAGAAAAAGAAGAGAATCGTTCCATCATCCTTGTGGTGGAAGACAACCACGATATACGTGAATACATTCGCAGTTCGTTCGAAAACACGTATGAGGTATTAACAGCCAACAACGGACAGGAGGGATGGGAGTTGGCTCAAAACCGTATCCCCAACATCATTATCAGCGACATCATGATGCCTGTAATGGATGGAATCGAATTATGTAAACACATCAAGGAAGACATACGCACCAGCCATATACCGGTTATTCTGCTCACAGCAAAAGATACGCTGAACGATAAAGAAGAAGGTTATGCAGCCGGGGCAGACTCGTTTATAACCAAGCCGTTCAGTGCCCGCCTCCTGAACAGCCGCATCAATAACATTCTGGAAAACCGTCGGAAAATAGCAGGACTAATAACTTCTACTCCTGTGACAGAAACCGAACGCAAGAATGTGGAAAACGAGCGTCGCACACTGAGCAAACTTGACCAAGAGTTTTTGGATAAAGTAACCAACATCATTGAAGAGAATCTAAGTCTGGAAAAAATTGACGTAGGTTTCATTGCCGATAAAATGTGTATGAGCCACTCTACGCTTTACCGTAAGATAAAAGGACTGACAAATATCTCGGCAAACGAATTTGTACGCAAAATAAAAATGAGAAGAAGCATCGAATTATTGGATAGCGGAGAGTATACCATTACCGAGGTGTCAGACCAAACCGGTTTTGCTACCGTTGCTTATTTCCGTCAGTGCTTTAAAGATGAATTCGGAATGACTCCGACTGATTATATGAAACGACCTAAAACACAACAGCCCAAGCATGATAAAGAAAACAGTTCTCGCCATTGATTCATTCAAAGGTTGTTTATCCTCTGAAGAGGTAGAAAACTGTGCTGCTGAAGAAATCCGCAGACTGTTTCCTACGTGCCAAACCGTTTGCTTGCCGGTAGCAGACGGAGGGGAAGGTATACTCGATACTTTGGTACATATTACCAACGGAAAATTCATTTATACCGAAGTTCATGACCCGCTGATGCGTTTGCAAACCGTCCGATACGGAATATTGGGAGACACGCAAACTGTTGTCATCGAAATGGCTGAAGCGAGTGGGCTTCCTTTATTAACTCCGGAAGAACGTAACCCGATGAAAACAACTTCTTTCGGAACAGGAGAACTGATACGAGATGCTTTGAAACGTGGCTACCGGAAATTCCTGATCGGGATAGGAGGCAGCGCAACAAACGATGGCGGACTCGGAATGTTGCAAGCCCTCGGAGCCAAATTATATGACGCAAACGGAATTGAATTAAGACAGGGAGGTGAAGCCGTATGCAGCACTGCCCGCATTGATATAAGCAGGTTGGATAAAGCCATTTCAGAAGCAAACTTCACCGTGGCTTGCGATGTCCGTAATCCTTTTTGCGGGAAAGAAGGGGCAACGCATGTTTTTGCTCCTCAAAAAGGGGCAACTACATCACAAGTAACCGCTTTAGAGGAAGGAATGAAACGCTTGTCTGAAATCATACGCCAAACCACAGGAAAAAGCATAGCTTCCTTACCCGGCTCAGGAGCTGCCGGAGGAATGGGCGGAGCTTTATACGCTTTCTTTGATGCGAAATTGGTTCCGGGAGCCGATCTGTTATTGGATGCCATTCATTTTGACCAACAAATAAAAGATGCAGACATGGTAATCACGGGAGAAGGAAAAGCCGACTCTCAAACGCTTATGGGGAAAATAGCAGAAAGAGTGCTGAATCGTACACTTCCGCTTGGCATCCCTACGGTATTGATTGCCGGACGCATTGATAACGAAACGGAATTACGTCGTGCCGGATTTGACACTTTGGTTCCTATTACTCCGAAAGGCATGGAACTGGAAAAGGCTGTCTGCCCTGACACCGCACGGAAAAATATCCGAAAAGCTATAAATACATTTTTCACGAATACCTTAAACAATCTGAATCAACCAATTTTATATTAATCAAACATCAAAAAAAATGAAGACACTAACCAAATTCTTTTTAGGAGCCTGCGTCTTGGCTTCGGTTTCCTGCGCGCAAGTACAGGAGGAACAACTTGTCTCGACCTACGGTACACCGTACCATTGGGAGAAAGGTACTATTGTAGTCGATACTCCGGAACGTCCGGAAGGTCAGCAATCGGTATTGGGACTTACCGCCCCGAAAATGGAAGTCGTTCGAGTAGGCTTTGTAGGCTTGGGTATGAGAGGCCCCGGTGCCGTAGAACGTTTTACGTACATTCCGGGTACACACATCGTTGCGCTTTGCGACCATGAAAAAGACCGTGCTGAAAACTGCCAGAAATACTTGCAGAAAGCAGGGTTGCCCAAAGCTGCTATCTACGATGGAGCTGAAGGCTACAAAGCGCTTTGCGAACGCGATGATATCGACTTGGTATACATTGCCGCCGACTGGATTCACCACTTCCCCATTGCCAAATATGCATTGGAACACGGAAAACATGTGGCTATCGAGGTTCCGTCGGCTATGAACTTGCAGCAATGCTGGGAGCTTATCGACCTCAGCGAAAAGACTCGCAAGCATTGTATGATTCTGGAAAACTGCTGCTACGACTGGTTTGAAATGAATACGCTGAACATGGCACAGCAGGGAGTATTCGGCGAGGTTATCCGCGCACAAGGTGCATACATCCATAATTTGGATGACTTCTGGGATTATTACTGGAAGGATGGAGAACAAGACAAATTGGGATGGCGCTTGCGTTACAACATGGAGCATCGCGGCGATGTATACGCCACTCACGGCTTAGGCCCGGTAGCTCAAGCTCTGAATATCCACCGCGGCGACCGCATGACCACACTGGTAGCTATGGATACCAAATCTGTTCATGGAAAGGAACTGGTAGAAAAAGCAACAGGAGAACCTTGCGACACTTTCAGAAACGGCGACCACACCACTACGTTAATCCGTACTCAGCTGGGTAAGGTTATCGAAATCCAACACAATGTTATGAACCCGCAGCCTTACAACCGTTTGTACCAACTGACCGGAACAAAAGGTTTTGCAAACAAATATCCGATTGAAGGATATGCGTTAAGCTCTGAACAGTTGCAAGAGTCTGGTGTAGAACCTAAGGTAGACGACTTGAGTTCACATTCTTTCTTACCGCAAGAAGAGAAAATACAGTTGGAAAAACAATACCAGCATCCTATCCTGAAAAAATACGGCGAAATGGCTAAAGAGGTAGGCGGACACGGAGGTATGGACTTTATCATGGACGCTCGTTTGGTTTACTGTCTGCAAAACGGACTTCCGCTGGATATGGATGTATACGATTTGGCTGAATGGTGTAGCTTGGCTGAATTAGGAAGTATCTCAATGGATAACGGATGCGCTCCGATTGCCTTCCCCGACTTTACTCGCGGTCACTGGAACGACGTGAAAGGTTACAAACATGCTTTCGCTACTCCGGAAGAAGAGGCTGAAACGATGAAGAAAGCCGAAGCTGCTACGCTGAAACTGAAAGAGCAGGGAGCTAAAGACTGGGGCACTGACAAATAAAATCATAACCACTCCCTAACGAAGAGAGGCGACCGATGCGCAATGCTATCAGCCGCCTCTCTTTATATTTAATAATGTAATCTTTCGTCCGAATTACAAGAACAGATTAGATAGACAATTCATTCAGTACATTTACCAGCTCACGGTCAATCGGCTTATCGTTCTTGATAGCTTTTGTAAACGGAACATAAACAATCTGGTCGTTTTCAATACCAATCATTACGTTACGTTGACCTTCCATCAGCGCTTCAATGCTGGCTACACCCATACGGCTGGCAATGATACGGTCGTGAGCCGTAGGACGTCCGCCACGCTGCAAGTGTCCTAAAATGGTTACACGCACGTCGTACTGCGGATATTCATTCTTCACACGTTCGGCATAATGCATGGCACCACCCGTGATTTCGCTTTCGGCAACCAAAACGATAGAGCTGTTCTTCGATTTACGGAAACCGTTGTTGATAAATTCTTCCAACTGGTCTACCTCTGTATTAAACTCCGGAATGATGGCAGCTTCTGCTCCTGCTGCGATAGCTCCGTTCAGTGCAAGGAAACCGGCATCGCGTCCCATCACTTCCACAAAGAACAAACGCTCGTGTGAAGTAGCCGTATCACGGATTTTATCTACTGCGTCAAGAATGGTATTCAGCGCCGTGTCATAACCAATCGTGGTATCCGTTCCATATAAATCGTTGTCGATAGTACCCGGCAAACCGATACACGGAACATCAAATTCCTGTGCAAGCAGTCTTGCTCCCGTCAGCGAACCGTCTCCACCGATAACAATCAGTGCGTCGATGCCTTCACGTTGCATCGTTTCATAAGCAATCTTACGTCCTTCAGGAGTTTTGAATTCCTGACAACGGGCTGTTTTCAATATCGTACCTCCCAACTGTATAATGTTGCTTACGTTTTGCGTTTTGAATTCTTGGATTTCGCCGGTAATCAATCCTTTATAACCTCTATAAATACCTTTTACCTGCAATCCATTATAGATAGCCGAACGTGTTACGGCACGAATAGCAGCATTCATACCCGGAGCATCACCACCGGAAGTCAAGATACCGATACATTTAATAGTTCCCATACGTTTATATTATGTTGTTAGTTAGATTTCTTACTCCTGCAAAGGTAGTAAATCTGTTGCGATAACGATGTTAAAATTCTGTGTTTTTTTGTAGCGTTATTCGTTCATTATTACTTTTTTGCAGGCTTCCATCAACCATTTCGGCGTTGAAGTGGCTCCGCATATTCCAATAGAAAGAGCGTCTTTCAGCAAATTCTTGTCTATTTCTTCCGGACGGTCTATCTGATACGAGTTGGGATTTACCTTCTTACATTCCTGAAAAAGTATTTTCCCGTTCGAACTTTTATGCCCGCAAACAAAAAATATCAAGTCGTGCGAAGCGGCAAACTCGCGGATATTAGGCATACGGTTTGCCACTTGCCTGCATATCGTGTCGTAATATTGAAAGGAAGCATCTGCCGAAATGTGGCTTTCGATGTACGCCACTAACTTGCGGAACTCGTCGAGCGACTTGGTGGTTTGCGAATACAGCCGGATATCTTTCGAGAAGTCCAGCTTCTCGACTTCCTCTAACTTTTCGATAACGACAGCCCGCCCGTTGGTCTGCCCTACCAGTCCCAATACTTCGGCATGTCCTTTTTTCCCGTAGATAACAATTTGCTTCTCGCGGTCGGTGGGTGTTGTGTCGTATTCCTGCTTGATGCGTTTTTGCAGCCGAAGCACTACCGGACACGTGGCGTCGATAATCTCGATGTTGTTTTTTTGCGCCAGCTCGTAAGTCTGAGGCGGTTCGCCATGAGCGCGGAGCAATACTTTCACGTTTTTCAAACGGGCAAACATCTCGTGGTCAATGGTGATAAGCCCCATCTTTTTCAGCCGCTCACATTCCTGACCGTTATGCACGATATCTCCCAAGCAGTAGAGCGGTTCACCCTTAGCCAGCTCCTCTTCCGCCTTGCGGATGGCGGTTGTCACCCCGAAACAGAAGCCCGACCCTTCGTCTATTTCTACGTTATACATGTACAGCCTTATCAAATTGACGTTTCAACCATTCTTTCTGTTCGGCAATGGTCATATTGCTATTATCCAACAAAACAGCATCGTCTGCCTTACGCAGCGGACTCACTTCGCGGTTTTGGTCAATGCGGTCTCGTTCCTCTACGTTATGCAAGATTTCTTCGAACGAAGCCTCCTCGCCCTTTGCTTTCAGCTCGTCGTACCGGCGACGGGCGCGTATTTCAGCAGAAGCGGTTACAAATATTTTCAGTTCGGCATCCGGAAAAACCACCGTGCCGATGTCTCTGCCGTCCATCACGATGCCTTTGTCTTTGCCCATCTCCTGTTGCTGGCGAACCAACGCTTCGCGCACGAATCCCAATGTGGCCACCGGACTGACACGTGAAGATACCTCCATCGTACGGATGCGGTTTTCCACATCTGCCCCGTTCAGATAGGTTACGGGGCGTTGCGTTTCGGCATCCAAACGGAACGAAATGTGTATATCCTGCATTTGTGTCTTCAGTTCTTCTTCACGGATGGTTCCGTCGGCGTTAAACAGATTATGTTCGATACAATACAGCGTAACGGCGCGATACATTGCTCCGGTGTCGATATAGATATATCCAACTTCTCTGGCAAGGTCTTTCGCCATCGTGCTTTTCCCGCACGATGAAAATCCGTCTATGGCTATGATTATCTTTTTCATATTTACTCTTTAATTCTGTTAATGACAAATGCGGAACAAAGATAAATAAAAGTTTCAAAAGCCGTCAATATTAGGCCGTTTTCTTTACCGCATGTGTTCATCAACACTACCGCATAAACCTGTTCAAACTACCGCATGTGTTTACTAACGCTACGGCTTGTGTTTCAAGCCGGTTTCATCGGCATAAGAATAAGCATTCCGCGCAATTTATTTGCCCAAACATTTACCGCTGTAACATTATATATGTATCTTTGCGCACAATTTTCAAAAGACATGCAAAACGATAACAAAACAATCATTGAAATAAACAACGTATCTAAGTTTTTTGGTGACAAAACAGCTTTAGACCACATCAATCTTTCCATCCGCAAAGGGGAGTTTGTAACGATATTGGGGCCGTCGGGATGTGGAAAAACAACGTTGCTGCGACTGATTGCCGGATTTCAAACCGCATCGGAAGGGAACATCTGTATCAGCGGAAAAGAAATAACCCAAACGCCTCCCCACAGGCGGCCGGTCAATACGGTCTTTCAAAAATATGCCTTGTTCCCTCATCTGAACGTGTACGACAACATTGCTTTCGGGCTGAAACTGAAAAAGATGCCCAAGCAAGACATGACGCGCAAGGTGAAAGCTGCATTGAAAATGGTGGGAATGACGGACTACGAGTATCGCGATGTGGACTCGCTTTCGGGCGGACAGCAGCAACGGGTGGCGATAGCGCGTGCCATCGTCAACGAGCCAGAGGTGTTACTGCTCGACGAACCGCTGGCTGCGCTCGACCTCAAGATGCGGAAAGACATGCAGATGGAGCTGAAAGAGATGCACAAACGGCTGGGCATCACCTTTGTTTATGTCACCCACGACCAAGAGGAAGCGCTTACGCTGAGCGACACCATCGTAGTAATGAGTGAGGGGAAAATACAGCAAATCGGCACGCCTACCGATATTTATAATGAGCCTATCAATGCGTTTGTAGCAGATTTTATCGGCGAAAGCAACATCCTGAACGGTACAATGGTGAAAGACAAGCTGGTTAGGTTCTGCGGACAAGAGTTTGAGTGTGTCGATGAAGGTTTCGGCGAGAACGCTCCGGTGGATGTGGTTATCCGCCCGGAAGATTTATACATATTCCCCGTATCAGACCGGGCACAACTGCGCGGCGTGGTACAGTCGTGCATCTTCAAGGGTGTTCATTACGAAATGGCAGTGATGTGTGCCGACTATGAGATTATCGTTCAAGATTATCATGCGTTCGAGGTGGGCAGCGAAGTGGGACTGCTCGTCAAGCCGTTCGATATCCATATTATGAAGAAAGAGCGTACTTGCAATGTGTTCGAAGGAAAAGTAAAAGACACCACCCACGTAGAATTCTTGGGATGTGAATTTGAATGTGCTCCCATACCGTCTGAAAAGATTCCGGAAAGCGGACAACCGGTGCGCATAGAGGTAGACTTCGACAAGGTTATCCTGCAAGACGATGCCGAAGACGGAATGTTGACGGGCGAAGTGAAGTTTATCCTTTACAAGGGGAATCATTATCACCTGACCGTGCTATCAGACTGGGATGAAAACGTTTTTGTTGACACGAACGATGTGTGGGACGATTCCGACCGTGTGGGTATCACCATCCGTCCCCAAGACATCCGTGTTATTGTATAACCCTGTTGCCTGCTTTTATTAAAGAAATGAACAAACTGCAACTATTTTTCGCGTCGCGTAAAAGTTGGACGCTGCCTTACCTGATATTTTCAGTGATATTTGTAATCATCCCGCTGCTGCTGATTGTGGTTTACGCCTTTACCGACGATGGCGGACACCTTACGCTGGACAACTTCCGTAAGTTCTTCGACCATCCCGAGGCCATGAACACCTTTATTTATTCCATCGGCATCGCCATCCTTACCACCATCGGGTGCATCCTCTTGGGGTATCCCGCCGCTTGGATTCTGAGCCGGAGCAAATCAAGCTACTCGAAAACCATCATCATGCTGTTCATCCTCCCCATGTGGGTAAACATACTGGTGCGTACGCTTGCCACGGTAGCTCTGTTCGATTTCTTCCAACTGCCGCTGGGCGAAGGCGCTTTGATATTCGGAATGATCTATAACTTCATTCCTTTCATGATTTATCCGATATACAATACATTACAGAAAATGGACAGCAGCTACATCGAAGCGGCACAAGACTTGGGGGCAAACTCTTATCAGGTATTCTGGAAAGTAGTCTTCCCGCTCTCCATGCCGGGCATCGTGAGCGGAATCATGATGGTGTTCATGCCTACCATCTCTACCTTTGCCATCGCCGAACTGCTTACGATGAATAACATCAAGCTGTTTGGTACTACGATTCAGGAGAACATCAACAACAGTTTGTGGAACTACGGCGCGGCGCTGTCGCTGATTATGTTATTCCTGATAGCCGCCACTTCGCTCTTCAGTTCCGATGAGAAATCAGAAACAGAGAAAGGAGGCGGACTATGGTAAAACGAATCCTTATGCAGACCTACCTATGGGTGTTGCTGTTACTGCTTTATGCCCCGATAGCTATCATCATCATCTATTCGTTTACCGAATCGAAAGTATTGGGTAACTGGACGGGATTCTCGCTGAAACTTTACGGCTCGCTCTTAAATACCAATGCCCATCATTCGCTCATGAATGCGTGTATCAACACCGTGGCGATTGCTGTTATCGCGGCAACGGTCTCTACCCTTTTGGGCAGCATCGCAGCAATAGGTATCTTCAACCTGAAAGCACGAAGCCGTAAAGCAATGGGGTTTGTCAATACCATTCCTATTCTGAACGGAGACATTATTACGGGTATTTCGCTGTTCCTGCTGTTCGTTTCGTTAGGAATCACTCAGGGATTTACTACCGTCGTATTGGCACATATTACGTTTTGTACGCCTTACGTGGTATTGAGTGTGCTTCCCCGACTGAAACAGATGAATCCGAACCTATATGAAGCGGCACTCGACTTGGGAGCTACGCCCATGCAGGCGTTATGGAAAGTTATCATCCCCGAAATCCGTCCGGGAATGATAAGCGGGTTTATTCTGGCGTTGACTATCTCTATCGACGATTTCGCCGTAACGGTATTTACCATCGGAAATCAGGGATTGGAAACCCTCTCTACCTACATCTATGCTGATGCCCGCAAGGGAGGACTGACGCCCGAACTGCGTCCGCTGTCTGCCATTATCTTTATCGTGATATTGGTTACCCTCATCGTGCTTAACCTGCGGACTGATAAGAAGAAACAACTTCAATCACAGAAAACGAAATGAAAAAGCTGAATCTTATCCTCGTAACATTACTTGCCTGTATCGGATTTTCGAGTTGTTATAATGCCGCCGAAAAGCGGGAGAATATACTTAAAATCTATAACTGGGCAGATTACATCGGCGAAGGTGTGCTGGAAGATTTCCAACAGTATTACAAGGAACAGACCGGAAAAGACATACGAATCGTGTATCAAACCTTTGATATCAACGAAATCATGCTTACCAAGATAGAAAAGGGTCACGAAGACTTTGATGTGGTATGCCCCTCGGAATATATCATCGAACGTATGCTGCATAAGGGGTTGCTGTTGCCTATCGACACGGTATTTGCCCACTCTCCCAATTATATGAACAACGTTGCCCCGTTTATCCGCGAGCAGATTGACAAGCTGACGGCAGACGGCGACTTGCCTGCCAGCCGGTATGCCGTTTGTTACATGTGGGGAACGGCAGGCATCCTTTACAATAAGAAATTTGTCAAAGAAGAGGAGTTGGCGTCATGGGGATGTCTGTGGGACAAACGCTTTTCTGGAAAAATTCTGATGAAAGATGCTTACCGCGATTCTTACGGAACGGCATTGCTGTATGCGCACCGGCAGGAGTTGAAAGATGGAAGCAAGACGGTATCTGAGCTGATGAACGACTACTCGCCTGCGGCTATGGACTCGGTGGAAAAGTATCTGAAGCTGCTGAAACCGAATGTGGCGGGTTGGGAAGCCGATTTCGGCAAGGAAATGATGACCAAAGGAAAGGCGTGGCTGAACATGACGTGGAGCGGAGATGCGCAGTGGGCCATCGAGGAGGCACAGGCAGTAGGCGTTGACTTGGCTTATACCGTGCCGGAGGAAGGCAGCAACGTTTGGTACGACGGTTGGGTAATCCCCCGGTACGCCCGTAACAAAGAGGCAGCAAGTTACTTCATCAATTTCCTTTGCCGTCCCGACATTGCTTTGCGCAATATGGAAGAAAACGGATACGTCAGTTCGATAGCCGCCCCCGAAATACTGGAGGCTTGTACCGACTCTACGCTGACCGGGTATGTGGATGCGAGCTATTTTTTCGGCGATACGGCGAAACATGTGAAACTGCGTAATACGCAATATCCCGACCGCTCCGTTATTGCCCGCTGCGCCATGATTCGAGATTTCGGCGAACATACGGCACAGGTGCTTGAAATTTGGTCGCGCGTAAAAGGAGACAATCTGAACAGCGGCATCGTAGTCCTGATACTTGTAGTGGTGGGAGGTTTGAGCCTCTGGCAAATTCACCGTCGGTGGACGGCGTACAAACGCAAACGATTGCAACACCGCAAGCGCCGGCGCGTTATCAGAAGGTAAAAAAAACGGGATGAAACATGAATACGCATAACCGCCTTGTTTCAAGCCTTTTACCTCTTAGCCGTAAACGTCAAAAACACTAACGGTAGAACCGGTCAGTCTTCCGAATAGAATCGGTCAACACTACCGCATGGAATGCCCCACGCTACCGTTAGCGTTTTTCAGGATATATCGGCTGACTATTTCCCCTTCTTTTTTTTCGTAAGGAAAGAAAGTATAAATAAGGTCAATGTTTTCTTTTTTACCGGAAACTTTTTACATTTGTAACTCAATCAATTAAAGATAAGAGACAATGAAAATAGGAGATAAAGTCCGCTTTTTAAGCGAAGTAGGAGGCGGCGTAGTGAAAGGCTTTCAGGGAAAAGACATTGCGCTGGTAGAAGATGAAGACGGATTCGAAATACCCATGCTCATACGCGAATGTGTCGTGATAGAAACAGACGATTACAATATCCCGCTGAAAACGACATCGAAACCGGTGCAGGCAGCTCCCGAAACGGAAGAAGAGGAAGAAGATGACAAACCCATCACTTACCGTGCGCCTGAGATTCGGGGAAATGACGTGCTGAATGTCTTTCTGGCTTACGTTCCGCAAGACGCTAAAGCGATATCCACCACAGCCTTTGATGCTTACCTGATAAACGACAGCAATTATTTTATTGATTTTCTGTATCTGGCGGCAGAAGGGAAAAACTGGACATTGCGCAGCCGGGGCACGGTAAAGCCGAACATGAAAATGCACCTCGAAGAGTTTGAAAAGGCTAACCTGAACGAAATGGAGCGCGTAGCAGTCCAATTAGTGGCTTATAAAGACGACCGCAGTTTCCAGCTCAAGCCGGCTGTAAGCCAAGAAATACGCATCGACACGGTGAAGTTTTATAAACTGCACACTTTCCAGCCTTCCGATTTCTTCAATGAACCGGCGTTAATTTACGACATCGTAAAAGACGACGAAAGCCCGAAACAGGTGTTTGTCTCGGCTGAAGACATTAAAGAAGCGCTGTTGCAGAAAAGCGTACCTGCCGCTCCCCGGAAACAGCCTCAGCCGAAAGCAATGAAAAACGACATCGTAGAGGTAGATTTACATATCAATGAGCTGTTAGACGATACCACCGGAATGGGAAACGCCGAAATGCTCAACTACCAGTTGGATGTATTCCGCAAAACGCTCGACGAATATAAAAACCGCAAGGGACAGCGGATTGTATTCATCCACGGAAAGGGCGACGGCGTATTGCGACGGGCTATTTTAGATGAACTGAAACGCAAATATAAAACTTACCAAAGCCAAGACGCTTCGTTCCGCGAATATGGTTTCGGAGCGACAATGGTTACTATTCACTAAACCTATGGGAACACTGAAAGAAATGTTGGCGAACGACCGCTTTGCGGTTAACGCCGGAGTAGAATTGCTGGAAATCCAGCCGGGATATGCGAAAGCACGTATGCTCATCACGCAAAACCACCTGAACGCAGGAGGCGTATGTCAGGGCGGAGCGTTGTTTACGTTAGCCGATTTAGCTTTTGCCGCTGTGGCAAACAGCCATCAGAAACTGACACTTTCCTTGAATGCCAACATTACTTTCTTGCGCCCGGCGCGCGAAGGGTATGTTTACGCCGAGGCATTCGAAACATTCAATCATGCCCGCGCTCCGTTTATCGAAGTGAGAATCGTAGATGAAGAACAGCTTTTGGTTGCCGTACTGACCAGTACAGGCTATCGGAAGAGTGAAGAATTGGACGTTGATTCATTAGAATAACGGAAATTAGGGCAACCGGAAAATGAGAGAAGCCCCTACACACCGCTTTGTTTACAGACGGGTGTGCAGGGGCTTTTCATATCACCATTGTCATGCTGGTAAAACCGGCGCGATTCAATAAAAGGCGTAACCTAACACCCCACAAATCACAATCAGCATTATCGGGTTAACCTTATAGCGGTAAGAAGCAATGAAAACCCCGATGAAGAGCAAAGAACTGATAACAATCTGATACGTATCCGTTCCGAAATTCTCTCCGTTCATCAATACCAAAGCAGCGGCGGCAAGCAAGCCTACCACGCCGGGGCGCAGTCCGCGAAACACGGCCTCTACCGCCGGATGTTTCTGAAACTTCAGGAAGAAACGGCTGATTACAATCATCAAAATAAAAGACGGGAGCACGACCGACAAGGTTGTGATGACAGACCCGATAACACCTACTGCATGAGAATATCCGGCATTCACAACAGCCGTGTATCCCACATAAGTAGCCGAATTGATACCGATAGGCCCCGGAGTCATTTGGCTGAGCGCAACGATATCTGTAAATTCGGATGTGGAAAGCCACCCGTAACGGGTTACCACTTCGCCCTGAATCATAGAAAGCATGGCGTATCCTCCGCCAAAACCAAAAAGTCCGATTTTAAAAAACGTATAAAATAATTGTAAAAACAGTATCATTGCTTTTCTTCTCCTTTCTTAGCTTTTTGTTTTTTCTCATACACCCCATACAGGTAACCTCCCAATCCGGAAAGAATGATTACGTAGATAGGCGAAAATCCCAACAACCAGATAAACAAGGCAGAAACAACCGGAATCCAAATGTTGTAGCGGCTGATGCGTGCCGACTTTGCCATTTTAAAAGTAGGAGCGGCTATCAGTGCCACCACGGCAGGACGAATCCCTTTAAAGATACGCTCAACCGTATCCAAATGTTGGAGTTGACGAAAGAAGAGGGCAATGAGCAACATAATGACAAACGAAGGAAGCACTGTTCCCAGTGCCATCCAGAAAGCTCCCCAAAATCCACGTATCTTATAACCGATGAAAATGGCGATATTGACAGCAAATATCCCCGGAACAGTTTGCGCCAAAGCCATTAAATCGAGAAAATCTTCTTTGCTAATCCATTTCCGCTTGTCGACAAGGTCTGCCTCTATCAGTGGAACCATTGCATATCCTCCACCGATGGTAAACAACCCGATGCGGCTGAAGATTAGAAACGATTTGATGTAAAAATTCATAAGTCAGTTCGTGTTGTATGATTAATATCCTGTTTCATATATACGCTGGGCGGCACACCGTAAAATTTCTTGAACGCATCTGTAAAATACTTCGGGTCGGCAAACCCCACACGGTCGGCTATTTCCGCAATCGTATACCGGTGTGTTTTTAACAGATAAGCGGCTTCTTTCATACGGATATTCCGTATAAAGTCATTCGGTGCGATTCCGGTAAGAGCTTTCATCTTGTTATAGAAGCTGGTCCGACTCATATTGACAGCAGCACAAAGCGTATCTACCGTAAGGTCGTTGCCTAACTTTTCTTTAACCAAAGCCGTTACCCGCTGCATGAACTCATCATCCAACCCCGCAGAAACCGGAGGCACAGCTTCCATAGCCTCATCTTCCAAATGGTCTATCGCCTGTCTGTACCGCATCCGAATCAGGTTACGGTTTTCAAGAACCGTGTGAATGGTCGCTTCCAGCACTTTCATATCGAAAGGTTTTACGATGTATTGGTCTGCTTTTATCTCCAAGCCCTGCAATATCTGCTCACGGCTTCCCAATGCAGTCAGCAATATAACCGGTATGTGACTGGTTTCCATATTTCCCTTGATACGGCGGCATAACTCTTTTCCATCCATTACGGGCATCATCACGTCAGACAAAACCAAATCAGGCTGTTGCTTCGTTACCTCTTCAAGTGCCCGCTGCCCATTTTCAACACCAACTACCCGATATATCTCCGAAAGGTTTTGCAAAATGAAAGAGCGCAAAGCCGTGTTGTCTTCTACCACAAGTACCAATGGCGCATCGGGATGACGGGTATTGTCTACCTCCACTTCCTCTAAAAGAGAAGTGGATATCTGTCCGGTAAATACATTTTTGCTTTCTTCTTCTTGTCCCGACGGCTTATAGTGGTAATTCCGGCTATGAATCGGGAAACTGAGATAAAAACTTGTTCCCTTCTTTTCTGTACTGGTGAACGTTATTTTTCCCTCATGGTTCTTAATCTGACGATAAGTAAGCAGCATACCGATGCCACATCCCGCAATCAACTGGTTTGTGGCATTCGCTCCTCTGAACAGATATTTAAACAACTTCTTTTGATTCTCTTTCGGAATACCAATTCCCGTATCAGAAACACAAAGAAACCACCGGTTCTTATTATGCCATGCTTCAACTGTAATGCTTCCGCCTTGTGGAGTATATTTCAGAGCATTCGATAACAGATTACGGATAATCGAATCCATCTTGTTCCGGTCTATCCACACCGTCAAGTTTTCAAAGTCGCTCTTATATGCCAAGCTGATACCTATTTGTAAAGCGTATTCTTTAAAAGGATGCAAATACTTCCGCAAATAATCGTTTAATTCATGTTCAGACACGATAGTTTGTGAACTATAAACATCTTCTTTTTGAAAGTTCAGCAAATTATCGGCAAGTTCAGACAAACTTTCCGTGTTCTGAATCGCCAGCCCGATATTCGCTTTACCTTGTTCACTTAAATGCTCATTGCGCTGTATTTCGCTCAAAGGAGCTTTAATCAGAGTCAAAGGAGTACGGATATCATGCGCTGCGCTGGTAAAGAAATTGATTTTTTCTTTAGAAATTCGTCGCTCGCGCTTTATAACCTGATACCGGAACCACGCATAAGTTGCACCGATAATAAGTGCCGCATAAATCAAGAATGCCCAAAACGTTAACCAGAACGGTCGGCCGATAATAATTTGTATCGTACGTTCTTCCAGCACAAGATGGTTATCTTGCAGGATAGAACGTACTTTCAGCGTATAATTCCCCGGAGAAAGGTTGGTGTAACGTATCAATCCATCGCTTGACGGCGGTGTCCAACCATCGTAAAACCCTTCAAGTTTCCAACTGTACTGGATGTTGGAAGGATTGTCATAATTAATCGAAGAAACTTCCAGCGAGAAGGTATTTTGGTTATAACCCAATTCGATAGAAGGTGTTTCATCCAGCGGACGGACGAGAGGAGAACCTTTTACGCCGGGTATTACACTGCGGTACATTATGCTAAAGTTCGAAAAGACCATCCGACTTGAAAATTTATCAGGCAGACTCACACTGTCGGGCAATACAATAGCTCCGTCATTACTGCCAAATATCAGTTTGCCATAGCTCGTACGTACGGCTGCATTGGGATTGAAATCGGCAGGCAACAACCCTTGTTCTTTCGACCAATAGGTAAATGTTTCCTCGGTTTCATTGAAAAGAGACAATCCCAATTCTGTACCTAACATCAATCCGCCATTACGGTTCGGCAAAATGCTGAAAATGTTATTCGTTTGCAAGCTACTGTTCTCGGTATGATAATGAGTGATCTCACCCGTCCGATTGTCGACCACAAACAAACCGTTGCCATAGGTTCCAAAATATGTTTTTGTATTTCCGTCAGGTTCTTCAGGAGTATAAATCGTATTAATACATCCAAAATCAATGTCAGAATGAAAAGCACGCAATTCTTTTCTCGTCTTATCGAATACATAGATTCCGTACATCGAGCCAATCCACAACGAAACGCTATCGCGCCGGGTTATCTGGTTAATAGAATACCCTATATCATATACCACATTTTGGCGTTTCTCCGGCTCGTATGCTTTCAAACTGTACATTCCTCCGGTCCATATAATCCCCTCGTCATCCTTATAAATACTTCGAATGTATTTATCGGGCGTTTCGTTATTCTGGTCGCTTTCCTGCTGATAAAACACACTCTTCCCCGTCCGTTTGTTTATCAGATAAACGCCCGACATATATCCTCCTGCCAAAATAATTCCCGGATGGATTTCGCAAAGAGAAAAAAAGATATGGTTATCGCTATAAAAATCGTCTTTGAATGAAGAACAATAGTTCGTCCACCGGTTCGTACGCGGATTGTAACAGCTCACTCCGTTATCCGTAGCATACCATGTATCGCCTTCCGAATCTTCTATGATTCCGTTAATGCTGTTGTTTACCAACGAATTGGTATAATTAGGCGAATGTTTCACCCACTCGTAGCTCGGATATTTTTCGTTATAGACAGTAATCCCCATCGGATAAATGGCAATCCAAATCCGATCAGCATAATCAATGTAAATATCTTCGATGATGCTTCCGTTCATTTTGTTAGGCTGCTTATTATCTTCCTGCAAGAAATGTCCCAGCTTACGGCGCGGAACATTAAGTTTATAAACGCCATCGCCATCGGTGGCTATCAGTATTTCGTCTTTATTTTTCCGACAAGGTATAATGGCATTAACCCCGATGTCTTCCATCGTATTGCCCATGCTTACCAAGTCACGGGTCTGCGGATGATAAATAAACAGCTTATCCAAAAGCGTATTGACAACAAGCTGTCCGGAAGAAGCATGATAATAGATGTAATTAATCCGGCTGATATTCTTCAAATCAATAACCTGCACATCGCTTAACGCACCTCCTTGAAGACGAACCGCATACAGCTGATACTCGGTAGCCATGTAAAACAAATCGTCGCTTGCCTGCGTAATGCTGATTACCTTACCCAGCACAGAACGCTCAAGCCTGACACTGCGGTTTTCGCTGCAACGGTAAATGTACTGCTGATTGTCGACACAAAACCAAATATTATCCTGCTTGTCAAGATATATCGCGGTAACCGGCTTCTTCCGAGTTTCCGGAAACGAATCGCGCAAGTAAAACTTCAACTGAAACTGATTTTTCATCCGGTCGAAACAAAACGCCAACCCGTCTTTCCCTATCTCCCACAGCCTGTTCTTGCTATCGGTTTTCAGTGAATTCAGGTTGGGATAAAAATTAACCGTCCGCCCGTCTTTCTGCAAGTTATAATGGATAAACCGCTTACCGTCGTAACGGTCTACCCCTTTATGAGTCAGTATCCACATATAGCTTTGCTCTGTTTGTCTGACAGATAACACCCGCCGACTACTAAGCCCTTCGTCTGTTCCGAGATACTTAAAAATTTGAGCCTGAACAGATACGAAAGAAACTATCAAGCTAAATAACAGGATAACTATTTTTCTCATGCAAGTTCTTTCTTGATTATAATTCTCATGCAAATGTCGGAAAAAAGGACGGCTTATCAAAGTTCATCTCCTAAATAATGTGATTTTGTTTCGCTGTTTAAGTTTTATTCTTTACATTTGCCTATGGTTACAATTTGCGCCTCTGATTACAGCATATTCAAAGCCTAAGCAGAACCTGCAAAACATATACGGTAGCGTTGATGAACATATACGGATGCGTTGGGGAACATATACGGTAGCGTTTTCGGAGGCTTAAACAAGCCGGTACAGGCTTACTTGACACATACAAGATGTAGCGACTTTTATAACTTATTATCAACTACTTAACCTTAATCTATCGGTATGATAAATTATTGGAAATTTAAAATCGGGGGACTATTATTGGCAGGGGTTCTTGCCGTATCTTGTTCCAACAAAGAAATTATCATGGCAAACTATCAGGTAATACCGAAACCGTTACAAGTCTCGGAAGTGACAAACGACATGTTCCTCTTGAAAGAAGGAGTAAACATCGTATACCCGGCAGGGAATGAAAAGATGAAAAAGAATGCCGAATTTTTGGCTTCGTACGTACAAAAGCAAACGGGACTTGCATTGAATATAAAAGAAGGCGAACCGGAAAAAGGAGCCGTATGTCTTTGCTTAGGACTGGAGAACGACAATCCGGAGGCATACAAATTGACGGTTGGCGGAGAGCAAATCATAATTACAGGCGCATCGGAAGCCGGTGTCTTTTACGGCATCCAGACGTTACGCAAATCATTGCCCGTGGCACAGAATGTAGAAGTAAACCTTCCGGCGGTTGAGATAAGCGACGCTCCGCGTTTTGGTTATCGGGGAATGCATTTAGATGTATCCCGACACTTCTTCAACATGGACGAAGTGAAAACTTACATCGACATGCTTGTGCTGCATAACATGAACCGTTTCCATTGGCACCTGACCGATGATCAGGGATGGCGCATCGAAATCAAGAAATACCCCAAACTACAGTCTGTTGCTTCTCAACGCTCTGAAACGCTGGTAGGCAGATGGGGGTCGGGCAAATACGACGGAACTCCCTACGGCGGATATTTCACGCAGGAGCAAATCAAAGAAGTCATAGCTTATGCTGCCGAGCGTTATGTTACAATCATACCCGAAATAGACCTGCCGGGACACATGCAGGCTGCACTGACGGCATATCCCGAATTAGGATGTACGGGAGGACCGTATGAAGTAAGAAAAATATGGGGAATTTCGGATGATGTTTTGTGTGCAGGAAACGATTTCACCCTTCAGTTCATAAAAGATGTGTTGGCGGAAGTGGCAGACTTATTCCCATCGGAATACATCCACATCGGAGGAGACGAATGCCCGAAAGTACGTTGGGAGAAATGTCCGAAATGTCAGGCACGCATCCGTGCGCTCGGTTTGAAATCGGACGCCCACCACACAAAAGAGCAACGCCTGCAAAGCTACATCATCAATGAAGCCGAAAAGTTCTTAAGCACAAAGGGTAAGAAAATTATCGGATGGACAGAAATATTGGAAGGCGGCTTGTCGCCCAATGCTACACTGATGTCATGGATTGGCGAAACAGGCGGAATAGAAGCTGCACGCCAGCATCATGATGTTATCATGACCCCGAATACTTATCTGTATTTCGATTATTATCAGACAAAAGATACTGAAAACGAGCCGCTTGCCATCGGCGGTTACGTGCCCATCGAAAAGGTATACAGCTACGAGCCTATCCCGTCGGTTCTGAAACCGGAAGAAGCACAATATATAAAAGGTGTTCAAGCCAACTTGTGGACAGAGTATATCGGAACGTTCAGCCAAGTGCAATACATGGTGCTTCCACGTATGGCTGCCTTGTGTGAGGTACAATGGAGCGCACCCGAACTGAAAAACTACAAAGATTTCTTGAAACGGATGCCTCAACTGACTGATATCTACGATTGCATGGGCTGGAATTATGCAAAACATATTTACGACGTAAATGTAGACATCAAGCCTATAACCGAACAGAAGGGCTTACAGGTTACGCTGTCATCACTGGCAGATGACCCGATTTACTACACTCTTGACGGCACAGACCCGACAGAACAATCGGAGCAATATACCGAACCGTTCATGATAACATCTGCCTCGGTACTGAAAACCATGACGGTACACCCCTCACGAGGAGCAAGCCGCATTTATACCGACACGATACAGACGCATAAAGGATTCATGAAACCCATATCGCTGGTATTGCAACCCGGAAAAGAAAATCTGAAACCGGAAAAAGCTGCCGTTTTGGTTGACGGACGCAAAGGTGGCATGGGACGCGATTCCGGACGCTGGATCAGTGTACAGGGCAAGAGCCTTGAGGCTGTAATCGACTTGGAAGAACCGACAGAAGTGGGTTCGGCTACCATCCATACGTTTGTATGGCAAGGAGGCTGGATATTCGATGTCAAAGAATACACGGTGGAGGTGTCGGAAGACGGAAAGGCATACAAAAAAGTAGCTTCGAAATCTTACCCGACTATGGAACCGAGCACTGAAGAAGGCATACATACCCACACATTGACTTTCGACCCGGTGAAAACACGTTTTGTAAAAGTTACAGTAAGCGGTGAAAAATCCATGCCCGAATGGCATGAAGCAAAAGGTATCCCGGCAATGTTATACGTAGATGAAATCATTTTAAATTGACAAACATGAAAAAATTCTTATTTCCTTTATATTGCATCGTATCTGCTTGCCTCGTGAGCAGTTGTTCCGACAAACAGGCTACCGTAGAGCTGACCCCTACCCCCTTGTCATGCACCGTAGATAACGGAACATTCAATTGGAACAATGATACTTGGATAACTCTGAAAGGAAGTGGTATAGATAGTACCATCATCAACACAGCTTTCAAAAGCAGCGGACAACTGCCGGTACAGTATGCAAAAACGGTTCCGGAACGAAACATGATTCTGCTGGAGCGTGTGGAGCAGTTACCTACTGTTCATCACCCCGAAGGATACACGCTAACGGTCCGTCCCGAAACCATCAGTATACAAGCAACTTCAGACGCCGGACTGTTTTACGGCGTACAGACGTTGCTGCAACTGGCTAAAGCCGGAGGAGGAAAAGTGCAGGCGGTAACCATCGCCGACGAACCTCGGTTTGAGTACCGCGGAATCATGCTCGATGTTTCCCGCCACTTCCGGACAATAGACTTTCTGAAAAAACAAATAGACCTGCTGGCTTCTTACAAAATCAACCGTTTGCACCTACACCTGACCGACGGTGCCGGATGGCGACTGGAAATCAAGCAATATCCCCGCCTGACGGAATTTGCCGCATGGCGTAAACCGGCCACATGGAAAGCATGGTGGGAAGGAGAACGCCAATACTGTGAACAAACCGACCCGGAAGCATACGGAGGATATTACACGCAAGACCAAATACGCGAACTGTTAGAATATGCACGCCTGCGGTGTGTTACCATTATCCCTGAAATAGAAATGCCTTCTCACTCTGAAGAGGTGCTGACGGCTTACCCCGAACTGTCATGTACACACGAGCCTTACAAGCAAGGCGACTTCTGTATCGGCAATGAAAAGACATTTGAATTTCTGGAAAACGTATTGTCAGAAGTGGTAGAGTTATTCCCCTCGCAATACATCCACATAGGCGGAGACGAAGCAAGCAAAGCATCATGGAAAACTTGTCCGCTCTGTCAGGCACGCATGAAAAAAGAAGGACTCAAAGACGTAGACGAATTACAAAGCTACCTGATTCACCGCATAGAGCGTTTTTTGAACGCAAAAGGAAAAACGCTGCTGGGATGGGACGAAATTTTGCAGGGTGGAGTGGCTCCCAACGCCGCCGTAATGTCATGGCGTGGTGAAGAAGGAGGCATCAAAGCCGTGCGCGACGGACATCCCGCCATCATGACTCCGGGAGAGTATTGTTATTTCGATGCCTACCAAGATGCTCCTTATTCGCAGCCCGAAGCCATAGGAGGATATTTGCCGCTAAACAAGATGTATGGCTACGACCCCGTGCCCGACTCATTGTCACAAGAAGAAGCTAAGTTAATAAAAGGAGTACAAGGAAACCTGTTTGCAGAATATATCCCAACAGACGAACACATGGAATACATGCTCTACCCGCGTGCCATTGCTTTGGCTGAAGTAGCATGGACACAACCTGCCAACAAATCATGGGATTCTTTCCGCCAACGTATTCTGAAAATCATCCCCGAAATAAAAGCGAAAGGATACAACACTTTTGACTACAGTCAGGAAATAGGCAACCGCAAAGAAGCATTAGAACCGATAGAACATCTGGCAAAAGACAAGCCTGTCACGTTTAATATCCCCTACTGGGAAAATTACCCTGCTAACGGAGCTAAAACCTTAACCGACGGATTGCGCGGAGGATGGAACTATAACGATAAACGATGGTTGGGCTATGTAAAAGACATGGATGTTGTAATCGATTTGGGCGAAGAAACCACACTACACTCCATCGGAGCAGACTTCATGCAAATATGCGGCCCGTATGTTTATATGCCTGCCCAAGTTATAATTTCAGTTTCGCAAGACGGAAAAGAATATAGCGAGTTAACAAAAATCGACCACAAGATAGTAAAAGACGATGCCGTATCGTTCAAAAACTTCGGGTGGACGGGAGAAACTTCTGCCCGCTACGTACGCTACCAAGCCATGCAGGGCGACATACAAGGCTCAGTTCTTTTTGTCGACGAAATCGTTGTAAAATAAAGCAGTAACCATTCGTTTAACGTATTAATGAGATTTTACCCTCAGATGTTTGGTTTTAGAAAGAAAAACCTTATATTTGCAAGATAGAGATTTATAAACCTTAATAAATTATTTATGGAAATCAAGAAATCGCCCAAAGCAGATCTGGAAAGCAAAAGAACTACCGGACTGTTAATCGGTTTTGTACTGGTTTTGGCAGCGATGTTTGTTGCTTTCGAATGGACAGAACGTGACAAAAAAATCGTAACCGACACGGGTATCACTGAGCCGATTTTTGAAGAGGAAATGATTCCTATTACGGAACAAGAAGAAAAACAACCCGAAACTCCTCCTCCACCCGAAGCCCCGAAAATGGAAGAAGTGTTGCAAATTGCCGATAACGATGCCAATGTAGAAGAATCGACAATTTCTTCCAGTGAAGAAAATAATCAAGCGGTAGAAATCAAATATGTACCGGTTGAAGTGGAAGAAGAGGAACCGGAAGAACAACAGATATTCCAAGTCGTAGAAGAAATGCCGGAGTTTCCGGGAGGTATGGCGGAATGTTTGAAATTCATCAGTAAAAACATCAAATATCCGACTATCGCACAGGAAAACGGTATTCAAGGACGTGTCATTATCCAATTTGTGGTTAATCAGGACGGCTCTATCGTTGACCCGGTGGTAATGCGTACTGTCGACCCTTATCTCGACAAAGAAGCATTACGAGTTATCCAAATGATGCCCAAATGGAAACCCGGAAAACAGCGTGGAAAACCTGTACGTGTAAAATACACTGTTCCGGTAACATTTAAATTGCAGTAAACGAGAACAGATAGGACTCTGACCTATTATCAGAGATAATTCCTATACTTCTCCATAAAAAAATGAGTAAAAGGCTTGTAAGCATCCGCATTTGAATGTTTGCAGGTCTTTTACCTTTTCACTCAAGAAGTTCTTAATACTTAATAAGATATGATACAACAAACAAGCGAACAGCTATTCAAACAAATACATAACTACATAGAAAATCTATCTTATACGCACGAACCCAAAGGTTTGTACGAACCCATAGAGTATGTTTTGTCATTAGGGGGGAAACGTCTGCGCCCCGTCTTAATGCTGTTGGCATATAATCTGTATAAGGAAGATGTAGAACAAATTTTCCCACAAGCTGCCGGAATAGAAACTTATCACAATTTCACGTTGCTGCATGACGACTTAATGGATAAAGCAGAAATGCGCAGGGGAAAACCTGTGGTTCATAAAAAATGGAACGAAAACACAGCCATCCTATCAGGAGATGCCATGGTGATACTTGCTTACCAACTCACCATGCAAGATTGCCCAACTGCATATATGCGTTCTGTAATGGAAACATTCAGCAAAACAACGCTTGAAGTATGCGAAGGACAGCAATGGGACATGGAGTTTGAAACCCGCGAAGATGTTACAATAGAAGAATACATCGAAATGATTCGTTTGAAAACTTCTGTCCTCTTAGCTGGCGCTTTAAAGATTGGGGCTATCTTAGGAGGAGCACCAGCCGAAGACGCACAATGTTTATATGACTTCGGTATCAAAATGGGATTAGCATTCCAACTACAAGATGATTATTTAGACGTGTATGGAGACCCGGCTGTTTTCGGAAAGAAAATTGGAGGTGACATCCTATGCAATAAGAAAACTTACATGCTGATAACCGCTCTGAACAGTGCGGAAGGAAACGACAAAGAGATTCTGAAATACTGGTTGGAAGCTACGGACTTCAATCCGGACGAAAAGATTGCCGCCGTTACACATATATATAATAAGGTAGGAATTGCCACTGCCTGCAAAACAGAAATCCAAAGATATTACGCTGAAGGATTGGCTCTATTAGACAAGGTTTCGGTAGAAGATTCACTCAAAGAAAACTTACGCTCATTCGTTTGTCGCTTAGTAGACCGTAAATTATAAAACCATGATAGCTTTAATAGACACACATACACACCTTTACACGGAAGAATTCGACGAAGATCGAGAACTTGCCATCATCCGTGCCAGAGAATCAGGAGTAAGCAGACTGTTTATGCCGAACATAGACGACACTACAGTTGAAGCGATGCTTTCTCTATGCGAAAACCATGACGAATGTTACCCTTTGATTGGATTACACCCCACTTCTGTAGACGAGAATTGGAAACAACGTTTAAACGTCATAAGAAAATGGTTAGATTCTGCACGCAGATTTTATGGCATCGGCGAAGTCGGGTTAGACTTGTATTGGGACAAAACTTTCCGAAAAGAACAAATGCAAGCATTGGAAACACAAATCCAATGGGCATTAGAAAAAGACTTGCCCCTGATTATCCATTGCCGTAATGCTTTCACAGATTTAATGACGGTTTTCGAACCTTACAAAGACACAAAGCTACATGGTATTTTTCATTGCTTTTCAGGAACAGAAGAAGAAGCACATAAGCTGTTGGAGTATGATGGATTTATGTTAGGCATAAACGGAGTGGTTACTTTCAAGCGAAATCTTTTGCCTGAAACCCTAAAAACCGTTCCGCTAAACCGAATCGTTTTAGAAACAGACTCCCCATACCTTGCTCCTGTTCCGTACAGAGGTAAAAGAAACGAAAGCGCTTATCTAACCAAGATAGCAGAAAAACTTGCAGAAATATACGATGTACCTACCGCAGACATTGCTTATGCTACAACGAAAAACGCTCTAAAAGTCTTCAAGAAGACAGCGAAAAACATTTAAAATTCATTAAATTTATAGGAATAATCAAAGTTTGCTAAAGTGAATGTTAGGTAAGACAAAAAAAAAGAATACATTTGTACAAGTAATCATTTGTTGTTTGCAATTTATTTATTAATTTGCATCCGATATGATGGAGAGGTGCTCGAGTGGTTGAAGAGGCACGCCTGGAAAGCGTGTATACGTCAAAAGCGTATCACGGGTTCGAATCCCGTTCTCTCCGCAACCAAAACCTAAATATAAAGAAAATAATCTGTAACTATGAATCATATCTATATTTATAATCTTAAAAATTAAACACACAATGAAAAAGTTATTTGCAATTCTTGCAGTGGTAGGAGTCTTCACATTTGGAATGACTCAAGCAGCTATGGCTCAAGACTCAACAGCTACAGCAGCTCCGGAGCAAACAGAACAAGTCGCAGCAGCAGATGAAGCAACAACTCCAGCAGTAGTTGAAGAAGGCGGTATGCACAAAGAATTAAAGACCAAATTCATCGAAGGTGATGCTGGTTTCATGTCATTGGTTGCTATCGCTTTAGTGCTTGGTTTGGCTTTCTGTATCGAACGTATCATTTACCTGAGCTTAGCTGAAGTAGATGTTAAGAAATTGATGGCTAAGGTTGAAGACGCTTTGGAAAAAGGCGATGTAGAAGGAGCAAAAACCATCTGTCGTAACACTCGTGGTCCTGTTGCTTCCATCTGCTATCAGGGATTAATGAGAATTGACGAAGGTTTGGACGTAGTAGAACGTTCGGTTGTTTCGTACGGAGGAGTACAAGCCGGTTACCTTGAAAAAGGATGTTCATGGATTACATTGTTTATCGCGATGGCTCCGTCTTTGGGATTCTTGGGAACTGTGATCGGTATGGTTATGGCATTCGACCAAATCCAGATGGCAGGTGATATTTCTCCGACAGTCGTTGCAGGTGGTATGAAGGTGGCGTTGATTACTACCATCTTCGGTTTGATTGTAGCATTGATTCTTCAGACATTCTATAACTACATCCTGTCTAAGATTGAAGCTATTACAAGCCAGATGGAAGATTCTTCTATCACATTGCTTGACTTGATTATGAAATACAACTTGAAATACAAAAAATAATAAAAACAATGGCTAAGTTATCATATAAATTATCCTACTACGTATTTTACGTCTGCATAGCGGCTATCTTGGTCGTTTTGGGACTGTTTTACTGCGTAGGGTATAATGTTACAAATGCAGCAGGCTTAACCGAGCCTACCAATACACCTGCATTGATGTACTTAATGTACGGGATGTTTGCCCTGTGTGTAGCCGTTACCGTTATAGCAGCGCTCATTCAATTCGGTAGTGCATTAAAAGACAATCCGAAAGCCGCCCTTAAATCATTTATGGGACTTATCTTGTTGGCCGTTTTGCTGATTATAACCTATAACATGGGATCTGATGAAACCATGATGCTGGGTGGAGGCGTTACGTATGACAACAAGTTCTTGTTGAAATTAACCGATATGTTCTTGTATTCTACTTATGTACTGCTTATTGTGGCAGCTATAGGTACGTTGCTGAACTTATTGGGCATATTCAAACAAAGATAACATTCATTGATTATAAAACGGAGATTGAAGTATGGCAAAGACAAAAAGAAAAGTGCCCGGAATCAATGCAAGTTCTACGGCTGATATTTCTTTTATGTTGCTTATTTTCTTCCTTATAACCACATCAATGGATACAGACCGGGGGTTGGCGAGACGTTTACCGCCACCACCGGAAAATACCGAAAACCAAGAAGACGTGATTGTGAAGGAAAGAAATGTTCTTCAGGTACGTATCAACAAGGACGACCAGTTGATGGTAGGAGGAGAATGGTTTGACATCAAGCAATTAAGAGAAAAAGCTAAGGAATTTATTTCCAACCCAAGCGATGATCCGAACTTGCCGGAAAAACATGCTAAACGTTTGCCTTTCTTCGGCGACGTTATGGTTACTGACAAGCATGTTATTTCTGTGCAAAACGACGTGGGCACAAGCTATAACATGTACATTCAAGTACAAAACGAATTGGTAGCCGCATATAATGAATTACGTAATGAGCTGGCACAAGCTCAGTTCGGAAAATCATTGGCGGAATGTTCTGAAGATGAAAAGAAGGCTATCACCGACTACTATCCTCAGAAGATTTCAGAAGCTGAACCTAAAAAATATGGAGGAAAATAAGTATGGGAAAATTTAATAAAACAGGGAAACGGGAAATGCCGGAGTTGAATACATCTTCTCTGCCCGACCTTATCTTTACCATTTTGTTCTTCTTCATGATTGTAACCACCTTGCGTGAAGTTACACTGAAAGTTCAGTTCCGGGTTCCGCAGGCTACTGAATTGGAAAAACTTGAAAAGAAATCATTGGTTTCTTTCATCTACATCGGTAAACCGATGAAAGAATACCAGAAAACGATGGGAACAACCGACCGTATTCAGCTTAATGACAAATTCGCTGAATCTTCGGAAGTACAAGATTACATCTTTCAGGAACGTGAAAACATGAAAGAAGAAGACAAACCGTTTATGACTGTTTCGTTAAAAGTAGATGCTAATACCAAAATGGGTATAGTCACTGAAGTGAAACAAGCGCTTCGACAAGCCTACGCATTGAAAATTAACTACTCAGCTACTCAACGGCAGTAATCTTAAAGTTGCAATCATAAGATTCATAAACAAAAAAAGAGAGGGGAAGAAACATTTCTTACCCCTCTTTTTTGTATCCGAGTGCCCCTTATAGCAAGACAACAAGAGAAACTACCGCTCTAATTTACCCGTCCGGCAAAAGGCGCGGGAAGAAATTCGCAGCCAGTATAAGCCGAAAAAACGCTACCGTTAGTTTCAGTCATTCCATGCGGTAGAGTTTACCAATTCTACCCATAGAACTGCTTGGTTCAACCGTTAGAGTTTTTAAGTCCCAAACAAACCCTTAACTTTTCTTTGTTACGCCGTCGGAATGAGAAATCAAAGAAGCTACAATTTTCTCTGCCGCACGTTCCGATGCTCCGGGATTCCCCAATACAGCTATCAGATTATCATAACATGCCAACATATTTTCGCGTCTCTCGCCTCCCGGAAGTATTTTCTTTAACTCCGCTTTCAAATTGCTCACAGTCATACCGTCTGCCACCAACTCTGTCACAACCTCCTTGCCGGCTATCAGATTGACTAGCGATATGTATTTTACTTTCAGAATATGCCGGCGCAGAAATGACACCAATTTACCGGCTGCCGTATAATAACATACCACTTGCGGCACACGGAAAAGAGAGGTTTCCAATGTAGCTGTCCCGCTTGTCACCAAAGCTGCTACAGACTGCTGTAAAAGACGGTAGGTCTGTCCGAATACGATTGACGTATCCGCCCCGATATACTGCCGGTAAAAAGACGATTCTATCCCCGGAGCTCCTGCCACAACAAACTGATACTCAGGAAAATCTTTCACCGCTTCTATCATACGGGAAAGGTTGTCTTTTATCTCTTGCTTCCGACTACCCGCCAAAAGTGCAACGACAGGTTTGTCCGACAAACCGTTTGCGCGGACAAAATCGGCAAACGTTTCATTGTTATTTCCACGAAACGATGAGACGGCATCAACACACGGATTGCCCACATAATCAATGGGATAACCGTGGCTTCGATAAAAATCCACCTCGAAGGGAAGAATAGAAAAAAGCCGGTCTACATCCCGCTTTATATTCTTGATGCGATACTCCTTCCACGCCCAAATTTTCGGAGAAATGTAATAATAAATCGGTATACGGGTATGCCGTTTCACATACTCGGCTATCTTCAGGTTGAACCCCGGATAGTCGACCAATATCAATACGTCGGGCTGCCATGACACAACATCCTGCTTGCAGAAATCCATGTTGCGAAAGATGGTGCGCAGGTGGAGCAATACGGGGATAAACCCCATGTATGCCAAGTCTTTATAATGACGCACCCTCGTACCTCCCACAGCCGACATCAGGTCGCCGCCGAAAAAGCGGAAATCGGCGTGCGGGTCATTCGCCTTGAGCGCCTTCATGAGGTTTGAAGCATGAAGGTCGCCCGACGCTTCTCCTACAATCAAATAATACTTCATACCTCCCAGTTCCAGCCGTTTAACTTATCCATTATCCCATAATCCGTAACGTCTATCCGCGTGGGCGTAATCGCCACGTAGCCATGCTCCAATGCCCAATGGTCGGTATCTTCCGCCTCCGGCTCATGGTTCTGATACACGCCTGTCAGCCAGTAACACTCTCCTCCGCGCGGATTGGCAACCGTAGCAAACTCATTCGTCCAGACGCCCGCTGTCTGCCGGCAAATCCGGACTCCGTTCAGTTGTTTTCCCAAAGGGATATTAACGTTCAGACAAGTACCCGCAGGCAATCCGTTTTGTAAAACTTCTTCCGTAATCCTACCCACGTAGGGCAAGGCTGCCGAAAAATCGGCATCCGCCGAATGGTCGCACAGCGAGAAACCTACCGAAGGAATTTGTTTCAGGCATCCTTCTATCACCACGCCCATCGTACCGGAGTAATGTACATTGACCGATGAATTATCGCCGTGATTGATTCCGCCGATCACCATATCGGGGCGACGCGGCACAAAATTATGCAAAGCCAGCTTCACACAGTCTACCGGCGTACCGGTACATTTATATATAATGAGTCCCGGCTCCTGCCTTACCGGGCGGCAGCGCAACGGATATTCGGAGGTTATCGCGCCGGAAGCTCCGGAACGCGGCCCGTCGGGTGCCACTACAATCAAATCAGCAATCGGGCGCAGGGTTTTAATCAGTTCATGAAGTCCTTTCGCCTCTACTCCGTCGTCGTTCGAAAGCAGAATAAGCGGTCTTTCTTTTCCCATAATCATATCGTATGTTTATCAATCAACCGAATAAATCGGCGTAAAGTTACAACAAATCTTAATCTTCCCAAACCGAATGCGGCTTTTCACAATATTTGTCATATCTTTGCCCGTCGAAGTTATTAACAAAAGCGGCGAGTTATCAACACTTTGCCAAAAGTCATCGGCGTTTTGTTAGGTACTGTCGCCAATTATTAGTTACTTCGCAATCAGAATAAACTGATTAATATGGGAAAAATAATTGCTTTAGCCAATCAAAAAGGTGGCGTCGGCAAAACGACAACTACTATTAACTTGGCTGCATCGTTAGCTACTCTGGAGAAAAAAGTATTGGTAGTGGACGCTGACCCGCAAGCCAACGCTTCTTCAGGACTGGGAGTAGACGTTAAAGATATCGACTGTTCGATTTACGAATGTCTTATCAACCAATCGGATATCCGGGAAGCTATCTATACAACCGATATTGACGGATTAGACATCATCCCTTCTCACATCGACTTGGTAGGGGCTGAAATTGAAATGCTCAACCTTGAGAACCGTGAAAAGATTATGAAACAAGCCTTAGAGCCGATGAAAAACGAGTACGACTACATTTTGATAGACTGCTCGCCCTCATTAGGACTGATAACCATCAATGCGCTTACGGCAGCCAACTCGGTTATCATCCCGGTACAATGCGAATATTTCGCCCTCGAAGGCATCAGCAAGTTGCTGAATACCATCAAAATCATTAAAACCAAGCTGAATCCTTCGCTTGAAATAGAAGGATTTTTGCTGACAATGTTCGACTCACGCCTGCGTCTTGCCAATCAGATATACGACGAGGTGAAACGACATTTTCAGGAGCTGGTTTTTAAAACCATCATACAGCGTAACGTGAAACTAAGCGAAGCTCCGAGCCACGGGATACCTGCCATCCTTTACGATGCCGAGTCGACCGGGGCAAAGAACCACCTCGCTTTGGCAAACGAAATTATAAACCGAAACAGTAAGTAAACGAGAATTATGGCAGTACAAAAGAAATTTGCATTAGGCAGAGGACTTGACGCTCTTATTTCGAACGAGGAGATCAAGACTTCGGGGTCTTCGTCTATCAACGAAATCGAACTAAGCAAAATTTCGGTCAATCCCAATCAGCCTCGCCGTGAATTCGACCCGATAGCCTTACAGGAACTTGCTGATTCGATAGCCGAAATAGGTATCATACAGCCTATTACCCTGCGAAAATTAAACGATGACGCTTACCAAATCATAGCCGGAGAACGCCGCTACCGCGCTTCTATCCAAGCCGGAATGAAAACCATACCGGCGTATATACGCACTGCCGACGATGAGAATGTAATGGAAATGGCGCTTATCGAAAACATCCAGCGCGAAGATTTGAACTCGCTGGAAATAGCTTTGGCGTATGAACATCTCATCGAACAATATGGCTTGACGCAGGAAAAATTGAGCGAACGTATCGGAAAAAAACGAACGACCATCGCCAATTACCTCCGCCTGTTAAAGCTCCCCGCACCTATCCAAGTAGCCCTGAAGAACAAGGAAATCGACATGGGACACGCCCGCGCCTTACTGGCGTTAGACGACCCGAAAACGCAAATCCGGATTTTCAACGAAATCCTGTCGCAAGGCTATTCGGTAAGAAAGGTGGAAGAAATCGTAAAAGCCTTGTCGAGCGGCGAAAGCATAGAGTCGGGAGGAAAAAAAATAACTCCCAAAGGAGCCAAATTATCCGAAGAATACACCCTGTTACAAAATCATCTTTGCAACTTTTTCGGAACAAAGGTACAGCTTTCATGCAGCCCGAAAGGAAAAGGAAAAATCAGCATTCCGTTTAACAGCGAAGCCGATTTGGAGCGAATTATGGAGATTTTAGACTCGCTGAAACAAAACGAATAATAAAAGAAAAATTGGAACAACGTATTTTTACATACTTCATATCCATACTGTTGCTTTTGGGAATGTTGTTTTCTACAGTCCCTGAAGTCCATGCCCAGCGGGCACTGAAGCGGCGTACCGGTGTGTTGGACGCAGACTCGGTACGTATGCAAAACAGAGCAGACAGCCTCGCCCTTCTGGATACGATAGGAGCGGAAAGACAACGACGCATAGAGGCTCTGGAAGCACCGGTCGACACGACCCAACTGGCTCAACAAAACGACTCGGTGCAAAAAGCCCTTCCAAGCCCCGAAGTTCCCAAACGTTGGATTCCGAACTCGAACAAAACAGTATGGCTGGGCTTGGTTATTCCGGGAGCAGGGCAAATCTATAACCGCAAGTATTGGAAACTGCCCATCGTATATGGAGGTTTCGTAGGATGTGCATACGCCCTGACATGGAACGGCAAAATGTATAAAGATTATTCGCAAGCGTATCAAGACATCATGAGCGATAATCCGAACAACGACAGTTACATGGATTTCGTAGGAGCCGGAACGACTAAAGAAGACATACAAAACAATTTGTCGTTTTACCAAGAACGATTCAGGAGAGGTAAAGATACATACCGCCGCCAGCGCGACTTGAGTATCTTTGTGTTTATCGGAGTATATCTTTTATCGGTTATCGACGCTTATGTGGATGCCGAACTGTCGGACTTCGATATCTCGAAAGATTTAGGATTGAATTTTGAACCCACTATATTTAATGATGCTTACCGTAACCGTCCGCAAGGAATCGGCATACAGTGTAACATCAAATTTTAATACCGACATGAAGAAATTAGCCGTTACTCTATTAACCATTCTAAGCACGTCAATACTCCCGGCTCAAAACACCGTGGAAAGTATCACCGTAGAATCCGGAGCAGGAAAAGAAGAAGTGATAGGTCTGCCCGAAGGAATGCTTTCGGAAACAGACAGTCTGTATTTGGACTGGATTTCAAAAAACTATATCACGCCGAACGAGAACTGCACCATGACGGCGGAAAATCCGCAGATTAGCGACTCGCTTTACATCGACCGCTTACAGCGCATCCCTGCCATCATCGAAATGCCGTTTAACGACATTGTGAAAAAGTTTATCGAAATGTATGCTACCCGCCTGCGGCAAAAGGTTTCGTTCATGCTGAGTGCCAATAACTTCTACATGCCCATCTTTGAAGAAGCGCTCGACCTGAACGACCTCCCGCTTGAACTGAAATATCTTCCCGTGATAGAGTCCGGCTTAAACCCCACGGCTACTTCGCGACAGGGAGCTGTAGGATTGTGGCAATTCATGCTGCGCACAGGAAAGGTGTACGGACTGGAAACCACCACGCTGATAGACGAACGCCGCGACCCGATAAAATCAACACGGGCTGCCGCACGGTATCTGAAAGATTTATACGAAATATACCACGACTGGAACTTGGTTTTAGCTGCATATAACTGCGGACCGGGCACTATCAACAAAGCCATCCGCCGAGCAGGAGGTGAAACCGATTTCTGGACTATCTACAATTACCTGCCCAAAGAAACACGCGGATATGTACCTGCTTTCATCGCGGCTAACTATATCATGACCTACTATTGTGAACATAACATCAGTCCGATGGACATGACCATGCCCGAAGGCACAGATACCATCCACATCTCACGTTCACTCAATCTGAACCAAATAGCCGATGTATGTAAAATAAACATCGACAAGTTGCGCGCTTTGAATCCAGAATTCAAAAAAGATATTATCCCCGGCAATGAAAAGCCATACGCCCTGCGTTTGCCAAGCAATATGGTAAGCTATTTTATCGACCATGAGGATAGCATTTACAATTACAAACCGGAAGTATATCAAAAACGCCGCAGCACGGTAGATGTAAAAGACATTCCGGCAAGCAAAGCCGTATACCACCGCATCCGCAATGGAGAAACTTTAGGCGGAATAGCCCAACGTTACGGAGTAAGCGTAAATCAGCTTCGGCGGCTGAATGGAATCAGAGGAAGCAACATCCGTGCAGGAAAATCAATTCGCATCCGTTAAAAGTTAAGTATATTCTTGCATATTTCTTTATTTTCCCTATTTTTGCATTATTGATTATAGGAAAGGGAGAAGTATGACTGACGACGACAAACTTACACAGGAACAGGCAGATGAAAAACAAATAAACGAGGCCTTTCAAGAATTACTTGACAGATATTTAGAAAGTAAACATCGCAAGAAAGTTGAAATCATAACCAAAGCTTTCAACTTCGCCAAACAAGCTCACAAAGGAGTACGCAGACGTTCTGGAGAACCTTATATCCTGCATCCGATAGCAGTCGCACGTATTGCCTGCTGCGAAATAGGATTAGGCTCTACTTCCATTTGTTCTGCCCTGCTGCATGACGTCGTAGAGGATACTGACTATACCGTAGAAGACATCGAAAACCTGTTTGGACATAAAATTGCCCAAATCGTAGACGGACTGACCAAAATATCAGGTGGAATATTCGGCGATCGGGCTTCGGCACAGGCTGAAAACTTCAAAAAGCTGTTGCTGACCATGAATGACGATATCCGGGTTATCCTGATAAAGATAGCCGACCGTCTTCATAACATGCGTACGCTTGGCTCCATGCTGCCGAGCAAACAATATAAGATAGCCGGGGAAACCCTTTATATTTATGCACCTTTGGCGAACCGATTAGGGCTAAACCGCATCAAAACAGAATTAGAAGATTTAAGTTTCAAGTACGAACATCCGGAAACTTACCAGCAGATACAAAGCAAACTGCAAGCCACTCAAGCCGAACGCGAAAGTGTATTCGAAGAATTCACTGCCCCCATCCGTGCCCAATTAGACAAAATGGGTATATCGTACCGGATCATGGCACGAATCAAATCTCCCTATTCCATTTGGAATAAGATGCAGAATAAGCATATCACGTTCGAGGAAATCTACGATATCTTGGCGGTACGTATCATCTTCACTCCCCGCAACGAAGAAGAAGAGTTAAACGACTGTTTCGATATTTATGTAGCAATATCGAAAATATACAAGCCGCATCCCGACCGACTACGCGACTGGGTAAGCCATCCCAAAGCCAATGGTTATCAGGCACTCCACGTTACCCTTATGAGTAATAAAGGACAATGGATAGAGGTTCAAATCCGAAGCGAACGCATGAATGATGTTGCAGAACAAGGATTTGCCGCACATTGGAAATACAAAGAAGGTGGAGGAAGCGAAGACGAAGGCGAACTCAGCAAGTGGCTGAAGACCATTAAGGAAATATTGGACGACCCGCAACCCGACGCTTTGGATTTTCTCGATACCATCAAGTTAAATCTTTTTGCTTCGGAAATATTCGTATTTACCCCCAAAGGAGAAATCAAAACCATGCCACAAAACTGTACGGCATTAGACTTTGCGTTCTCTATCCATACGTTCTTGGGAAGTCACTGTATCGGTGCCAAAGTCAATCACAAACTGGTTCCGCTCAGCCATAAATTGCAAAGCGGAGACCAAGTGGAAATCTTAACTTCAAAGTCTCAGAAAGTTCAGCCCGCATGGATAAACTTTGCTACAACCGCTAAGGCCAAAGCAAAGATTTTATCTATACTGAAACGTGAACGCCGTGAGTTCCAGCAGCAAGGAGAAGATTTGTTGCACGACTTCTTCCAAAATGAAGGTATCGAAGCCAGCGAAGAAAACATTCAAAAGCTATGCAAACTCCACAATGTAAAATCAACGGAGGAATTGCATTACCAGATTGGACAGAAGATTATCACCTTAGGTGATGCCGACCGTAACGAACTGAAGGAAAAGCCCTCTCCTACCAGTTGGAAGAAATATATCTCTTTTGCTTTCGGAAACAATAAGACGAAAGGCACGGAACAGACATCAAGCGAACCTACACCGGAAATCGACAAGAAAAAAGTAGTAAAACTTACGCCCGATGCCATTCAGAAAAACTACATCATAGCCGATTGCTGCAAACCGATACCGGGCGATGACGTGTTAGGATATATCGACGATAACAACCGGATTATTATCCATAAACGCCAGTGTCCGATAGCCACGCAACTGAAAACCAGCTTCGGGAACCGCTTGCTTGCCGTACAGTGGGAAACAGGAAAAGCATTGTATTTTCCGGTTAATGTTTATTTGAAAGGGATTGACAGCATTGGTATATTAAACCAAGTTACTCAAATCATATCCCAACAGTTGAATGTGAATATTCATAAGTTGAATATTGAATCGAATGATGGCATTTTTGAAGGACGTATCCAACTATATGTCCACGACGTAGATGATGTCAATACCATTTGCTCGAATCTCAAAAAGATTGAAAATATCAAGAAAGTAACCCGCATCGAGAATTTCGAAGACCAAATAACGGATTAATCAGCAGCAATACAGGACAGATTATCAACGTTTGCTGCGAAAAAAATCTTTCATCAAGCGGGTACATTCATCAACTAAAACGCCTTTCACCACTTCTGTTTTGGGGTGTAAGGCGTTTGGTGCATATTTCTGATAGCCCCGCTTTTCATCGCCCGCTCCAAACACCAGACGGCGTGTCTGCGCCCACGCTATTGCTCCCGCACACATCACGCAAGGTTCTACTGTCACGTATAGCGTACAGTCGTTCAAGTATTTCCCACCCAACGCATTGGCAGCAGCCGTTATCGCCTGCATTTCGGCATGGGCTGTTACATCCGTCAGCGTCTCTGTAAGATTATGCGCACGGGCTATGATGCGGTCACGGCAAACCACCACCGCCCCTACCGGCACCTCACCTTCTTCAGCCGCTTTTTGTGCCTCCATCAGTGCCTGCTTCATATAATACGTATCGTCTGCCATAGCTTTATCTGCGCATATCGTGTTCTTTAAACAAAGTAGGATAATCTTCTTCCATTTTCTGATGAATAAACGCAAGAATCGTCTCCCGAAGCCAGCGAGCCTTGTTCGTTATCTGATATTTCTCCAGATAACGATCTACTATCTGTACTTCTTCTTCGCTCATCAGGCAAACCATCCGCTGCTTCCGTGGCGGAACCGATGAGGGTACTTTTTTTCTCTTTTTCCCGTTATTCACCATAATTGATACAAAATTAATGCACTTTTGTCAAATTCAAAGCACAAAAATGTCTATTTTTGCAGAAAAAGGGAATAATGGCGGAACACAATGAATTAGGCAAGAAAGGTGAAGACGAAGCTGTTGCTTACCTGCAAGACCGGGGATATACGATTATTCACCGAAACTGGCATTCGGGAAAGCGTGAGCTGGACATCGTGGCGGAAAAAGACCGTGAGCTAATAGTAGCGGAAGTGAAAACACGGCGCAACGAAAGATACGGATTGCCGGAAGATGCCGTTACCAACCAGAAAATCCGCAGCATTGTAGCCTCAACGGATGCCTATCTCAAAAAATTCCAAATAGACCTGCCTGTACGGTTCGATATCATCACGGTTGTCGGAACAGAACCTCCCTACCACATCGAACACATCAAAGAAGCCTTTTTCCCACCTATCTGGTAGTAATTAAAACAGCAACATTACATTATGGACATAGAAACAATACGAGAATATTGCTTGAAAAAGAAGGCGACCTTCGAGTGTTTTCCTTTCGATGAGGTCAACTTGGTTTTCAAGGTGGTAGACCGCATGTTTTTGCTAATCGACCTTGACAGACCGGAATGGATTTCCATGAAGTGCGATCCGGAATATGCCATCGAATTGCGTGAACATTACCGGGGGATTGAGCCGGCGTATCATTTCAATAAAAAATATTGGAATCAGGTGTCGTTAGAGGCTGATGTCCCAGACCATTTGATTCTGTCGCTAATAGACCATTCTTACGATGAGGTTATCAAGAAGTTTACAAGAAAACAAAGAGTTGCTTACAATGAATTATCCTGATCCTATCCGGCTGGAGGAAACAGTTTCCACCAATTCTTACCTTGCCGACTTATGCCGAAAAGCATCTGTTACGGAACTGACGAGTGTTTATACCGATTTTCAAACCGCAGGACGCGGACAACGGGGAAACAGTTGGGAGTCGGAGGCGGGAAAGAACCTGCTGTTCAGCTTTGTGGTATATCCTGATTTCTTGGAGGCACGCCGACAGTTTTTTCTTTCGCAGGTTACGGCTATCGCGCTTCAGGAGGTACTGTCGCAATACGCAAAAGACATAACCATCAAGTGGCCGAACGATATTTATTGGCGCGACAAAAAGCTCTGCGGAACGCTCATCGAAAATGACCTGACGGGGATGTATATCAGCCGCTCGATTTCGGGCACGGGCGTGAATCTGAATCAGGCACGCTTCACCAGCGACGCCCCTAATCCCGTCTCGCTTTTCCAGATTACCGGACAGCAATACGACCGGCAGGAGATACTCCGCCAGATAATGGAACGTATCGTTCACTATTATGCACTGCTGAAGTCCGGTGAAACCTCGGAGCTGACCACACGTTACCAAGCCGCGCTTTACCGCAAACACGGATTCCATGCGTATAAAGATAACAACGGAATATTCCGGGCGCGCTTCTGCGAAGTGGAACCTTCGGGAAGGCTCATACTTGAAGATGAAGCCGGGCAACAAAGAGCCTATATGTTTAAAGAAGTAACCTTCTTAATTCCTCCGTATGACACCGATAAATAAGCAAATCCTCCATATTGCCATCCCTTCTATCGTTTCAAACATCACCGTACCGCTGTTGGGACTGGTGGATGTTACCATTGTGGGACATTTAGGCTCGGCGTCGTATATCGGTGCCATTGCGGTGGGTGGCATGTTGTTCAGTATGATTTACTGGATATTCGGATTTCTGCGCATGGGTACAGGCGGACTGACGGCACAGGCATACGGAAGTCACAATCTGAAAGAAGCTACGCGCATCCTGCAACGCTCCATTGCCGTAAGCATGTTGCTTGCCCTCGCCCTGCTTATCCTGCAATACCCTATCCGTGTCATTGCTTTTCTAATTATCGATGCCAGTCCCGATGTGCGCCAACTGGCGGCAAGCTATTTCCACATCTGCATTTGGGGCGCCCCTGCCACGCTGGGACTGTACGGCTTTACCGGATGGTTTATCGGGATGCAGAACTCGCGGTTCCCGATGTTCATCGCTATTACTCAAAACATAGTCAACATAGCGGCAAGCCTGTTTTTTGTTTTCGCACTGGGTATGAAAGTCGAGGGTGTGGCATTGGGCACGCTCATCGCCCAATACGCCGGATTGCTGATGGCTTATTTGCTCTGGCTTCGTTATTATCGTCCGCTTCGCAAGCACCTCAGCCGGAAACACATCTTCGAGCGCGAGGCAATGGTTCGTTTCTTCCAAGTAAACCGCGACATTTTCCTGCGCACGCTTTGTTTAGTTGCTGTCACCGTATTTTTCACTTCTACCGGAGCGGCGTATGGCGACGTAACGCTGGCGGTCAACACCCTGCTCATGCAACTCTTTACGTTGTTTTCTTACATCATGGACGGATTTGCATACGCCGGAGAAGCGTTGAGCGGCAAACACATCGGGGCAAATAACCGTATTGCGTTACGCCTCACCGTGCGCAATCTTTTCGGATGGGGACTTGCACTTGCATTGATGTTCACCCTGCTCTACGGCATCGGAGGAAAAGGTTTCCTGCGACTGCTGACGAACGATGAGTCGGTGATTCTTGCCTCTGCCACCTATTTCTACTGGGTATTGGCCATCCCGCTGGTAGGATTTTCCGCTTTCCTGCTCGACGGGATTTGTATCGGAGCCACTGCCACACGCCTGATGCTACGCGCCATGATAGTGGCTTCCGCCAGCTTCTTCCTTGTGTACTACGGTTTCCGGTCTTCGTTAGGTAACCATGCGCTCTGGATGGCATTCATCCTGTATCTGTTGCTCCGAGGAGTCGTTCAGGCGATACTAAGCCGTCGGCTCATTAACAAATAAATTGTAGGGGCGTATCGCATACGCTCTGAATGCACCAACTTACCCACGAATATGCTTTCGCGCGTATGCGATACGCCCCTACATTGGTTAATTACGGACATGAATTACTAAACATCCCTAATAGAGTTTGGCGAAACGGAAGGCATGGGAAAACTTAGAGCTTGTCGTAATTTGCACGACAGGCTCTTAAACAGAATCGAAATCTTTGTTTCATACAGATGAATTTTCAGTCTCACAGAGCAGAAAAGACGGGTGTATCGGGTGAAATTCCAGCGGGGAATTTTATCTTTGCCGATACACATATTACCCAACAAGCTTAGAAACTGTATCCTATCCCGTCGGGAACTTGAAAAACGCTACCCATAGAACAGGTCAACACTATGGGTAGAACCGACCAACTCTACCGCATAAGATGACCAACACTAACGGTAGTGTTTTTCGGGAGATGCCATCGGGTGTTTTCTGCTTTTAAGCCGGCGGGTAATAATGTTTAAACAGCTTATAAAACAGAACTTTATGAACACGAAGAAACTTTTTATTACGTGCGTATGCTCGCTCTTCATGCTTGCTGCCCACGCGCAGACACAGGTCATCGCCCATCGCGGATTCTGGAAAGCCGAAGGCTCGGCGCAAAACTCTATCACCGCACTGAAAAAAGCTGCCGAAGCGGGAGTCTACGGCTCGGAGTTTGATGTGCAACTGACGGCTGACGGCGTGATAGTGGTAAACCACGATGAAACAATAGCAGGGCTGACTATCGGGAAAACTCCTTACAACAAGCTGAAGGACTTGAAACTGAAGAACGGAGAAACGCTGCCTACGCTTGCCGATTATCTGAAAGCGGGGAAACAGTTGCCCGACATCCGGCTCATCCTCGAAATCAAGCCGCATTCTACCCAAGCGCAGGAGGACGAGATAGCCGCTTCTGCCGTTAAAATGGTAAAAGAGTACGGGATGGAGAAACAGGTGGAATACATATCCTTCAGCATGAACATCTGCGAACAAATAGCACGGCTTGCACCGGACGCTGAAATCGCTTACTTGGAGGGAGACGTGACTCCCCAAGAAATCAAGGCAAAGGGACTGACGGGAATAGATTATCCGTACGATGCGTTCAACAAACATCCCGAATGGGTGAAAGAGGCTCATGAGTTAGGTTTGAAAGTCAACGCATGGACAGTAAACAAAGAGTCTGACATGCAAAAATTAATTGACCTGAAGGTAGACTATCTGACTACCGACCATCCGCTGAAAGCCAAAGCACTGACCGAAACTCAGGAAGCCTCCAATCGGACAAAATAAACTCCGTGATTTTTATCCCGTTTCTTGGGTTTTATTTTTACCTTTGCGATAAAACCAATAAAAGCAATGATTACTATGGCAAAATTTAAGCGCATTTTATTAAAACTCAGTGGCGAGAGCCTGATGGGAGAAAAGAAATACGGAATTGACGAAAAACGCCTCGGCGAGTATGCCCAACAGATTAAGGAGATTCACGACATGGGCGTACAGATAGGTATCGTTATCGGCGGCGGCAATATTTTCCGCGGACTGAGTGGGGCAGGTAAAGGTTTCGACCGCGTAAAAGGCGACCAAATGGGAATGCTCGCCACGGTTATCAACAGCCTCGGATTAAGCTCGGCGCTGGTGGCCGCGGGCGTAAAGGCGCGTGTGCTGACTGCCATCCGCATGGAGCCTATCGGTGAGTTTTATACGAAATGGAAAGCTATCGAAGCCATGGAAAACGGAGAAGTGGTTATCATGTCGGCAGGCACCGGTAATCCGTTCTTTACCACCGATACGGGTTCATCGCTTCGCGGTATCGAGATAGAGGCTGACGTGATGCTGAAAGGCACGAGAGTGGACGGCATTTATACTGCCGACCCGGAGAAAGACCCCACAGCAACGAAGTTTGATGACATTACGTATGATGAGGTTTTGGCACGCGGCTTGAAGGTTATGGACCTGACGGCTACCTGCATGTGTAAGGAAAATAACCTCCCCATCATCGTATTCGACATGGATACCGTGGGTAATCTGAAGAAAGTAATGTCGGGCGACAACATCGGCACATTGGTACATAATTAAACATACTAAAACAAGCGGCGCAATTCGCTATCCCTTCGTTCATGTAACGGAATTCGAATTGCGCCCTATTTGTTTAATATTGCAGTGCTGACCGCAACATTCCATCAGCCCTTCAATACGTCCTGTAATGCATCCGATACACGGGTCAAAGCATCTTTTCTTACCAATCCATCCACGTAACGAGTAGGAATATTACTATATCCAAACCTTGCCCCTAACAAACTTCCGGCTACAGCACCATTCGTATCAGCATCACCTCCGGCATTGACTACCTCTAATAATCCTTTTTCAAAGCTGTCGGCATGATAAACGCTCCATAATCCGGCTGCCATTGTTTTCAGGGTATATCCCATCGCTTCATCATCTAAATTAAGTACATTCAGCGTTTCACTCCGAACCATTAGCAAATACGGCTCTATCCGCTCATCGTATTGCCGACCTATTTCTATCAATTTCTCCAACGGCAAGAGTTCGTTTCGATAAACCAACGCATGAACCATCTGCGACACAATGACCGTCGAACCTACACATCGTGGGTCGGTATGAGTAAGTCGGCAAATATCAGCAGCATGTTCTTCTACCTCTCCGTTCAGCAATCCAATCACGGATGTACGCATCACTGCTCCGTTTGCCGCATTCCGCCTACCGGACATCTGCCAAACCAATTCGGCTGCCTGATGAGGGTTTTCCACATAATCGCCTAAGGACAATACATTATAAGTATGCCTGCCTATCCCCTTGGGGCAACCCAAAAACCATTTCTTGAAATTCTGTGCTACCGACTGCGGATTCAACTCTTTGTCTTTAATTACCGCCTCGGCAATACATAGCATCATGTCCGTATCGTCCGTCCAATCTCCCGGCTGCCAACGCGCCCGATGATAGTCCACCATCATTTGAGAATAGTTCTTCACTCCGTCAGGATACCAATGCCGTACCTCACCTTTTGTCATAAACTCCGTACAGAGTCCTAAAGCGTCACCTATCGCCTGACCAAACAGCACACCTTTAAATTTATCTGCATCCATATCTTAATCTATTAAGTTCTATATACAAAAATATAGCATCTTTGCTGCAAGATACGGGTATATTTTTACGCAACGTATGCGTATGAATCATTCTTTTTTATTCCAAACACTCATCAAGGTCGCGCACCAACTGCTCTTTGTCTAAGTGCTGACCGATGAAAACAATCTTTTCCATGCGGTCGCCGTACTTCGCATCCCAGTCGCGCATCAGTCCGGGTTCTTGCTGCATGAGCTTAATCAAGTCTTCCTCCGGAGCCGTGGCATACCACAAACCGGCTTCACGCAACTGTTTTTGTTTGCCTGCCTGTTCGAACAGGAACGACATGTCGCGGTTATGGCTGAAGTAACAAACGCCTTTCGCACGAATTACGTTCTTGGGCCATTTGGTTGCGATAAAGCGGTCGAACTTATGGATGTCGAACGCCGGACGGCGGTAATATACAAATGTACCGATGCCGTACTCCTCTACTTCGCCTCCCTCGTGATGGTGATGATGGTGGTGATGTTCATGCTCATCATGGTCGTGTTCCTCGTGATGCTCGTGGGCTTCGTGGTGATGTCCGTGTGCGTGAGCCTCCCGTTCCTCTTCCTCGGTAGCCTGCTGCTCGATGCCGCGAATCCATCCTGCCGACATTGCCACTTTTTCAAAATCAAACAGATGCGTGTTGATTATCTTATCCAAATCCACTTTCGAATAATCACATTCAATGATTTCAGCCCCCGGTTGCAACGTCCGTATTATCTGCTTGATGCGTTTCAGCTCTTCAGGCTCTACTTCCGAAGCCTTGTTCAGCAGAATGATATTGCAGAACTCGATTTGCTGGATAATCAGATTTTCAATATCTTCCTCATCAATGTTTTTGCGCGTCAGGTCATCGCCGCAGGCAAATTCGCTTTGCAGACGCAACGCATCGACTACGGTCACGATGCTATCCAAACGGCAAATACCATACTTGATGTATGCACCTCCCATCGTAGGGATAGAGCAAATGGTTTGTGCTATCGGTTCAGGTTCGCAGATGCCGCTTGCCTCGATTACGATATAGTCGAAACGCTGTAATTTCATCAAATCGAATATCTGTTCCACCAAGTCCATTTTCAGTGTGCAGCAGATACATCCGTTTTGCAGAGCCACAAGGCTGTCGTCTTTCTTGCCCACGATACCTCCTTTCTGAATCAGGTCGGCATCGATGTTCACCTCACCGATGTCGTTGACAATGACAGCAAACTTAATCCCCTGCTTGTTTGAAAGAATATGGTTTACTAAAGTAGTCTTTCCGCTGCCCAGATAACCGGTCAGGAGCAGCACCGGAATTTCTTTTGTTTTCATCTTACGCTCTAATTTTTGATGTTCAAGACAACCGATACGTTCAGATTATGAACGAATCGGCTACGTTGCAAAATTACAATTTATTTCCTTTTCGAAACCCATCATACAAGCTATAAAAATAAAAAGCAGCAAACCCGTTTCACTCTGAATCCGGATTTGCTGCCCAATCAGCTTATTTCCTCGTATCGCCTATCCGATTACCCGATGCCATCGAATGTTTAAAATCTGCATCTCACATCTATACCAACTTGTAACGGACGCCCCATTTGAGCGAATCCTCGTCCCATCGTTTCAAAATAAAATGCCTGATAATCTTTATTCAACGCATTGTTTATCCATAACGCCACCTGTCCGTTTCCTTTATTCAGGCTGATACGTCCGTTTAACGTGCCATACAAACACTGGCTGGCATTGTTTTTCTCTGTCCAATAAATACGTCCGGCAGCCCGATAATTGGCGTCAAGCGTAATATTGTCGAGGATGCGGGTATTACGAAGCGCAAATACGTACTGTCCGCCTACGGTAAAAGTATGCTTCGGAACGAAAGGCACGTAGTTACCGTTATAGCTTACCTCTGCCATTGTTCCGTCTGATGTTTTCTCGTTAGTAACATAATCGGTAAAGGTAGCATAGGTATAGCCGTAATTTCCATGCAGGCTGAACGCATCGGTTATTTGGGTGCGAAGAGCTGCCTCAGCACCTATACTCCGACTCTTTCCGGCATTGACAGTAATGCGGCCCATGCCTCTTTCAGAAAAACGAGACAACTGCTGGTCGTGAGTATCCATATAGAATGCCGCAAAATCCGCCTGAAGTTTGCCGTTGAACAGCGTTAAATGAGAACCTATTTCATAATTCCACGAATATTCCGGACGGTAAGAGGTAGTGCCCTTAATATCCGTTTCTGTTTTCGGTAACTTATCGCCTGCCATCTGAGTAACCATCCCATGTGATTTCTCATCAATGGCGGCAATCATCTGACCGGTCATTTCACCTTGTATCAAGTCGGAAAACATCTGTACGTTATAGCCTCCCGAACGATATCCCTTCGATACGCTGACATAAATGTTCGTATTGGGGGTAAAATCGTATTTCAATGCAACTTTCGGAAGCAACTGGAAGTTATCTGTATTTAATTTACCATCCAGCAAAGGATTGATTTGCATGTCGCGCAAAGGAATCTCCATCATCGGCAGCTTGACATTGAAATCGAAATTCATCTGCGTGCCTGAATTATAGGTCAGCCAATACTTCTCATACTCCAGACGCAAACCAGCTGTCAGTGAAAGCCCTTCCACAAACAAATCGTTAATGGTAGACTGGTGATAAATGGCGGTACTGGCTGTAGGAGTTTTGAAATGCCCGCTTACCGTAAACATCGGATCGGTTACATCGAGTTCCATGTCGGGCATACGCGGATTACTTGCTTTCAGCGAAGCAAAAACATTATTCACATTATCCTCAATCATACTCTTTACCCCGTCATTGCGGAAAGTGACAGGTCCGTCAGTAGAAAGCCACTGGTAAATACCGCTCACACCGGTAGTCCATTGCCAGCGTCGTCCGGGCAAGGATTTCATAATAATTTCTTCGGAAAGCGTTTTAGAGTTCTGTATCTGAGTCAAAGTGTAAATATCCCGCTCCGTAAAATCTTGGTCCATATCCATGTGGTCGCGCAGGTATTGGAATCCCGTAACACTGCTCAATATAAATGCATCAGTATGACGTTCAACATTCATTCCGGCATTCAGCAGATTACGCTTGTAACCACAGTCATTATTATAAGATATCTTCCCGATATACGCTTCACGGTCTTCCGTCCCTGAAACCCGGCCGGTATACTCGTACGGATATCCGCCCTGATTGTTATATTCGTAATTAACGGTAAAATCTAATTTCAGGTTCTCATGGGGCAAATAAATGGCCCGTATGCGTCCGCCAAACTCATCGTTGCGGTCAATGCGCTTATCTGTATACGTATTTTTGAAGAAGCCTCCCTCATGGCGGTAGAACAGACCCACAGAGAAAGCAAACTGTTCCGATATGCGGTGATAGTGGGTCAAAGAAGCGCGGTAGTCGTTATACGTTGCACCGCTCAACCGCAAATCAGTCCCCTGATAAGTAAAAGGCGACTTGGTATAAACACGAATCAGTCCGCCCATCGTATTACGCCCGTAAAGCGTTCCTTGCGGACCGCGCAACACGTCGATTCGTTCGATATCGGAATAATTAAAATCGAAAGCCGATTTGTCAATGAAAGGGATGTTATCGACGTACAGTCCTACTGCCGGCGTATTGATACGCGAACCGATACCACGCACGTAAACCGACGTGGTCAGTTTCGAGCCATAATCGGGTATAAACAAGTTAGGAACCAATCCTGAAAGAGATTTTACCGAAACCACCGAATTGCTTTGCATATCGCGTTGCGAAAACGAAGTGGCTGACACGGCTTGCTGCCTCAAACGGGCATTTTCTTTCGGTGTAGCTATCACAACTACTTCTTCAATGTCTATCACTTTCGTTGTATCTCCGGGCAAAATGTAGTGTTCCGCCTTAGCCTGCACCGAGCAAATCAGCATGGCAACGGCAGGCAGAACAAGCGCTGTACGTCTTTTCATCCTTTATATTATTAGGTTTAGTAATTCGGCTGCAAAGTAAAGGCATATCTCCGAAAAACACAATCCTAATTTATGAGGATTTTACCGGATATCAGATGCGGTCGACCTCTACATATCCGTGCATGACGGCGTATACAGCCAAACCCGACACCGATTTTATTCCTAATTTCTCGGTTATATTCTTGCGGTGCGAAATAACCGTAGTAAGACTGATATTCAGCTTCTCTGCTATTTCTTTATTGATGAGTCCTCTCGTTACAAGCACCAACACTTCTATTTCGCGGGGCGAAAGTTCATGCTCCATATCCTGAGCCGGAACATCAGACGGGTGAGACGAAGCGTGTCCGTAGCGGCGAAGCTCCATAATGGATTTCACCAGACGGTCTTGAGACTGACAAATGTTCAATGTCGGAATGCCATTCAGTTGCGGTTGTTCACCCGCAGCAAGAACAATGGTTTTCGGACGTCGCTCTATGAAAAAGGCTGTATGCTCAAAATAAATCTGTGCCGAAACAAAATAATGGGCATACATATCCGGCGTATCGGCTATCAATCCTCCAAACGATGGAAATGTACGGATAACTCCTTCGGGAATCAACTCTTCGAGTATGGTGCGCAGCCCCAAAGCCGTCAGCGTATTCGGTTCAAGAATTGCTATTTCAGGTGTATGGTTCGTCATTTACAGAATAGTTTAGTATATATAATATATAGGTATGCAAAGATACATATTTTCCCGGTTACGCCTATTTTTTTTCATGTTCTTCAATGAACCTCAGCAACAAAGGGAAAGCAGCCACAGGCATGTTTCCGTGGTCGTATCCGTCTAACTCGTAAAGGGTAACATCGGGATGTCCCAAAAGTTTAAACAGGCGGTAAAAGTATGCCGATTCTTCATAACGTCCGTAAAGTTCTTTTTCGCGGTCGCCGGAGATTATCAGCAAAGGCGGACAGTCTTTCCGGACGTGATAAAGCGGGGCCGTACGGTCAATCAGCGGCTGAAGCGGAGGCATCCCCATCCGGTTACGCGCTTCAAAATGAGTAATGACCTGCCCGCTGAACGGAATCAGTCCGGCTATCGTATCCGGATTCTTCCCGTATTTTGCCAACAGACTTTTATCCAAGCCTACCATGTCTATCAGATATCCTCCGGCAGAATGTCCGGAAAGATAAATCTTCTCCTTGCTTCCGCCATAATATTCCACGCTATCCATCGCCCAAGCCACGGCAGCCGCAGCATCGTCTAATATTTCCTGTATCGTAGCTTTTGGAGACAGGCGGTACTCCACGCCCACTACCACCAACTTGCCGTTCAGCAACGGTTCGGGCAGCTCCCTGCTTCCTCCCGTCAGCCCGCCGCCATGAAACCATACCACTACCGGCGCATGGGTTACTCCCTTCGGCACGGCAACGTCTAACCTGCATACGGAATCCGTGTACGCATCGCCGGAAGGCACCGCACGGTAAGGAATGTTTCTCCGGTAAGTATAATCGCCCGTTGCGGCACTCAATCCGCAAAAACAGCACAGAAGAATAAAGATAAAAAGTTGTTTCATAGTCTTTTCTTTTTTCGAATAATAGGTTTCACGGATGCAAAAGTAATGGTTTCCGCCCGATGAGAAAATATTCCGGGAAAAATATCTGCCTAAGTGAAAAACGCTACCGCATGAACAGGGTAACGCTACCGCATATTTTGAGTAAAACTAACCGAAAGACCGGAGTGTCTTCCGAATAGGATTTTTACCGGGAGGATGATACAAAAATCCGACGGAAACAACTTAACGTTGGCTTTTTTGTTATACTTTTGCATTATCAACTTATTAACAAAACATTATGGAACTAAAGATTGATTCATTGGAACATATTCGCGAAGCTGCGCGCACGTTTATCGCCGCAATGGGAGACAATACCGTTTTTGCTTTTTACGGAAAAATGGGCGCGGGCAAAACAACTTTCATCAAGGCAGTATGTGAAGAACTGGGCGTAACGGACGTGATCAACTCGCCTACGTTTGCCATCGTCAACGAATATCGTTCCGATACAACCGGTGAACTAATCTATCATTTTGATTTTTACCGCATCAAGAAGCTGGAAGAAGTGTATGACATGGGCTACGAAGATTACTTTTACAGCGGCGCACTTTGCTTCATCGAATGGCCGGAATTAATTGAAGACTTATTGCCGGGAAATACCGTAAACGTTTATATTGAAGAAACGGAGAACGGCAGCCGCATGATACGTTTCAACGACGCAGAAGAATAACTGCAATCATGGGAATACATTATTTCTTACAAGCCTTGTTCGTACTTGTGGGGGCTGTTGCCTTATTAGGAGCCGTCTTTAACTGGGACTGGCTTTTTACGGCACGCAACTCACAATTCATAGTAAGCAACGTAGGACGCAAACAGGCGCGCCTTTTCTATGCCGCCATCGGGTGCGTAATGATTGCCACAGGTATCTTTTTCTTTTTAAACACCATAAACCCTCCCGTTTCATGAAAGATAACAGTGAAGAAATGTTTCCCCTCGTAGACGAAGAAGGAAACATAACAGGAGCTGCCAGCCGAGGCGAATGTCATAACGGCAGCAAGCTGCTTCATCCGGTAGTCCACTTGCATGTGTTCAACAGCCGAGGCGAGCTTTACCTGCAAAAGCGTCCGGAGTGGAAAGACATCCAACCCGGAAAATGGGACACGGCAGTAGGCGGACACATCGACTTGGGAGAAAGCATAGAAATGGCATTGAAGCGGGAAGCACGCGAGGAATTAGGCATAGAGGATTTTACTCCCCAGCTTTTAACACATTATGTATTCGAGTCGGACCGGGAAAAAGAACTGGTATTCGCCCATAAAACCGTGTACGATGGCGTAATTACTCCCAGCGAAGAATTAGACGGAGGACGTTTCTGGACTTTAGACGAAATCCGCAACCATATCGGGCAAAACGTATTCACTCCCAACTTTGAAAGTGAATTTAAGAGCCTGTTTAAATTTTCCGATTAAGTATTTTTATCCGCCCCTTTTTGAGTTTGTTTCCGGTCTGTTTCCCCGTTTTTACTCGTCAGATAGCCCGCTATCATCCTCGTAAAAGCCGAAAAACATCCTCGAAAACAATTCTCAAACTGAGGCAGAGCAAAATTTAAACAGGCTCTAAGCGCCTTGCTTTCTGACGGATTGATTCAAATCAAGTTTTAGTGGCTTTCAGCGTATTTTTTCATCGTTTTGCGTACAAGCATGATAAGAAAAGCGTAATTTTGTGTTGTAAAACATAAAAACTAAAGGATAACACAAAATGAAAAAGATTAAAGACATTCTAAAACAGGGATTTATTATGGCCGGAAAAACCCATGCATGGGGTAACGTAACGAGATAAGCGACATTCGTCTTATCTCTTGACGCAGAACAAAAAACAGACCTGTTTCATGGGATCAAAAAAAAGTTTCATAAGACCAACAACATACTTGATCCTATGAAACATTTTTTTTTCTTTTCCAACCAAAGTAAAATGCTTTATGATGCAAACAACTTGCTGCGCGCCAAAAGCGCCGAACCGATAGCGTTTGCTTTATCCTGCAATTCTGAAAGAACAATATCTGCACTGGGATACATCAAATTCAAAGTATAACGGCGAACGGCCGAAATAATGGGTGGAAGCAGATAATTTCCCGCCCGCGACAACTCACCTCCGATAATAACCTGTTCGGGGTTAAATATATTTATCAAATCGCTGACATGACGTCCCAGCTTCGCTCCAATCTCTTCTACCAATTCGATGGCAAGCACATCTTCACGTTTTACCACTGAAATAATATCATCGACCGTTATCTCGTCGATGGGCTTTTCTTGGGTCAACACCGAATTTTCGCCTGCCCTCACTCGCTCAATAAATTTCCGATAAAGCGCCGAGCAGGAAACTTCAGTCTCAATACATCCTTTTTTCCCACATTCGCAAATCTGCTGGTTATCGTATCCGTAGTTATGTCCAAACTCTCCGGAGAATCCAGACATACCATCGTACATTTTACCGTCTACAATAATAGCCATGCCCAATCCCCAGTTTACATTAATAAATATCAGATTACGCGGACAGCCGTCACTACGCTTGATAAATTCGCCATACGCCATCGCCCGGCTATCATTATCTATACATACATTCAAATGCAGCCGCTCGGCAAGCAAAGCACTGATCGGATGTTCTTCCCCAAAATTCAGGCGCGTATAGTTACAACCTATATTGGGATTAACCCTGCCGCTCATCCCAACGCAAACATTCAGTATTTTATTAGTATCGACAGACAAAGAACTAATAAAACGCCGGATTTCTTCCGCCAGACGATCGACACAGTCCATCGTATTGTCTTGCTTAAAAGGCACTTTCATTTCAATGTTAATCACGTCTCCCTTGAAATTAATCAGAGCCATATTAAGCGAATCTTTCTTTAAATCCACTCCTACAAAATATCCGGAATCAGCATTTAACCCATATAAACTGGGATGACGTCCGCCAGCCGTTTCCAGTTTTCCACAATCGTTCACGTAACCATCCGCACAAAGTTCATCAATAAATTTGGTTACGGTAGGCACACTTAACCCCATACTTCTCGACAAATCTGTAATCGTTGTCGTTCCCTTATAAATAAGATGCGTGATGATGCGTTGCTTCATCAATGCAGTCTTTAATCCTTTCTGAATATCTGCCAATAACGCCTGTCCCATATTTACATTATTTATTGTAACTCCACAAAATTAATTATTTTATTTAATAACACAGGAATTATAATAGAAAAAAAACTTTTTATTTGTCTATATTCATAATCCTTAATATATTTGCAAGAGTAAAGAATGCTAATTAACCAATAAAATACATATAGCTATGAGAGTAATTATTGAACCTGATTACCAAGCCCTGTCAAACTGGGCTGCGAATTACGTCGCAAAAAAAATCAATGCTGCCCAACCGACAGAAGAAAAGCCTTTCGTTTTGGGACTTCCCACAGGGTCGTCTCCGCTTGGCATGTATAAAGCTCTAATCGAACTCAACCAAAAAGGAGTTGTTTCGTTCCGCAATGTGGTAACGTTCAATATGGACGAATACGTAGGACTGCCCGAGTCTCACCCGGAAAGCTATCATTCATTCATGTTCAATAACTTCTTTAACCACATCGACATCCGCAAAGAAAACATTCACATCCTTAACGGAAATGCAGCCGACTTGGAAGCCGAATGTGCCAACTACGAAAAGGAAATTGAAAAATTCGGAGGCATCGACCTGTTCTTAGGCGGTATCGGTCCTGACGGACACATCGCATTCAACGAACCGGGTTCGTCACTGTCTTCACGCACCCGCGTAAAAACATTGACCACCGACACAATCATTGCCAACTCTCGTTTCTTTGAGAATGACGTGAACAAGGTTCCCAAAACAGCTCTTACCGTAGGTGTAGGTACGGTATTGTCTGCACGTGAAGTATTGATAATCTGTAACGGACATAACAAGGCACGCGCCCTTCAACATGCCGTAGAGGGTGGCATCACGCAGATGTGGACCATCAGTGCATTGCAAATGCACCAACACGGAATCATCGTGTGCGATGAAGCTGCAACCGATGAACTTAAAGTTGGTACATACAAGTACTTTAAAGATATCGAAAAAAACAATCTCTAATAAAATTATAGGTACATTCATTAAATCATTATAACCATGAGAACGAATCTCAGCTCCCAAATCTCATTGAATCGCGTTTCTCCGCGCTACTATAAAGTGGAGAGTGCGGTTGAGCGTTCTGTATTAACCCGCTTGGAAAAGATACAGACAAACATTTTTGAAACAATGGAAGAAGGCACTCGCCAGATAGCTGACGAAATCATCGCCAAAATCCAAGACAGACAACGCGAAGGCAAATTCTGTACGATTGCTATCGGTACGGGTGCTTCGTTACGTCCTTTATTCAGCGAACTGGTACGCCGTCATAAGGAAGACGGTATCAGCTTCCGTAATGTCATTATCTTTAATCTTTATGAATATTACCCGCTGACTGAAGGAGCCGGAAGCAGTTTTAATCATCTGAACAAATTACTTCTCTCGCAAATAGATATTGATAAACAGAATGTGTTTACAATGGACGGCAGCATTCCGCAAGATGCCATCATCGACCATTGCCGCTTATACGAGCAACGCATCCAGACATACGGAGGTATTGACATCGCCGTAATGGGTATCGGAAGAGAAGGTAACATCGGTATGAACGAACCCGGTTCGCAAGTCAACTCTACTACCCGACTGATTCTTATCAATGCTACTTCGCGTGCCGAATCGGCTCGTAACATTGGTGTCGACAATCTGCCTCCTTGCTCTATCACAATGGGTATCAATACGATTCTCGGAGCACGCAAGGTATATGTCATTGCTTGGGGAGAAGATAAAGCTGATATCATCAAGAGTGCAGTAGAAGACAAAGTAAGCGATACGCTGCCGGCTTCTTACCTGCAACTTCATACCAATGCCACTGTTTGTATCGACTTGGCTGCTGCTGCCCATCTTACCCGCATCCAGCGTCCGTGGTTAGTAACCAACTGCGAATGGAACGACAAACTGATTCGAAGCGCTATCGCATGGCTGTGCAGCATTTTGAACAAGCCCATCCTGAAACTTACAAACAAAGATTATAACGAAAACGGATTGAGCGAACTGCTGGCTCTTTACGGTTCTGCATATAACGTAAATATCAAGGTATTCAACGATTTGCAGCACACCATCACAGGATGGCCGGGAGGAAAGCCCAATGCAGACGATACTTATCGTCCCGAACGTGCCAAACCGTTCCCGAAACGTGTCATTGTGTTCTCACCGCATCCGGATGACGATGTTATTTCAATGGGTGGAACTATCCGCCGCCTCGTTCAGCAGGGTCATGAAGTACACATTGCTTACGAAACCTCTGGAAACATTGCCGTAGGCGATGAAGAAGTAGTACGCTTCATGCACTTTATCAACGGATTCAACCAATTGTTCGAAGAAGGTGGCGACAAGGTTATCTGCGAAAAATATGCTGAAATCAAGAACTTCTTGCTCAACAAAAAAGAAGGCGATATCGACACACGCGATATCCTTACCATCAAGGGACTTATCCGACGTGGAGAAGCTCGTACGGCTTGTACCTATAATAAGATTCCGTTGAACCGCTGTCACTTCCTCGACCTTCCGTTCTATGAAACGGGTAGAATCGAAAAGAATCCTATCAGCGAAGCCGATGTGGAAATTGTACAGAACTTGCTGCGTGAAGTAAAACCGCATCAGATTTATGTAGCCGGCGACTTGGCTGACCCGCACGGAACACACCGCGTATGTACAGATGCCGTATTTGCTGCCATCGATGAAGAAAAGAATGCAAATGCAGAATGGCTGAACGACTGCCGCATCTGGATGTACCGTGGAGCATGGGCTGAATGGGAAATTGAAAACATCGAAATGGCTGTTCCTTTGAGTCCTGAAGAATTACGCGCTAAACGTAACTCTATCTTGAAACATCAGTCACAGATGGAAAGCGCTCCGTTCCTCGGAAACGACGAACGTCTGTTCTGGCAGCGCAGCGAAGACCGTAACCGTGGTACAGCATCATTGTACGACCACTTGGGATTAGCTTGCTACGAAGCAATGGAAGCATTCGTTGAGTACAAGCCTATCTGATACATACAGATAACTCAACCAAAAGATTAGGCCCGACCGCGCCTCGTCATCTATAAAACGAGACGCGGTCGTTCGCTTTTATAAGTAAAGGGTTATACTTATTTCTTTTATTACTACCTCTGTTCACAATTTTATTTACACATCTTCATCTTTATGACAAAGCACATTATTTTTCTCTCTGCAATTGTTATCACACTGATTCTTGCTGCTTGCTCTTCCGACCACTTTATTCAAGAGACTGACTACCGGGCTAAAGTGGAAGCCGATTTCGCTGAAAAGCAATCAACGCTGAACCGAGGCGATTTGTTTGCCATTTTCAATCAAGAGATGACTCAGACGGAACGGGAAGCTATGATGTTTCTGTACGCATACATGACTCCCGGAGACATTACCGATTATTCCGGAGAATTTTATCTTAACAATGTACGACAAGCATTAGAAACACGTCAATCGACCTCATGGGGAAAAAACATTCCCGACTTGATTTTCCGCCATTTTGTACTGCCCGTACGTATAAACAATGAAAACTTGGATAACGCTCGTGAGTTTTTTGCCAAAGAATTGCTTCCGCGCGTAAATGGTCTTTCGGCTTACGATGCAGTATTGGAAGTAAACCACTGGTGTCATGAGAAGGTGGTTTATACGCCTTCCGACAGCCGTACCAGTGCTCCGTTGGCTACCGTCAAAACGGCATACGGACGATGCGGAGAAGAATCGACTTTTCTCGTAGCTGCTCTGCGTGCGGTAGGTATTCCTGCCCGTCAGGTTTATACTCCCCGATGGGCACACACCGACGACAACCATGCGTGGGTAGAAGCATGGGTAGACGGAAAATGGTATTTTTTAGGTGCCTGTGAACCCGAACCGGTATTGAACTTAGGATGGTTTAACGCACCTGCAAGCCGGGGGATGCTGATGCACACCAAAGTATTCGGTGCGTATGACGGACCGGAAGAAGTCATGAAACAAACGGCAAACTATACTGAAATCAATATCATCGAAAATTACGGAGAAAACGCTCCCATTGAAATCTTAGTTAAAGACGATGGAAACCGTCCGGTTGCCGGAGCAAATGTAGAATTCAAAATCTACAATTATGCTGAGTTCTATACCGTAGCAAGCAAAATCAGCGATGAAAACGGACATGCCTCTTTGTCTGCCGGACTGGGAGATATGCTGATTTACGCATCGGCAAACGGCAAATTTGGTATCCAGAAAGCATCGTTCGGAAAAGACCAACAAGTAACCGTGGTTCTTGACCATCAGGAAGGCGATGACTTTACCGTTCCGTTCAACATTGTTCCGCCGGTAGAGAAAGCAAACATGCCTAAGGTAACCGACGAGCAACGTGCCGAAAATACACGTCGAATGAACGAAGAAGACTCGATACGAAATGCTTATGTAGGTACCTTCCCTACTCAGGAACAAGCTGAAGAATTTGCCGAAGCACAAGGCTTGGATAAAGAAAAAACAGTGGCATTCATCTTGAAATCAAGAGGAAACCACGCCGACATCATGTCATTCCTGAAAAACGCAACAGCCAAAAAGATGGGCGAACGCGCTTTGGAATTATTGTCTACCGTCTCTGAGAAAGACCTGCGCGACACACCTTGCGCCATCTTAGAAGACCACTTGTATAATACCGACCCGACAGCCGATATCAAAATGGTTCTTGCTCCGCGTATTGCCAGCGAAATACTGACTCCATACCGCGCCTACTTGCAAAAAAATATTCCCGCAGCATTGGCTGAACAGTTCCGCAACGACCCGCAACAATTGGTTAACTGGTGTAAAGACAGCCTCATCATCCGCAACGATTTGAATACAATCTTTACTACCACATCGCCCGAAGGCGTATGGAGAAGCCGTGTTACCGATACCGGCTCACGCGAGATTTTCTTTGTTGCAGCAGCCCGAAGCCTCGGCATACCTGCCCAGAAAGATGCCGTAAACGGAAATATTTATTATCTCAAAAATGGCGAAACCGTAAAGGTTGACTTTGAAACAGCTGTAAGTCAACGTCCGTCGGAAGGCACACTGAAAGCAACCTATAAGGCTATTCCACGCCTGAATAATCCGAAATATTATACGCATTTCACACTTTCTAAATACGATAACGGTATTTTCCGCCTGATGAGTTATCCCGAAGATGCAACATGGGAATCGCTTCTCAAGAACGGAACGAAGATGGAAACCGGCTACTACAAGCTGGTTACAGGTAGCCGTATGGCAGATGGAAGTGTATTGAGCAACGTTGCTTTCTTCACCATAGAGGAAGGAAAGACTACAACCATCGACCTCGTAATGCGTGAAAATACTGAAGAAATCCGTGTTATCGGTAACTTCGATTCAGAAGCGAAATACATGTCGGTTGAAAGCGGTGAAGAAACCAGCGTACTGGCTACCACGGGACGTGGATATTACATCATCGGCGTACTTGGAGTAGGTCAGGAGCCTACCAATCATGCGTTGAAGGACATCGAAATCAAGAAAAACGAATTCGAAAAATGGGGACGCACCGTTCTGCTGCTGTTTACCGACAAGGAAGCATACAGCAAGTTTAATCACAAGGACTTCCCCAACCTGCCTTCTACCGTGAAATTCGGTATCGACACCGATGGCAAAATCCGCCGCATGATAGCCGAAAACATGAAATTGGAACACGGCGGACAGTTGCCTGTATTCATTATCAGCGACACATTTAACCGCGTGGTATTCGAATCACACGGCTATACCATCGGCTTGGGCGAACAGATGATTCACATTATCCACGGATTATAATCCGCCACTCCGTTTCCCCGCGTGGATTCCAGCAGCGGGGAACACTTAAAAATTTATCCGCATATCTTTAAAAACATCAGTTGGTTTCTTTAAAGATATGCGGATATTTTTATACAGGCCGAAGTGTTTTCCTATAATACGGGCGTGAACAAATGGGCAAACCAGCCCACAAATCTTTTCCATCCCGAACGCTTTTTATATTCTTCGCGCGTCATAATCGTACTGTTCTGCTTGTCTGCCTTAAAGATATCGCCTAACTGAGCGGTTGTGGGGAGGTCGAAAATAAACGCATTGATTTCATAATCGTAACGCAGGCTGCGGCTGTTGAGATTCGTACTGCCTACGGTACAGAAACGGTCGTCTACAATCATGATTTTAGAATGATGAAACCCTCCATTAAAAACATAGATGTGTGCCCCCGCCTTACGCAGCTTGTTGGCGAAATAAAATCCGGCATCGGGCGTAAACGGGATGTCTGATTTTCCGGGAATCATGATTTCTACCCTCACCCCTCGCTTTGCTGCCCGCTTAATCGCTCTACGCACACTGACCGTAGGCGTAAAGTAGGGATTGATAATTTGTATTCTGTGCTCCGCCGCATCCATCGCAGCAATGTAAGCCTCACGCATAATATCGGGCGAAACCTTCGGAACGCGCTGAATGATTGCTACCTGATTTCCCAAATGGGGAGGCAGGCTATCCAGCGAATCGCGGTCAAAAGGAAAATATTCATCTCCCCCTATCTGCTGGCCAGACTCTTTGTTCCATACACTCAAAAATGCTTTCTGAAGCTGCTCCACTGCCGGGCCTTTAATGCAAACGTGCATGTCTCGCCACGGCCCGATTTCCGGTAGTCCGTTGATGTAATAATCCGCGATGTTCATTCCGCCCGTATAGCCCACCTTGCCGTCGATAACCACGATTTTCTGATGGTCGCGGCTAAAGATGTGGTTGACATAGGGGAAACGTATCGGGTCGAACTTAATGATTTCAATGCCGCGCTCGTTTAACATCTTCAGGTGTTCTTTGCGGAGCGGCCGGTTATTGGAAAGGTTCCCGAAGTCATCGAACATGGCACGCACCTTCACCCCTTCTTTGGCTTTTTCTGCCAACAGGGTAAACAGTTCTTTAGCAATAGAATCGCTCCGGAAATTAAAATATTCAAGATGAATATGATGTTTCGCTTTCTGTATCTCTTGAAACAAACTGCCGAACTTCAATCTCCCGCTCGGCAACAGTTCAAGTTCATTATGGGCGGTAAGCGGAATATTATGACGCGCTAAAAAGTGGGTAAAAACCGAATCGGCAGGCAACCATGACTGAACAGAATCTTCCATCTCTTCTGAAATCAAAAAAGATGCTGCCCGTCCGGGTGTCACGAGTCCTCCCAACACGATGAACAGCCCTGCCAAATATCCTACCCAATACCGTGTTATTTTCATATAGACAAAATTTTCCACGCAAAAGTAGAGAATATTTCAGAAAGCGACAATAATAGAGAGGATTTAAACCACAAAATCAACAGAATGCGCTATTTACTGACGCTATGAAATGAGAAAAAGAAAAGCATCAGAAAGTAGAAACTTCCCGATGCTCTCCCTGTTTAATTACTATATTAATCTGAAAAGATCATGTGTGTGCATTAGTTTTTATGAGCTTCCACCCACTTACGCGCATTGACAAAGGCTTCCATCCACGGTGTGATTTGGTCTTTATGCAGGCGTTCGGCAGGGTAATATGCGTTGTTCCACGGGAAGCAAGCACGCTCTAAGTGAGGCATCATTGCCAAATGGCGTCCGTCTTGGCTGGCAATACCTGCCACGCTGTAATCGGAACCGTTCGGATTTCCCGGATACTCATCGTAAGAATACTTCAAGACAACGTTATAGTGGTCTTCAGGGTAAGGCAGTGAGAACTTACCTTCGCCGTGAGCTACCCAAATGCCCAACTTCGATCCGCTGAGCGAACCGAACATCACGCTGCGGTTCATCGGTACGGTTACTCCGAGGAATGAAGATTCGAACTTATGAGAATCGTTATGCAACATCTTGCCTTGTTTTTCGTCTTCCGGAGTAATCAGTCCGAGTTCCATCATCAACTGGCAACCGTTGCAAACGCCCAATGACAGGGTATCTTTACGGGCATAGAAATTATCGAGCGCGGCTTTAGCCTTCGGGTTGAACAGGAATGTACCTGCCCATCCTTTTGCCGAACCTAACACGTCGGAATTAGAGAATCCGCCACAGAATACAATCATGCTGATGTCTTCCAGCGTTTCGCGTCCGCTGGCAAGGTCGGTCATCGTAACGTCTTTTACATCGAAGCCAGCCAAATAGAGCATGTATGCCATTTCACGCTCACCGTTCGTACCTTTTTCGCGAATGATGGCAGCCTTGATTCCACTCGGTGTACGACGGTCGGGGTCAAGTCCGAACTGCGACAGCTTACCGGTAAACGACTTGTCGAATACCACCTCCAACGGCTGTTGCTTATAGTTCTCGAAGCGTTTCTTCGCACATCCGTTCATGCTCTGCTTGCGGTCGAGCAGGTAAGAAGTAGAATACCATACATCACGCAGATAGTCTACACCAAACTGGTAAGTAGCATCGTGAAGCGTTACCAAGATATGACGTTCGTCGGCCGGCTTACCCAACTTGATATATCCTACGCCGGCATCTTCCAAAATCTTCTTAACTTCTGATTTATGCTTATCGGCAATCTGAATAACGATACCCGGATTTTCGGCAAACAGTATCTTGACTATGTCGTCACACTTAAACTTATCTAAAGCGATTTCCATACCGCCTTCCGTATTGGCAAAACACATTTCGAGCAAGGTTGTTATCAAACCTCCTGCCGAGATGTCGTGACCGGCCAAAATCAAACCTTTATTAACCAGCTCCTGAACGGCAAGGAAGGCATCGCGGAAATATTCTGCATCGCGAACGGTAGGAACATCGTCGCCCACTTTATTCAGTGATTGAGCAAAGGCAGAACCTCCCAAACGCAGTTCATCGAAACTGAAGTCGATATGATAGAACGTAGATTTTTCATCGTTAACCATTACCGGAGATACTACTTTCTTGATATCCGATACCTCTCCTCCGGCAGAAACGATAACCGTTCCCGGACTGATAATCTTTTCTCCGTTCGGATATTTCTGAGTCATTGACAAAGAGTCTTTTCCGGTAGGAACATTGATTTGCAGTTCACAGCAGAAATCAGACAACGCCTTAACTGCCGTATAGAGGCGGGCGTCTTCTCCTTCCTGTGAACGGCAAGGCCACATCCAGTTAGCCGACAGTGATACGCTGTCCAGCCCTTCGGCAAGCGGAGCCCATACGATATTGGTCAGTGCTTCGGATACAGCCAGTACAGAACCTGCTGCCGGATTAGCCAAAGCTGCCTGCGGAGCGTGACCCAAAGCCGTAGCGATACCTTTCTCACCACGATAATCGAGGGCTACCACACCACAGTCGCTCAACGGCAACTGCAATTCGCCCTGACACTGCTGACGCGCAATCTTGCCTGTAACGGAGCGGTCTACCTTGTTTGTCAACCAGTCTTTACAAGCTACAGCCTCCAACTGAAGCACGCGGCCTACGTATTCATTCAGTTTGGTTACGTCGTAAGACACATTTTCATAGTGGCGTTCTACGGTTTTATCTACCATGTAAGTTTTAGGAGAAGAACCGAACATCTGGCTCACTGCCAAATCGAACGGACGAACGCCGTCTGCCTGTTCGAAAGCAAAACGATGGTCGCCGGTTGTTTCGCCCACTACGTACATCGGAGCACGTTCGCGTTCGGCTATCTTGCGCACGTGATCGATTGACTTTTCTTCTATCAGCAAGCCCATACGTTCTTGCGATTCATTGGCTATGATTTCTTTTGCCGACAGGGTTTCATCGCCGATGGGGAGTTTATCCATGTGAATCAAACCGCCGCACTCTTCCACCAACTCCGACAAACAGTTTACGTGACCAGCCGAACCGTGGTCGTGGATAGACACAATCGGGTTCTGTTCTTCCTCACACAAAGCGCGAACCACGTTATAGGCACGTTTCTGCATCTCGGCATTCGCACGCTGTACAGCGTTCAGTTCGATACCCGAAGAGTAACGTCCGGTTTCTACCGACGAAACAGAACCTCCGCCCAAACCGATGCGATAGTTATCACCTCCTAACACTACGATTTCGTCGCCTGCTTCGGGAGTACCTTTCAAGCAGTCGCGTTTCGTTCCGTAACCTACGCCTCCGGCAAGCATGATTACTTTATCGTAAGCATATTTTTCGCCGTTTTCCTGATGTTCGAACGTAAGCACCGAACCGCAAATCAGCGGCTGACCGAACTTGTTACCGAAGTCGGAAGCACCGTTTGAGGCTTTAATCAGAATCTGTTCCGGAGTTTGATACAACCATTTGCGGACAGGAAGCACATCTTCCCACTCGCGTCCTTCTTCCGTACGGGGATAAGATGTCATGTAAACAGCCGTTCCGGCGATGGGCCATGAACCTTTTCCACCTCCCATACGGTCGCGGATTTCTCCTCCCGTACCGGTCGACGCACCGTTAAACGGTTCTACCGTGGTAGGGAAGTTATGGGTTTCGGCTTTCAGCGAGATAACCGTTTTGATGTCTTTGATAATGAAATAGTCGGAAGTAGAATGGTCTACCGGAGCAAACTGTTCCACTACCGGACCTTCGGCAAACGCCACATTGTCTTTATAGGCAGATATAATTTTGTTCGGGTTTTCGTTGGTAGTCTTCTTAATCATTTGGAACAAGGAAGATTCCATTTCCTGACCGTCGATGATGAATGTTCCGCCGAAAATTTTGTGGCGGCAGTGTTCCGAGTTGATTTGAGCGAAACCAAACACTTCCGAGTCGGTCAGCTTGCGTCCCAAGTCTTTTTCTACTTTCAGCAGGTAGTCCATTTCCTCGCGCGACAGAGCTAACCCTTCCTTTTCGTTATACTCTTCCAGATTGTCGATATAAATAATCGGTTGGGGTTTGATGTCTACCGTAAATATATCTTGGTCTAACCCATGATACATGCGTTGCAACATCGGGTCATGGTCGGCATTCTCATCCTTTACCGGGAAATATTCTTCGATGCGGCGGATGCCTTTCAACCCCATGTTTTGCGTAATTTCAACAGCATTCGTACTCCACGGAGTTATCATTTCGCGGCGAGGTCCGATAAACCAACCTTTCAAATTTTCTTCTTTTTCTACCGTTGCATTGCTGTACAGCCAGCTGAGTTTGCGAATGTCTTCTTCATTCATTTCGCTGCTGCATTGAGTAGCAATCACACTTTGACCGGGTGTTCTGAAAAATAGAATCATAGCACTTGTTTAAAATGAATTTTCGATAAAACTTAAATCACGTGCAAAGTTACGAAATTCGTTGAAATAAGCGAACAAGAGCTTGTTTAAATTTTGCCGGATTCCGGTTTGAGACATCGAAAATTTCTATTCGAAGAACGACCGAGTCCTATGGGTAGAACGGGGCAACTCTTCCGTTAGAAATGACCAACACTAACGGTTGCGTTTTACGGGAGTGAACGATAGCTGAAAATGAGAATATTATCTTTAAACGGAATGGATAAAACAGAGATGAATGCCTGTTATCTGGCAATGTAGGGTGAAATGCGGAATACACAGTCTCTAAACAAAAAAAACATGCCCGCACCCCAACAGCGGGATGCAAGCATGTCTGTTTATACACAACCACAAATTGATGTCGGAAGATTACTTCCCGACAGAGGATTTTACTTTAAAGGTCAGTGTTCCGGCTTTTACCAAATCGTTATGATTGATACGGTATCCGCAACGCTTGTCGCCCATCTGAACGGTATCGATGAATCCGAATCCCGAACCACCGTCTTCATGGACTTTCTCGATAACCAACCGGTCGCGGCTGTAGTATTTCGGATCGAGTTTGATGGTGATTTTATCAAACGTCGGGGTGGTCAATGTATATTCAGGCACCCCCGGACAGTCGGGATAAAAGCCCATCATACTGAAGATTGCCCATGACGACATGGTTCCTGTATCTTCATTGCCCGGCAACCCGTCGGGTTTGGTGGTAAAATGTTTTGCCAACAGTTCGTTTACAAGTTTTTGCGTGCGCCATTCTTCTCCCTTGAAATAGCTGAACAAATACGGATAAGCGATGTCCGGTTCGTTTGCAGGGTCGTACAGTCCTTCGTCGAACACCATCTGAAGTTTGTCGACAAACTTTTTCTTTCCGCCCATCAGTTTCACCAATCCCATCACGTCGTGAGGAACATAAAACGTATAGTTCCATGCACTACCTTCATGGAAACCGGGGTTCGGTTCGAAATTCTCACCCTGACGCGGGTTGAATGGAGAGTAGAAAGTACCGTCGGGAAGGATGGGACGAAGCGTTCCAAACTCTTTACAATAATAATGTTTATAGCCCATCGAACGGTCGTAAAACAGTTTTGCGTCTTCTTTCTTTCCCAATGCCTTAGCCAGCGTAGATAAAGAATAATCGGCAATATAGTATTCCAAAGCGTGCGATACAGAGTTATCGTACTGCTCTCTCAGCGGAACATACCCGCGCGACATGTAGTCGTCATTATCCGGACGCATCAGGTTATCCTTGCCCGCAGTAGTAGCAGATTTATACATAGCTTCGTATGCCAGATTGATATCGAAATCACGCAAGCCTTTCATCCACGTATCTACAATAACGGGCAGGCTGGGGTCGCCTTCCATCGTCAAGGTTTCACGTCCGTAAAGTTCCCATTTCGGCAGCCAGCCGTGTTCTTTATACATGTCGAGCATGGTATGAATCATGTCCATCTGACGTTCGGGATAAACCAGCGTCATCAACTGGTGCAAATTGCGGTACGTGTCCCACAATGAAAATACCGTATAGCGGTCGCCTTCGGTTGTCAAGATTTTATCTCCTTCCATCTGCGGATACTGTCCGTTTACGTCCTGCAGGATATTGGGATGGATAAGCGCATGATAAAGTCCGGTGTAGAACACGGTTTTCTGTTCTTTCGTTCCGCCCTCTACTTGGATTCTGCCCAAGTCATCGTTCCAACGCTGGCGGGCTTCCTGATGAATAGCCTCAAAGTGGCGTCCGTGTTGCTCTTTATCCAGATTTTCGCGCGCATTCTCTATGCTTACAAAAGAAACACCCATAGCTACTTCTATCTGTTCGCCCTCTTCGGTATCGAAAGTAAACCATGCACCGATGTCGTCACCGGCAATGTCTCTGTTGTATTTCGTATAAAGTTTATATTTTCCCTGATCTTTGTCCCATTCAGCTTCTACCCCCTGCATCGGACGTTGCTTTTTCCAATATCCTGTGGTTTTCGGAGCTTTATTGACACGCATCACAAAGTAGATAGGGAACACCGCCTGCGGATTATAACAGAACGTACCCAATACCTTCATGCCTTCTACCTCGCGGTCGCTCACACGGCGCATGAAAGCTCCGCTTTCGTTTGTCAAACCTTCGCCCAAGTTTAACAAGATATTGCTTTCCCCCTTCGGGAAAGTGAACCGTGCAAGTCCAGTACGGGGAGTAGCCGTAGCTTCTGCCAGAATATTATACTTGGTAAGTGAGATGGTATAATAACCCGGCGATGCGTTTTCTTTTTCGTACTTGCTACCGTAATGATGATAGTCTACATCCAACTTACCGGTAGTGGGCATCAGCAAAAGCGAACCGAGGTCGGGACATCCCACTCCACTTAAATTAACATGAGAAAAACCGGTAAAGAAACTGTTGGTATACTCATACGGCGTAGACCACCAGCGCGCATCTTTATCGTACGTGTTATCTGCCGACCCCATCACATTAAAGGGTACAACAGACATCATTCCATTCGGGCAAACAGCTCCGGGGTTACATGTTCCGAAATTAGTTGTCCCAATAAAGGGATTCACATAGTCTGCCGGCTCTTGCGCCTGTAAGAACTGAAAAGCAAAAAAGCCCGCCAATAATGTTATCAGAGTCTTTTTCATAGGTGAATGATTGAGAGTAGAATAATAGAATGTTGAACAATAAAAAAACAAAGATGGAGAACCGGCTATTGAGAATCAGCGTAACGTTTCTCCTCAACGACCCATTCTCCATCTTTTTATCTATCAGATAGAATGTGTCTTTACAAAATCGATAATCTCAGAGATATAGCCAAATGCCATACCTACCACCGTATCTGCCGCACCATAATACACTGCCACCCGTTCTCCGTCTTGAAGAGCTGCACACGGGAACACTACATTAGGAACATCTCCTGCCAACTCATACGGAGCCGCCGGCGCAAGCAGGTAATCGCGCGTACGATATAATACTTTTTCCGGATTGTCTTTATCCAAGATGGCTGCACCCATTGAGTAACGGTAGCCGCAACACGTCGTAATTACACCGTGATAAAACATCAACCAGCCGGCTTCGGTAAGGAACGGCACTGAACCTGCGCCGATCTTCGTACACTGCCATGCGCTTTCGGGGAACGGAGTCACTTTCATTACACAACGGTGTTCGCCCCAGTATTTCATATCCGGACTGTAGCTGATATAAATATCGCCAAACGGAGTATGACCGTTGTCGCTCGGACGGCTTAACATGGCATACTTGCCGTTTATCTTCTGCGGGAACAGCACGCCGTTACGGTTGAAAGGCAAGAAAGCATTTTCACACTGGAAGAACTCTTTGAAATCGAACGTATAGCCCAATCCGATAGTAGGTCCGTGATAACCGTTGCACCACGTAATCCAGTAACGGTCTTCAATCCACGTAACACGCGGGTCGTATTTATATTCCGATTCAATCATGTCGGTATTTCCAGCCTTAAACACAATCGGTTCGTGGTTGATTTCCCAATTGATTCCATCTTTACTGAATCCTGCAAATATATTCATTTGAACCGCTTTGTTATCGCAACGGAACACACCGGCAAATCCATCCTTAAACGGAACCACAGCACTGTTGAAAATGCTGTTTGACGTCGGGATATGATAGCGTCCGATAACCGGATTTTGTGAATAACGCCACATTACATCTGTACATCCTGCCGGGCGATCTTCCCACGGCATCATTGTTTTTTCTGTCATAAGTTTTTTAGTTTATATGTTTTTGAGTTTGTCTGTCCCACTCTATTTGTAAAGAGTTTCCCACCTGTATTTATTCTTTTTCTCCTTTTACCAAAGAACCGTCCGGATTGTATTTGAACGGAACGAAATAAGTTATCAGGAACGCCGGGATAGTAGCAAATAATACAAAGATAAAGAACGGCTCATATCCTCCCGGTCTATTAAACCACTCGCCCAATGTCTCGCATACCCATCCGCTCAGCATACCCGGAAGCATAACTCCCAAATTCATGATGCCCGACGCAAATGCGTAATGTGCCATCTGATGAGGACCGGGAGCCACCTGCTGCATCATAAAAAGCGTAAGTCCTACAAAGCCAAACCCGTAACCAAAGTATTCGAAAACGATGCCGCTGCAAATGATTATTCCGCTTTCGGGTTGGAAAAATGCAAAAAAGGCATACACCACGAAAGGCAGGTTGAATATACAACATAATGAAAACAAGGTTTTACGCAACCCGCGAGACGAAATATAATATCCAGCCAGCAACGAACCTAACACGAAAGCCGCAGCCCCATACGATCCGTAATACAATCCGATTTCTTTTTCGCTCAGTCCGAGGCCTCCCATCGCCCGGTCTGCTTTCAGGAAAAGCGGAACAATCTTCATTACAAAACCTTCGGCAAAGCGGTATAGAATGATGAAAAACAGATAGTAAACGATGTGACTTTTCTTAAAAAACGCCAACAACACATTTCCCAGTTCGGTCATCACCTGTCCTGCCGTACGCTGCTCTTTCTGCTCATGTTTCTTGCCTGAAGGAAGCATAAAAATATGGTAAATACCCAACAGTACCATAACAGCACAAAGGACTGACATAATTATCATCCACGCTTTACGGCTTGCCAATATTGTAGCTTCGGCATCAGCACCTGACCCGCCGCCATACTTTTCTATCAATACGCCAGCCAGATACACCAGTCCTCCGGTAGCCACGATTTTGGCAATGTTATAAAAAGCCCCCTGCCAACCGATATACTTAGCTTGTTCTGAGGGAGTCAACTCACTCATATACACACCGTCGCACACAATATCGTGGGTGGCACCGCTGAAAGCAATAATAGCTAACAGCGCAATGGCAACACTGAAGAAATGAGGAAGATTCAGCGAGAAAGCCACCAAGCCAAACGTTACCCCCGTTACCAACTGGGTAAGTACAACAAAGAATTTTTTGGTTTTAAACAGTTCGAGGAACGGACTCCAAAGCGGTTTCAGCGTCCACGGCAACAAAATAAGGGAAGTCCAAAACGTAATTAACTTGTCTTCCACACCTAATCCTTTAAACATCAACACCGTTACCATGTTGAGTACCACAAAGGGTAACCCCATCGCAAAGTAGGCCGTAGGCACCCACGCTATAGGGCTTCTTTTATGCATCCGTTTCTTTTCTTCTTCTAATTCCATAGTATTAATTTACTATTTAAACTTTCAGCCGCTAATATAGTAATTAAAAAAGAAATAACACTTATCATTCAAAATATTTTTATTAAATTACGATACAAAACCAGCTGGATAGCGCTATGGAGTGGACAGATGAGTCGGTCGAACAGAATTTTTAAAACATCTTTATACATAGACAAGAAAAAGCCCATATTTTTCTAAGAAATACGGGCTGATTTTTCGGGAAGCATCAAACGGCTTACACCAGAATATTTTTACTTGAACAATTTCTCCAAATCTTCTTCTTTCAAGACGGCAAGCACAGATTTTCCATCGGGTGTATAATTGGGAGTAGAAACAGCAAACAAACCATCGACCAAATTATTCATTTCTTCATTGGTCAATACCTGTCCGGGCACTATCGCAGCCGCTTTCGCCAACGCAAGGGCAAGCGTACTCTGTATTTCTTCTTTCACTTTACATCCTTTTTCAATGGCAGTCTGTACCATGTTGGTTATCAATGTTTCCGGATTCAGTCCTTCAATACCTGCCGGAACACCGTTTATAGCATAGGTTCCTCCTCCCAGACTACTCAAATCGAAGCCTAAAGCGGAAAGGTCGTCCATGATACTTTCTAACACAGGTATCTCGGAAGACGCAAAATGAACCATATCCGGAAAGAGCATTCGCTGAGAAACATGCTGACGGTTTTCCATCTGCGTCATATACTGGTCGTACAGAATACGGATATGCGCCCGCTGCTGGTCGATAATCATCAATCCCGACTTTACCGAAGTAAGAATATAACATCCTTTGTATTGATAATGCTGGGTAGCTTTTTCGAGTGGCTTTTCTTCGGGATGTGCATCGTACAACGTGGGAGACGCCTCAAACTCCTGCTCCGGAAGCGGCTCTTCTACAAACGGTTCTCCCCCGTCTTGTGAACTTCCCGAATGCTCTTTCTCCAATCCCTGAAACAAAGGTTCCCAGTCTGTATGCCGACGGGGAGTGTACGACCCACCGGTATTAAAAGGATTATAAGAAGGGTCGTAAGAAGTCTTCGGAGGTTGAACCAACGAGTATGGTGAATTTTCAAAAGCAGGAATATCAGGCATCCCTTCGGTATCAAAATCAATCGAAGGAACTGCATTGAAACGCCCTAAAGTCTCCTTAACGGCAGCCGAGAGAATTTGCCAAATAGCCTGTTCGTTTTCAAACTTTATTTCTGTTTTGGTCGGATGGATATTTACATCAATATTGGCAGGATCTACCTCGAAATAAATGAAATAAGATACCTGTTCACCTGCCGGAATCAGATTTTCGTACGCATCTGCCACTGCCTTATGGAAATAAGGATGACGCATATATCTACCGTTAACGAAAAAGAACTGACGCGCCCCTTTTTTCCGGGCCGTTTCCGGACGTCCAATAAACCCATGCAACTTAACCATCGTAGTCTGAACATCCAACGAAAGAAGTTCTTGGTTCAGCTTTTTCCCGAATACACCCATGATTCGCTGGCGCAACTGAATGGCAGGAAGATTAAGCATTTCGGTACCGTTATGATGAAGCGTAAAAGACACATCAGGATTGACCAATGCGATACGCTCGAACTCGGTCAGGATATTACTCAATTCCGTTTGGTTTGATTTCAGGAACTTACGACGCGCCGGAACATTGAAGAAAAGGTTTTTCACAGCAAAATTACTACCTTTCGGACAGGCTATGGGTTCTTGTTTCTCTACCTTCGAACCGGATATCGTAATCGAAGTACCGAGCTGCGCATCGTCGGTACACGTACGCAACTCCACTTGGGCTACCGCTGCTATCGAGGCAAGTGCCTCACCGCGAAATCCCATCGTATGCAAAGCAAACAAATCAGAGGCCTCGCGGATTTTTGACGTAGCATGACGTTCAAAAGCCATACGCGCATCTGTATCCGACATCCCCTTTCCGTCATCGATAACCTGAATACATGTTTTCCCAGCATCCGTAACCAACACATCGACATGATGTGCACCGGCGTCAATCGCATTTTCGACCAACTCCTTTACCACAGATGCCGGCCTCTGAATAACTTCGCCCGCCGCAATCTGATTAGCCACGGAATCGGGCAACAAACGGATGATATCGCTCATAGTGTAAACTCCCCGGTAACAAGATAATGCAATATAAATAACAAGATACAAATAGCAGCAAACAAGAAACCATAAGTAAGCGGTTTTCGCCCGCTCTCTTTACGGCGTTTCAAGTGGGTGGTTCCTTCAATAAATTTACCCCGAATATCTTCGGGAGAAAATTCTTTGGGAGGAATCATACCTAAATCACGCTTGGCGCTTTCTTCTATTTTCTGTAATTTTTCTTTGCGCTCGTCTACATAGATATACTCATGGTGATATCCACGTGGCTTTCTCATTGAAAACAGTCCCATAAGCTACTTCTTTTTTTCTTCAAACAAATGTTGGTTCGGCAATTCTACCGGCGGACGGGTATTCTTCTTCAACTGGTCTTCCGCTTTTTTTGCACGCCAATTAAATATATCTGCTTTATTCAACGGACGAATATAATCAAACCATACGAAATTTTGCAACCTATCTGTCCCTTTCGGTATTTGACTCATCGGATAAAGTGTTCCATTCGATTTCGGACTCATCACCATCCGTTCCAGTTTTTGGTCTTTCAAATAAATATCCAACTGACTGGTTTCAGAAACATTCATACCGATAAGTGTGCTGTCGGAATCCATCGGATAGTAAACAACACGTACCGAGCCGATAACCTCAGTTTTCCACATCTGCCCGTCGCGAAAATAAGATTTCATTTCCTTTCCCGTAACCTGATTGTATAACACGGAGTCGATTTGTTCGACCGATAATGCCTGATTAATAATATGTGCCCAATCAATCGTACTGTCGTTCATATAAATCTTGACCTGTTCGCCTACTAATTGTTGGTTTTTATTCCACAAAATGGGGTCTTTATACATCGTCAGACAACTATCTACCGTTGAAAACACCAACGAATCTGCTACCCCTTGTACGTCTGTCCGATAAAAACGAACCTTATGAAAAGCCCTCATTTCACGATACATGGAGTCCGTGTTCAAATTAAACGTTTCCAACATCAGTGTATCTCCATGAAGAAATAAGCTATCTCCTTGTGAATAATCAATAGCTACCGCTTTACGAGTGGCAAAAGCATATTTTATTTTTTCATTGTAAAAACCATAATCGCCGGTCATCATGTTTTTATTGACGGTGTCATTCATCACCATATTATGAAAAGCCTCTCCGATACCGGCGTTTCTATCGTAAAACAAAGTGTCGCCGGTTAATTGCTTTCCTTCGTTAGTCAACACCGAACGATCATACAAGTCAGCCTTCCCTGTTACTGTATTATAATAACCACGCTCAGAATAAATATGATTGGCATCGCTTACAATATCCGAAGGTCCTACGATATTAGCTATTTTTGTTGCTGTATTATAACGCAGTGTATCCGAAGTCAATGTAAATTGCGGATTCACCAACTTCACATTATAATTAAAAACAGACTGTTTGGTACTCGGATTATACTCACCCCACTCCGATGTCAAAACGTTTTGTTCATCCATCAGCGTTCCACCGTCGAAGAAATATCCCAAATTATACACGCGGTCATAATTCAAACTGTCAGTCAGCAACGTCGTATTACGATTCTCCATACGTACATTCATACGCATTTCGGCTATCTGGGTCATACCGTCGTAATAAAGGTGATCACCATAAAGAAACAAAGTGTCCCCTTGTTCCATCCGCACATTGCTGAACGCTTCGAACGAGCTGATTTGGTCGTAATAATACGCACTGTCACAATACATATATACACTATCGTGACGAAAGACCACGTTTCCCACCACCACCTGTGCATCCGGATGACGCGAATCTTTACGCAATAAGTCGGAATGCAACAAAAAGACCTTACTTTTCTGTTTAGGCTGCGTATCTTTTTTAACTGTTTCTTGAGCCAAAAGACAAAAGGCAAACAGGCATAGAACACCTAATCCAAGTATTCTATGCCCGCTCAGAGAATTATGTTTTTTCTTTCTTTCAAACATATTATTGCTTCAAACGAAAACTCTATTTATCAGTTTTTAATCCATCCCGGATATTTGAAATCACACTTTCTCCAACTCGGATTGATACGGACATACGTATTCTTCTGTTTTTCCACAATCCATTTTTGAAGTTTTTCTTCACTCCGCTTTGCTGTTACAATATCTTTCAGACGTTGATAATCTTCCGAAATCGTTGCTTTATGCCCGTCTATTCTATTTTTCAGTTTAACGATGGCACAAACATCTTTACCTTTGTTTGTCATCATTCTAAAAGGTTTTGAAACTTCACCGATTTGCATGTTTTCTACCACCTTAGCTACATCTTGTGAGATAAATCCCGCTAATTCTTGCATTTCAAATCTGGACGTACTACTTTGCGGATTTGCCAACAATCCGTGATTGTTTCGTGTATCTTTATCTTGAGACACCCAAATTGCAGCTTCATCGAATGACACTTTTCCCTTACGAATATCATTGGCAAGCGTATCCAGCCGGTTTAACTCCACTTGCACTTCTTCTTCATCGATACGGGGTTTCAGCAAAATGTGTCGGTAACTGATGCGGTCTCCACGTTTTTCTATTAATTGGGCAATATGATAACCATATTCCGTTTGAAACACTTTCGAAATTTTCTTCGGATCAGTCAAATTAAATACCACGTTTGCAAATTCCGGAGTAAGCTCTCCGCGTCCGGTAAATCCGTATTCACCACCTCGACGTGCCGAACCGGGGTCTTCCGAATACAAACGCGCCAATGTAGAGAATGTGGTCTCTCCTTTATTGATACGCTCTGTAAAATCACGCAATTCTTTTTTCACCCGTTCTATTTCCTCTTCTTTTACTTTCGGTTCGCGAGTGATGATTTGCACTTCCACTTGTGTAGGCACAAACGGAATACTGTCTTGAGGTAATTTACTAAAATAATTACGAACCTCAGCCGGCGTCAATTTGATATCTCCTACGATTTTCTTCTGCATTTCTTGCATTGTCAACCCGTCGCGCACATTTTCACGCAGCATTTCCCTGATTTGAGTAGAAGTTTTATTGTAATATTCTTCCATCTTTTCCTTCGAGCCGATTTGTTCTATCAGCCATGCAGTACGACGCTCTACATCCTGAATCACCTGCTGTTCCGATACTTCCACACTGTCTATTTCCGCTTGATGAAGGTACAATTTCTGTACAGCCAATTCTTCCGGAATCACACAATAAGGATCTCCGTCAAAACGACGCCCTTCGTATTGAGCATTCAAGCGTTCGTTTTCCACATCCGACTTCAGAATAGCCTCATCACCTACTACCCATACCACTTCATCAATTACATTATTTTGCGCATGAGCAATAAACACACCTGCCAAACACAAGTACAAGCATACGTATAACCTTGTCAAATTCATTGTTTTCATCTGAATTTTCTTTCTGAATTTACTTATAATATACTATATCATTATCCTCCGAAGCCTCCTTATATAAATCTTGCTTCATCCGGTTTATAAAATCAACTCGCTTCAAGTTTATCAAAATTTCTTTTATCTCGCTTCTGGCATATTCCAGCGGCAGCTGCTCTCCCTCCGGCAAAAAGTTTTCCACATGAAGGAAATAACAGAATGCTGTATCACGCACTTCCACGTTACGATTCCGATTCAGATAATCCCGATCGGTATCCAATGCTTTTAAAGGCAGCTTTACAGCGATATCCGATAGCGGTATCCAGCGGTCGTAGAAATATTCATAACTCACCGCATTGCCTATACCGTATTTGCTCAAGTTGTCAATGGCATCCTGCGTATTCCGCTTGTACCATCCACGCACTTTCGACAGTTGGGAAGCAGTTAAAGGTACTTTCATAAACAATCCCTGTATATAGGGCTGTCCTGCACGGAACATTCCGGAATTCTGACGATAGTATGCCTCTACTTCTTCATCGCTAACCGTATTTCCGAGCTCTTGATTCACCAGTTCCTCTTCATACATGTGCATAACCAACGCTTTGCGGAAAGCTGCCACCCGTTCATCTATTTTTACATTATCAGGAATGTTTCCTTCTGCTTTCTGATACAAAAGTTCATCTTCCGCCCAATTACGAATATATTCGTCTGCAAAAGCCGTACTGTCTTTTTGCGAAAGTCCGATAGGCATAACCGCCTGCAGATCTTCCTTATACAGAAAATTGCCTGCAACCTCCACCAAAGGAGTCTTTCCTTTATGGTCGACCGACGGTGTGCATCCCGCCAACAACAAAACGGCTACCAGTATGTTCCATCTCCTCTTCTGCCTCATGAATATCGAATTGGTGAACGAAGATACAGCTTAATTAGTTATTTCCGACATAATTAACTGTTTTTAAAACCTCTTCATTAATTTCTACCGTGAAATAACGTTGCAAATAAGCCATTTTTTCCCTTTTCTTCATCTGCAAACAGTCTCTTACGACCTCTTCTTTTACATCCTCATACCCCTCCGGCTTTTTCTTCAGTTTTTTGCCGATAACGAATGTATATGGATAATCTTTCAGCGGAACGTATGTTCCGCACTTAAAAGCGAGTTTATCTACATATACGTTTTTACCTATCTGAAAAAGTCCGGTCTCTACCTTTGCCCGCAGATTCGGATTTTCCGACGATAACCGTTGTATTGCTGCATTCCACTCCGACGGATGTAACTTTTTCAGACGTTTTTTCAGTTTCGATGCCGCTTTCTTGTTCAGGCAATGAACGACACCTCCTTTAAAGTGTGGAAATTCCCATACATAGTCATCTTTATGAGCTTTAAAATATTGCTCTAATTCTGCCGGCGATGCAACAACAGGCGATGAATGTTTTTCATCCCAGTAGATAGCCAACAAGCCGTCGTATGCTTGGCGGAAAGGCAACCAATGTTCCAGACTTCCATTTTGCCATTGTTCATATAAACTGCGGTTCAGCATCGGTGACGATGCATCTATCTGCTCTACATACCGTTCTAAAGTTTGCGAAAAATCGCTCGTTTCTATTCCGTTCCGCCTGTCTATCAACCGGGCAATATGAACACCTAAAGGTGAATGAAAGGGTTTTGAAAATTCTCCTTTTCCCAAATTTTGCAGACCTGCCGCAAATTCATCGGACAACAACCCTATCGGCCTCCATTCCGGTTCACTGCTTTTCTTTTCGGAATACTTTTCCGACAGTTCCGAAAACGATGCCCCCGTTTTTAAGGCGCTATAAATGGAATCGATTCGCCTGTCGGCATCTCTTCTTTCAACGTCTGTGGCATATTGAGGAAGCAATAGCGTTATTTCTTCAACACGCACTTCGTCTGTTCTCTTAAAACGGTTTCGTCTTTTTTCACTCATCGAACGCTTCAATGCTTCCATTCCCGCTTTATCAAGTAAAACCGACTTCAACAAGTTTGCCTGAATACGTGCATATTGCTTCTTAAATTCCGGCAGAGTATCCATGCGAAGCCTGCGGGCATCTGCCACTTTCAGCTTATAGGTTACAAAATTAGAGAAATAGTGTTGGGGCGATTCCTTTGTCTGAGATGCGATTTGGCGATAATAGTATTCAAACTCCGCAAGCGAGGTTTCTTTACCGTTTATTTTCAGCAAAGACTTATCAACATCCGCCCCCCAGAGTAAAGCGGAAAAGAGTAACCCGAAACAGACAAGCAAACTATTTTTCATTCTTATAAAAATAAGCGCGGATTACACCGATTACACGTTTTCACTCGCTGTTTGTTTCGAATGTGTAATCAGCGTAATCCGCGCATTAATGGTTTATCTTTTTCCAACCGGAAAGACCACTATTATTGAGGACGGCTGTAATTAGGAGCCTCGCTTGTAATGGTTACATCGTGAGGATGACTTTCCAATACTCCGGCATTGGTGATACGGGTAAACTTGGCATTATGCAACTCCATGATGTTATGCGCTCCGCAGTAACCCATACCCGCACGCAATCCGCCTACCAACTGGTAGATAACTTCGTACAGCAAGCCTTTGTAAGGAACGCGGGCTGCAATACCTTCGGGAACCAGTTTCTTCACATCCGCCGTTCCGCTTTGGAAATAACGGTCTTTCGAACCGTTCTCCATAGCTTCGAGCGAACCCATACCGCGGTACGATTTAAACTTACGTCCGTTAAAGATAATCGTATCGCCCGGAGACTCTTCTGTTCCGGCTACCAGCGAACCAATCATTACGCTGTATCCTCCGGCAGCAAGTGCCTTCACCACGTCGCCTGAATAACGCAAGCCGCCGTCAGCAATCAAAGGTACGCCTGTGCCTTCCAAAGCCTTCGCCACATCATATACAGCAGACAACTGAGGAACACCCACACCGGCTACCACACGGGTAGTACAGATTGAACCCGGACCGATACCTACTTTCACAGCATCTGCTCCGGCTTCTACCAACATCTTGGCAGCTTCGCCCGTAGCCACATTTCCTACTACAATATCAATTTCGGGGAATTTTTGTTTTGCTTCTTTCAGCTTCTCGATAACATATTTAGAATGTCCGTGAGCCGTATCAATCACAATGGCATCTGCACCGGCGTTAACCAATGCCTCCATGCGCTGAATCGTGTCGACAGTAACGCCCACACCGGCAGCCACGCGCAACCGACCTTTTGCGTCTTTACAAGCCATCGGTTTGTCTTTTGCTTTCGTAATGTCTTTATAAGTAATCAAGCCTACCAACTTACCGTTTTTATCCACAACCGGCAGTTTTTCAATCTTGTTTTCCTGCAAGATGCGCGAAGCCGTTTCCATGTCGGTAGCCTGTTCGGTGGTAACGATGTTTTCTTTCGTCATCACCTCGTCGATACGTTTCGACATGTCTTTTTCGAAACGCAAGTCACGGTTTGTTACAATACCTACCAGATAATTTTCGTCATCTACCACCGGAATACCGCCGATTTTATATTCAGCCATGATAGCCAACGCATCTTTTACGGTTGAGCCGCGCTTAATGGTTACCGGGTCGTAAATCATACCGTTTTCTGCACGTTTTACGATTGCTACCTGACGTGCCTGCTCTTCAATAGACATGTTTTTGTGAATAACTCCGATACCTCCCTCGCGAGCTATGGCAATAGCCATTTGCGCTTCGGTAACCGTATCCATAGCGGCAGTTACAAACGGGATTTTCAACTCAATGTTGCGTGAAAACTTAGTCGTGAGTTCGACTGATTTGGGTAATACTTCAGAATAGGCAGGAATTAACAGTACATCATCGTAAGTCAATCCGTCCATCACTACTTTGTCTGCAATAAATGACATAGGCTTTTATGCTTTAGAATTTATTGCGTGCAAATATACGAATTTTATTCACAGCCTCACGTGTGTTTAACATATTTTTTCGGGACGACATACTGATTTTTTTCTTTCATCCCCACAGCCGGACCATCCACCGGCAATACCTTCGGAATCCGATGCCACAAAACAAGAAAACAAGCCCTTGCTTACAGCAAAACACAGGCTTGTTTTCTTAGAGTCTGTTTTGAATTTATCGTGCGATGATTCGGGATGAAAACAGTTTCTCAATTTTCCCACACACAAGAATGCGGTATAATAGGTATATCAGAACTCTGAAGTAAAATGGAACTTGATATGCTTGAAGTCGGCTTGAGCCATCTGGAGAACATAACCACTATCGGCAAGGAATACGTCTCGTCCCTCACGGTCTTTGGCGATGTACTGATACTTGCGCTTCTTGAATGCTTCCAATTCAGCGGGGTCGTCGCTCTCTATCCAGCAGGCTTTATAAAGGCTTACCGGCTCCCAACGACACTTGGCGTTGTATTCATTTTCCAAACGATACTGAATTACTTCGAACTGAAGCTGACCTACCGTACCGATAATTTTGCGTCCGTTAAACTGGTTGACGAACAACTGTGCCACACCTTCGTCCATCAGTTGGTCGATACCTTTGTTCAACTGCTTCGCTTTCATCGGGTCGGCATTTTCTATATATTTGAACATTTCGGGAGAGAAACTCGGCAGTCCTTTGAAATGCAAGTTTTCGCCTTCGGTCAATGTATCGCCGATTTTAAATGTCCCGTTGTCCGGCAAACCGATGATGTCTCCAGCCCAAGCCTCATCTACCGTGGTTTTCCGCTGAGCCATAAACTGGGTGGGCGAAGAAAACCGCATGGTTTTGTTATGACGCACGTGCAGATAAGGCGTATTGCGGGTAAATTTTCCGGAACAGATTTTACAGAAAGCTACACACGAACGGTGGTTGGGGTCGATGTTCGCCGTAATCTTAAAGATAAAGCCGGTAAACTTGGGCTCATCGGGCTTAACGATGCGTTCTTCTGCCTGCACCGGACGCGGACTGGGAGCTATTTCCACAAAACAATCCAGCAACTCCTGCACGCCGAAGTTGTTCAGCGCCGATCCGAAGAATACCGGAGCCAACTCGCCTTTCAGATAATCGTCAACGCTGAACTCCGGGTATACCCCTTCAATCAGTTCCAACTCGCTGCGCAGTTTTTCCGCCAACGGTGTACCGATGTGGTTATCCAGTTCTTCGGTATGGATATCTACTTCCACCTTCTCGGTCACCACCTGTTTAGAGGGTTGGAAAAGGTTCAGCTTTTGTTCGTAAATATTATATACACCCTTAAAGCGTGGGCCGCTCTCGATAGGCCATGTAAGCGGACGCACGTTAATGGCAAGTTCTTCTTCCAGTTCATCCAACAAATCAAACGGGTCTTTCGCCTCGCGGTCCATCTTGTTGACAAAGATAATCACAGGCGTATTGCGCATACGGCACACCTCCATCAGCTTCCGTGTCTGAGTTTCCACACCCTTTGCTCCGTCTACCACAATGATTACGCTATCCACCGCCGTCAGCGTACGGTAAGTATCTTCCGCAAAGTCTTGGTGTCCCGGCGTATCAAGGATATTAACCTTATAGTCATGGTAATCGAACTCCATAACCGAAGTAGTAACCGATATTCCACGTTGCTTTTCGATATCCATCCAGTCGGAAGTCGCAGTTTTCTTGATTTTGTTCGATTTTACCGCCCCTGCCACCTGAATCTGTCCTCCGAACAGCAACAGTTTTTCTGTCAGTGAGGTTTTACCGGCATCCGGATGAGCGATAATCGCAAATGTACGTCGTCTTTCTATTTCGTTCATAAAATGAAATTATTATTCTAATCAGTCATTTCAGTTGTTAGCACCCTGAAGAAGGTCGATACACTCCTTCAAGCTGTCTACCCAGTAAGGAATCTCCAAACCGTATGTTTCTTTTATTTTTGTTTTATCGAGTACGGAGTAATGCGGACGATTGGCTTTCGCCGGATATTCTTCGGAGTGAAGCGGTTTCAGTTTACAATCGGTAATGCCCGCTATCCGGTGAATCATCTGCGTAAAATCATACCACGAGCAAACCCCTTCGTTGCTGAAATGGTAAATTCCGGGAACTATCCCCTGACGAATGGCCGCAAACAAGGCTTCTGCCAAATCGCGGGCATACGTCGGTGTACCCACTTGGTCGAATACCACTCCAAGCGAATCGCGCTCATGTCCTAACCGCAGCATGGTTTTCACAAAATTGTTACCGAAAGACGAATAAAGCCAAGCCGTGCGGACAACCATCGTTTCCGGGCAGTATTTCATCGCCTCTTGCTCGCCTGCCAGTTTGGTAGAACCGTATACCGAGTTAGGAGAAGTGGGATGCGTTTCGCGGTAAGGAACATGCGCAGTTCCGTCGAACACGTAATCGGTCGAAACCTGAATCAGTTGTCCGCCTCGTTTTTGTATAGCCTTAGCCAAATACCCCGGCGCAAACCGATTCAGCCGTTCGCACAATGCTACATTATCTTCCGCCTTATCTACCGCCGTATATGCGGCACAATTCACAATAATATCTACTTGATGTTCTGCCACAAAAGCGTCGACCGCCTGTTCATCACAGATATCCAATTCGGCAATATCGGTAAAACAGTAATTATACCCTTGATATTTTTCTGCCAGCAAACGCATTTCGTTACCCAACTGTCCGTTTGCCCCTGTTACAAGAATTGTTTTCATGATTAATATATTTGCAAAACGCTAAATCCGCTTCCAAGTAAGAGCCTGTTTAAATTTTCCGATTAAGTATTTTTATCCGCACTTTTTTGAGTTTGTTTCCGGTCTGTTTCCCCGTTTTCACTCGTCAGATAGCCCGCTATCATCCTCGAAAACAATTCTCAAACCGCAGGCAGAGCAAAATTTAAACAGCATCTAAAATTCAATCTTCTATTTCCAGCTCTCCCTTTTTATCTTTGTGGTAATATCCGGCAAGCATAGCCAGCAAATCGCCGATCACCTTGATAGCTTTTTGGGTTTCGTCGCTGATTTCCTTTTTTTGTAATTTAAGCATCAGCACCCCGTACATGGCGTCGAAACAAGTCTCCAGTTCGGGTGCCTCCTTGTCGGCTCCCTTCGCACGAAGTTCAACGATAAAAGGCAACGCTTTATAATATGCCGCACTATAATAAGGAAACTTAGGCGAACGGAGCAAACGCAAATGCAGGTCGGTAAGCCAGATTATGATGTTCTTGTTAATCTGGAGATGACCTTTTTCCATCACTCCTTCATCGTGCATCATGTTGATGAGGTCTTCATACCACACCGCCAATGCCTTTTTTTGTTCTTCAGCGATAGGATACGGCTCGATGACGGACTTCCGAATCTTTTCCATATCAAAGCCGTTGGCACGAATCAAATCTTCTATCTGCCACATATACAGCAGATATTCAGCAATATTCTGTTGTTTTAACTGTTGAGAAATATACATAACTTCACGCGAATGATTTTCCGGTAGCCGCCAAAACGAACCCCACCAGTGCGGCAATCATAACCACCACCCCGATGATCCGGTTCAATACCCAGATGCCTCGGACATTAAAATGCGAACGGACCTTGTTTACAAAATAAGTAATGCTGAACCACCATGCCACAGCTCCCAAAATGATGGCAAGATACCCAACCAACTGGAAACCGATAGGGCTACCGGGCATAACAAACGAGAAACGGGCAAAAAGTCCGATGAACAGAAAAATAATAAGCGGATTGGAAAAAGTAACAAAAAATGCCGTAACGAAATTATGCAGGTAAGTTCCCCGCTTTCCCGATGAGGGACGGAGCGCTTTCACCGGATTACTGCGAAACGTATAGATACCAAAAGCAAGCAGCATGATGCTACCAACCACTTGCAAAAATGTCTGGTGTTTTACTATCAACTCATCCATAAAGCTCATACCATATCCCGTAATCAGCGCATAACAGATATCGCTCAACGCTGCGCCCAGTCCGGTAACAAAACCGAACCAACGCCCTTTGTTTAATGTCCGCTGAATACAAAGCACACCGACCGGGCCTAACGGCGCAGATACGACAATCCCCACGATAAGCCCTTTTATCAATAACTCCAATACGGTTACTTGTTCTATCCAATTCATGTTGCAAAGATGCTACTTTTTTACGAGACTACCTACTTTTTTATACGCTATTATTAGAGCCTGCTAAAATCCCGGTATTAAGGCATGAAAATTCTACCCGACAAACTCCTTCGTCCTATGGGTAGAACCAATAAACTTATCCGCAAGAAATAAAGAAAACTACCCGTAGTATTTTTATCCTATGAATCAACACTTTAACAAACAGCCTATGTAGGAATCCACCTCAACAGCCGAACCATCCTTTTAAATCTTTTTACATAAAAAAGAGCAGTATTTTAAGAAAAAGGCATTATCTTTATGAAAAACTATAAAACCAAATAACGTTATGAAGAAGAAAATAGTTACAATCGGACTATTGGCGTTGTTTTTCAGTTTTTTCTCTTTACCGCAATATGCACAAACGTATGCGGACTTATGGAAAAAGGCTGAAACATACCAGCAAAAAGATTTACCTAAGTCCGTTATTGAGATAGCAAACAAGATTTATGGCAAGGCGCAGAAAGAAAAAAATCCTCCGCAGATGATGAAGGCGTACCTTACCCGGGCCGAGTATCGGGTAAGCGTTACGCCCGATAGCCTTCAGGCGGAAATAGAAGGGCTGAAAGCGTGGGCGCAACAGGAGCAAGACCCGGTGGCACGAGGCGTACTGAACAGTATCGTGGGGTATTATAATTTAGACATCATGCCCGAAAATGTTGACAGCGCTTTATATTACTTCCGCCTTTCGCTGAAAGACAAGGAGGCACTGGCAGGAGTAACGGCAAAAGAGTACGAACCGCTGACCAAAAGCCGGGAGTTGAGCGAAAAGTATTTCGGCGACACAATGCTTGACTTACTGACGCGCCAAGCCATCAACCGGCTGGACGGTTACGGCGTTTCGATGACAAATCCCGATGTACAAAAAACGATAATGGAACTTTACGATGACCTGATAGGCTATTATGTGAACACGGGAAACCGGGCGGCAGAATTGCTGACCCGCATCAGCCAACTCAGCTACCTTCAAGGAAACAATATGAAATATCCGTTGAAGAAAACCAATGAGGAAGTTATCGCCCAACTAAATAAATGGGCGGAAGAATATGCCGACCTCGACGTATGTGCGGGTGTATATGCGTATCTTGCCGAAATATACGGACGCTACGAACATGATTACGTGCGCGAACTGGCTGCGGCAGAAGAAGGCTTGAAGCGGTATCCCAAATCGGAATTTGCCAAAGAACTGAAAGAGCGCAAACGTGCCGTACTGCTGCCTTCGCTCTCTATCAGCAGCGAATGGATGTATCCGGGCGAAACCAGCACTTTCTCTGCTACCTGCCGTAACCTGAAAGGGGTAACGCTGGAGCTTTACCGGCTGAACATCAAGGCATCATCGTCTGCGTTTGCCAAAGGCTCGGAAGGGAGTGCGCTGATAAAACAATACGGCAAACTGTACAGCAAACAGCATTTCGACCTGCCTGCCACGCCTACTTACCGCGACACTACGATAACATTCACATTCCAAATGCCCGAAGCAGGTATCTACGTATTGAAATCGAGACCGGACGGACAATCGGATAAAACTGCAGCATACGAAATCATCCATCTTTCTCCTCTGCAAGCGTTGAGCTTCCCATTGCCGGAGGGAGAACGAGAGTATTACGTAGTCGACCGCCGGAGCGGACAACCCGTTCCGGGAGCCGAGATTGCATTCTACTCCATCCCGGTACCCGGAAACTATACACCGTATCGCTCGTTCCGGACAGACGGCGAGGGGCGTGTGGTGGTTCCTAAAATGAATGAATCCATGTTGTGGATGAATGCACGCAAAGGGGAGGATGATTTTATGCGCATCTCGTATGTATCCGGAAATACGCTGCCTAATGTTGTGAGAAATGAAAAAGAAACTCAATTCATTGAATTGTTTACCGACCGAATCATTTACCGTCCCGGACAAACGGTCTATGTTTCCGGCGTAGCTTACAAACAGTCCGGTGATGAGGTTAACGCATCCGAAGGCAGGAGTTTCGACATCACTTTACGCGATGCCAATAACCGCGAAATATCCAAGAAGCAAGTAACCTCTGATGATTTCGGAGGATTCAGCATCGAATTTCAGATACCCCAACAGACGCTCCCAGGAGATTTCCGCATCAGCACGGAAAACAGTTCGCTGTATGTCCGCGTGGAAGAGTACAAACGTCCTACGTTCGATGTTACTTTCACGCCCTACGAAAAGACTTACAACGCAGGCGATACGGTAACGCTGGAAGGAACGGCCTTGAACTTTTCGGGTGTTCCCGTACGTTCGGCAAAGGTAAAATATACAATAACTCGCTCTACCGCGTGGTTCTGGAGGGCAAGCGGAAATGCTACGGAAATAGGAAAAGGTGAAACCACTACCGATTCGGATGGTCATTTTCGCATACAGGCTTTCTTGGAAGAAGAGCTTTCAGAAACAAATCAACCGTGGGAGAGTTACTTGATTTATAAGGTAAATGCCGAAATAACCGGCGGAAACGGTGAAACGCAGTCGGGCGACATTTCACTGCCCGTAGGTAAACAGTCCATCGGCTTACAAATACAGGGACTGCAGGCAAGAGTGGCGCGCGAAAAGCAGGAACGTATCTGCATACAGGCATTAAACCTGAACCGCCAGCCTGTAAACACGAAAGTGACGTGCGAGATATACGCCGCAGGCGATAAAGAAGTGCTGAAACTAACCCAAACGGTGGATGCACAGAAACCTTTCGTCCCGACCGAACTTTACAGCCTGCCTTCCGGCAAGTACCGCATAAAGGTATCAGCAACTGACGAACAAGGACGCATCAGCAAGGCGGAACAAGAGTTTACGTTATTCTCTCTTGATGAAACCGTACCTCCTATCGAAACTCCGGAATGGTTCTACCAAGACGGAACTGAATTTACGGCGTCGACTCCCGTTACCTTGTACGTAGGAAGCAGCGAAAAAGACGTATGCTTATTCTATAATATATATAGTGGGAACAAACGGATTCACAGCGAACGCATCACATTGAACAATGAAATCCGTAAATTCTCTTATATCTACAAGCCGGAGTACGGCGATGGCATTACGGTTAGTTTTGCTTTCATGCGCGACGGCAAACTGTATACGAAACAAGTATCATTAAGACGCCCTGAGCCCGAAAAGGAATTAACCTTAAAGTGGGATGTATTCCGCGACAAGTTGACTCCGGGAACGGAAGAGACATGGAGCCTGACTGTCTTCGATAAAGACGGGAAACCTGCCGACAGCCGTTTGATAGCAACGCTTTACGATGCCTCGCTCGACCGCCTGCTGGAAAACCAATGGAATTTCAACCTGAACTTCTATCGCTATACGCCTTCGGTTTACGTGAGTGGATTGAACATAAATACCCATCTCTATTTATATAATTTCTTTGGGCCGAGCGGCGAATGGTTGGGCATAGCGGGTTATCATAATTTGAGCCAATACAGCTATTTGCAGCTGCCTTCATTCCGAGGTTACAGCCAGAATTCTTACGGAGACAGAATCATGGTACGCGGATTGGCATCGTCAAGACTGATGAAAACTGCCGCACCTGCTGCCGTTGCTGCTGATGGCTCATTCGCACAGTCTAACGGAATAGAGCAAGGATTTGACATCGCTGAAGAAAGTATGATATCAATATCTGATTTACAATCACAAGTAACAGAGCCTTCAACGCCTTACGTCCCGCTGCGGGAAAATTTCGCTGAAACGGCTTTCTTCTATCCCGACTTGAGAACGGATTCGGCCGGAAGGGTACGCATCGTATTCACCATGCCCGATGCCCTGACGGAATGGAAGTTCATCGGATTCGCGCATACGCAACAGATGGACTACGGAATGATTACGGCGAAGGCCAAAACCAGCAAACCGTTTATGGTGCAACCCAATATGCCTCGGTTTGTCCGTGTGGGTGACCGTTCGGTTATCACCGCATCGCTCAATAATCTTTCGATGGAAACGATTAGCGGCAAGGCGCGGATGGAGTTGCTGAACCCGACGGACGAACAGGTAGTTTACCAATCCGAACAGCCGTTTACGGTAAAAGAAGGTGAGAACGGAACAGTAAGTTTCGAGTTTGAAGCCGACGAACGTTTCGATGTTCTGATTTGCCGGATAGTTGCCGAAGCCGGAAAGTTCAGCGACGGAGAGCAGCATTACCTGCCGGTACTCACCAACAAACAGCGGGTAACGGAAACAATTCCGGTACAGCTGAGCGGCGAACAAACGCTTTCACTCCCGACAGACGAATTGTTTAACGGACAGAGCAAGACGGCTACCGACAAGCGTCTGACAATAGAACTGACAGCAAACCCTGAATGGTACGTCGTACAGGCGCTTCCCGTCGTAGGAAACCCGACTGATGACAACGCGATTTCATGGGTTACCTCGTATTACGCTAATGCAATATCGGCGGAAATCGTCAGAAAGAATCCGGCAGTTGAAAAAGTTTTCAACAGTTGGATGGCGCAGGGCGGAAGCAAAGAAACGTTACTCAGTAACTTGGAGCGGAATCAGGACTTGAAAAACATCTTACTGGCTGAAACGCCGTGGTTGGCAGAGGCTACTGATGAAACTGAGCAGAAACGCCGAATTGCCTTGCTGTTCGACCTGAATACGGTGAGCCAACGTTCTGCACAAGCGGTTAAGAAACTGGCCTCGCTGCAGAATACAGACGGTAGCTGGAGTTGGTACAAAGGCATGGCGGGCAACCGCATCGTGACTACACAGGCGGTAGAGCTGTTGGCACGCCTGAAAGCGATGAATATCATGCTCGACGCACAACTGAATACGCTTTATGTAAAAGCCACTCAGTATCTGACGGCTACTATGGAACTGGTATATGAGCAGATGAAGCAGCGCGAAGCAAAAGGCGAAAAGAACGTATTGCCGGACGCTTTGTCGGTTCGTTACCTCTATGTCTGTGCAATCGACAGCTACGTAGCAAGCAAAGCGAATCCGAAAATAATCGCTTACCTGACCGGGAAGTTGGAAAACCGTTCTGCCGAATATTCCATCTACGAAAAGGCTCTGACGGCTGCCATCATGCAGGCTAACGGCAAGCCCCGTGAGGCATCGGAACTGGTTCAGTCGATAAAAGAATACACGATTTATACGCCCGAAATGGGACGATACTTCGATACGCCGAAAGCATCTTACAGTTGGAGCAGTTACCGGATACCGACACAGGTGGCGGCTATGGAGGCAATCCATCGCATCAGTCCCGATAAGCAGATGATGGAAGAAATGAAACTGTGGCTGCTCAAACAGAAACAGACGCAGGCTTGGAATACGCCGATAGCCACAGCGGACGCGATTTATGCGTTCCTTTGCACCAGCGGAAATACCTTCGCCGCCAATCGGGACAAGATTACGGCAAGCGTAGGAACAACCCGCATCCAGACACCGGACAATGCGTTAGACTATACCCGCCACACGTTCAGCGGCAGCGATACGGAAGTTCCGGAAATCCGCTTCGAAAAGTCGGGCGACGGAATCAGTTGGGGAGCGGTTTATGCCCAATACAGCGAAGACATGGACAAGATAGAGACAGCCAAAGGCAAAGACCTTTCTATCAAACGCGAATATTGGCTGGGTGACAAGAAAGTTTCGCCGAAAACGTTATTGAACACGGGTGATAAACTGACGGTACGACTGACTATCAAGGCAGACCGCGACATGGATTTCGTACAGATAAAAGACAGCAGGGCGGCATGTATGGAGCCTACCGAACAACTTTCGGGCTACCGTATGGGTAATGGCATTGGGTATTATCAAGTAAACCGGGATGCCTCAACGGAATTCTTCATCGACAAGCTCCGCAAAGGCACGCACATGATTGAGTATACGGTGTACGTAGACAGAAGCGGAACTTATCAGGCGGGAACTGCCACGGTGCAGTCGGCATACGCTCCCGAATTTGGCGGACACAGCGAAAGTATGGAACTGAACGTGGGAGAAAATAAATAATAAGAAAGAGGCTCTTAAAGCTTGTTTAAATTTTACTCTGCCTAAGTTTTAAACAGGCTCTTATTTCCAGCCGGGGAATTAGTCGATTCCCCGGCTATTTTTTTATTGATATATTATTCTACTGAAAAAGTAGTTACTTTCATTCGTTTTTTTGTATTCTCATTGTCGGGATCACCAATTACGATTCCATATTCACCCGGCTGCAAATTTTCTAATACAATTAAATAAGAACTTTCACCGTATTTTTTAGCTTTATAATCAATGTTAGAAAGGTTGTTTGTTTCAGTCTTTCATGACAGACGTTTCTTAATTTTCATTATTAAGCCATCTCCTTTATTCACTTATTTCGTTTTTTCTCCCTATCTTTGCTCACTCAACAAACAAAGATGGTAATAATGAAACGCTTATTCTTATTGACATACATACTATCAGCAGCGGCCTTATGGGTACAGGCGCAGCCTAAAATAACGTTCGATACTCCGGAAAAAGACTTGGGATACATACTGTGGCGGAATCCTGCCACGGTTACTTACAGTTTCACCAATACAGGCGACAAGCCTTTGGTCATCTCTAACGTAACAACCTCGTGCGGATGTATCGAAGCCAAGTGGACGGAAGACCCTGTCCCGGCAGGCGGAAAAGGGGAAGTCACTGCCGTATTCGACGCTGAAGCCATCGGGCATTTCTATAAAGAGGTAGGCGTGTACTGCAACGCCGCTTCCGCCCCAATTTACCTGCAATTCAACGGTGAGGTTACCGCCGACCCCAAAAACTTTACATTCACTCATCCCGTGGGCTTTGGAGCTATCCGTCTGAACCAAGATGAAATCAACTTCGATGCAGTAAACAAGGGAGACAAACCGACGATTGAACTGATGGTTGCCAATACATCCAACAAGGGTTACTCGCCTGTGCTGATGCACTTGCCCCCATACTTGAGTGCGGAAGCCATTCCCGAAAAGTTGGGACGAGGCAAGGCGGGAAAAATCATCGTGACGCTCGACACGGAGAAACTGCCCAAGTTAGGCATTACCCGCGCATCGGTTTACCTGTCTCGCTTCCCCGGCGATAAAGTGGGCAGCGAAAACGAAATCCCCGTATCGGTTTCACTGTTGCCCGACTTCTCGAACCTGACAGAACAACAAAAGAACAACCCGCCCGTGGTCAGCCTGTCGGCGCATCAGTTAGAGTTTGTTGCGCTGAAACCAACCCAAAAGAAGTCGCAAAACATTGTCATCACCAACACCGGGCGGTCGGATTTGCAGATACAAGACATGCAGGTGTTCAGTATCGCGCTTGCCGTCAAGCTGAAAAAGCATACACTGAAACCGGGCGAATCCACCAAGCTGAAAGTAACCGTACTGGCGGAAAATCTTCCCCGCGTAAAGGGTACTCCGCGTATCTTGATGATAACTAACGACCCGCAACATCCGATGATTAACATCCGCGTAAAAGCAAGCGTAAAACAATAACACGCCCTGTCGGGCAGAACGTAAACGCCGGAATAACAGACCGATACGGACACACGTCCCCTCGCTGTTATTCCGGCGTTTTTTCGTTCGGTTTCCACCCCAAAATTCATCCGCATGAGTTACCCATTTCTACCCATAGAATTGCTTCGTCCTATGGGTAGAACGTTCCTGCCTTTCGAATAGAAATTATAACACCTACCAAAACAGAAATCAGGCAACACAGGAGGGAGGTTTTTATAAAGCCCGACTTGATTTATTCATTTCTTTTTCGTACTTTAGCAAATAAATCATACTGCAAAAAGTTACAAACCTTTAATATCTTGAAATCATGCAGCACCCCGAAAATGATGAAGCATACAAGGGACTTACCGTTAATAAAGGTATCGACCAACCTACGACTGTCAATCCGTATCTGAAACTGAGGAAAAAGACCAAACGCCGCCAGTTTACCGTAGACGAATACGTGGACGGAATCGTAAAAGGCGACGTAACGGTACTGAGTCAGGCAGTTACGCTGGTAGAGAGTTTGCGCCCCGAACATCAGGCGCTGGCGCAAGAGGTCATCGAGAAATGCCTGCCGTATTCGGGCAACTCGCTGCGTGTGGGGATTAGCGGTGTGCCGGGCGCGGGGAAAAGTACCTCGATAGATGCGTTCGGGCTGCATGTGTTGAGTGAATATGGCGGAAAACTGGCTGTGCTTGCCATCGACCCAAGCAGCGAACGTTCGAAAGGGAGTATCTTAGGCGACAAGACGCGCATGGAAAAACTGTCGGTTCACCCCGATGCGTTTATCCGTCCCAGTCCGGCAGCTGGCTCGTTGGGAGGCGTGGCACGTAAAACGCGCGAAACCATTATTCTGTGTGAGGCTGCGGGTTTCGATAAGATATTTGTAGAAACGGTGGGGGTAGGACAAAGCGAAACGGCGGTTCACTCGATGGTGGATTTCTTTCTGCTGATTCAGTTGGCAGGCACGGGCGACGAGCTGCAAGGGATAAAACGCGGCATCATGGAGATGGCGGATGGCATTGTTATCAACAAAGCAGACGGAAACAATATCGAAAAAGCTAAGTTGGCAGCCTCTCACTTCCGTAATGCCCTGCATTTGTTTCCGGCTCCCGAATCGGGATGGACACCGCAGGTCTTGACTTACTCCGGTTTTTATAACATCGGAATCAAGGAAATCTGGGACATGGTTTATAAATACGTCGACTTTGTGAAGGCAAATGGGTATTTCAACTACCGCCGTAACGAACAGGCAAAGTATTGGATGTATGAAACCATCAACGAACACCTTCGCGACAGTTTCTATAACAATCCCGTCATTTCGTCTCTGATTCCCGGTACGGAGCAGGAGGTTTTGGGCGGACGAACCACTTCGTTCACCGCCGCACGCAAGTTGCTGGATACGTATTTCAAGGAGTGTTTGATAGCACAGAAAGAATAATCATCCACCTGCACGGATGACCGATTGGTTGCTCTATCGGAACACTTTCGTAGAATTGTTTTTCAGAAAAAATTACGGGCTGTTTGACAGAAGAAGACATAAAAACAGCCCGAAAGAATATGTAAAAAAGTCATTTATCTTTTATTTCTTCAAAATCGACATATTCTCCTTCATCGTCGGAGAATACTTTTTTACGCGCTGAAGCGGCGGAAGAGGAAGCATCTTCTGATTGCTGTTGTCCCGTATAAGCATAGTCAGATGAAGAAGATTTATCGGTTCCTTTCATTCGGCGACCAACACGGCGCACTGTTCCCACAATCTTCAAAACAATAATCAGTCCGAAGACGAGAACTATCAATACCAGAAAAAATATAAAACCTAAGATATGAAACATCAGTCATTACTTTTTACGAGTAATCAAAGAAAGAAGGATATACCACACGATAACAGCAGCAAATCCACTCAAGCGAAACACTACCAGCAGAGGAATGCTTACAATCAAGAAAATATAACTTACCTTATTATGTCCCCACGACAGGTCTTTAAACTTGAGTGAGAACATGGGCAGTTCTGCCACCAGCAAAAGCGACATAACTATTACCAGCAAAAGCAGATAAAGGGCATTAAAATAAGAAGAAACGAGAAACTCATGCGCTCCTACCGCCAACGAACCCCAAAACAGGGCATTTGCCGGTGTAGGCATACCGATAAAAGAAGTAGTCTGACGCTCATCCAAATTAAATTTAGCAAGACGAAGCGCAGAAAAAACAGCGATGAGGAATCCGGCATAAGGCAAAATATCTTTCACTCCCAACATCCAGTCGGGATAAACCACTTCTTTAAACAAAGAAAAAGCTATTGCCGCAGGAGCCAGCCCGAAAGTAATATCATCTGCCAATGAGTCAAGTTCTTTACCGATAGGCGAAGACACATGAAGCAACCGGGCAGTCATTCCGTCAAAGAAATCAAAAACTGCTCCTAAAACGATGAACAACAAAGACAATTCATAGTTGCCTTGAAAAGCCCAATAAGCAGCAATACATCCGGAAAAAAGATTGCAACTTGTAATCGTATTCGGAATATTGCGGATAATAGCATTAGCCATAATCAGGATAATTATTTAAGTTTAGCGATAACGGTTTCATTGCCCGTGGTTTTCTGCCCCATCGTAACCAGCACTTCTGTCCCCAACGGAAGATACACATCCACACGTGAACCGAATTTGATGAATCCCATGTGTTCGTCAATGTAACAATCCTCACCTTTCTCTGCATAAGTAACAATACGCCGCGCTACGGCACCTGCTATCTGTCGTGCCATGACCGTATGTCCTTCGGGAGTTTCGATAACGATGGTAGAACGTTCGTTCTCGGTACTCGCCTTAGGCAACCACGCCTTCATAAAACGTCCATCATGATGTGCCACGTATTTTACAACGCCATCCACCGGATACCAATTAGCATGTACATTGGTTATATCCATAAAAATGGAAATCATCAGGCGGCGGTCATGAAAATACTCATGTTCATCCACCTCTTCGATAACGACGATGCGTCCGTCGGCAGGGGCTACAACCATTTTTTCCGTATCGCCCTTGAACAAACGTATCGGACATCGGAAGAAATTAACTACTAACAGATAAAGCGCAACGCTGATCACTGCGCACACGTAAAAAGGTATCTTGCATTTTATTCCCCAATAGAGCGCCAGATTAATCATTACCAACAAAATCGCTCCCGTAATGAGAATATGAGTACCTTCGTGATGAATACGGATTTTCTTTAATTTCTTTATCTTATTCATTGGATATATCCGGGTATTATGTATGCACTTTCATTATAAGATAGTACAAAAATATATCATATTTAATAACCCTGCAAGAAAATGTAACTTTTTATTAAACACATTTGTTTGTTGTCGAAAAGGTAGGTATCTTTGATAAGTTTTTCATTTAATCAAATAATCATGCAGGATTTCGTTCACTTACATGTTCATACCCAATATTCTATTCTGGACGGACAAGCTTCCATTCCGCGATTAGTAGACAAAGCTATTGCCAACGGAATGAAAGGCATCGCTGTAACCGACCACGGAGATATGTTTGGCATCAAAGAGTTTTTCAATTATGTAAATAAGAAAAATAGCGGAATAAACGGTGAAATAAAAGATTTAAAAAAACGTATTGCAACTTTAGAAAACAGCGAAGAAAAGACTGAAGACATACAGGCGGAAATCGCTGCTTGCAAAGAAAAACTGGAAGAAACCCGTAAAAAGCTCTTCAAACCCATATTAGGCTGTGAAATGTATGTGGCGCGCCGCCGCATGGAAAACAAAGAAGGAAAACCAGACCAAAGCGGGTACCACCTGATTGTACTTGCAAAAAACTTGAAAGGGTATCATAATCTGATAAAACTGGTTTCTAAAGCATGGACCAAAGGGTTTTATATGAGACCACGTACAGACCGTACAGAGCTTGAAAAGTATCACGAAGGGCTTATCGTATGTTCGGCTTGCTTGGGTGGAGAAATCCCACGCCGGATTATTGCCGAACAATACGAAGAAGCAGAAGAAGCCGTACGGTGGTATAAAAATCTGTTTGGAGATGATTACTATTTGGAACTGCAACGCCACAAGGCTACTGTTCCGCGAGCAAATCATGAAACGTATGTCTTACAGGAAAAAGTCAACAAAAAGTTGATAGAATATGCCCGGAAATACAATATTAAGCTGGTTTGCACAAACGATGTCCACTTTGTAGATGAAGAAAATGCCGAAGCTCATGACCGACTGATTTGTTTAAGTACGGGAAAAGACTTGGACGACCCGAAGCGTATGCTTTATACCAAACAAGAATGGATGAAGACGCGCGAGGAAATGAATGAAATATTCGCTGACATTCCGGAGGCACTGACTAACACGGCGGATATTTGCGACCAAGTGGAATTTTATTCCATCGACCATGCACCCATTATGCCTACTTTCGCCATTCCGGAGGATTTCGGTACGGAAGAAGAATACCGAAAGAAGTTTACTGAACAAGATTTGTTCAACGAGTTTACGCAAGATGAGAATGGCAATGTGGTTATGAGCAAAGAAGCTGCCGAAGCCAAAATAGAGCGTTTAGGAGGATATGACAAACTGTATCGTATAAAATTGGAGGCAGACTATTTGGCTAAACTGGCTTATGAAGGAGCGCATCGCCGATACGGAACAGAACTTACCGAGGAGATAGAAGAACGTATCAAGTTCGAACTTTATATCATGAAAACAATGGGTTTCCCCGGTTACTTCTTGATCGTTCAAGACTTTATTAATGCCGCCCGCGAAAAGCTGGATGTATCGGTCGGCCCGGGACGTGGTTCTGCTGCCGGTTCAGCCGTGGCTTATTGTTTAGGTATCACTCAAATAGACCCGATTAAATACGACCTGCTGTTTGAGCGTTTTCTAAACCCTGACCGAATTTCGTTGCCTGATATTGACGTTGACTTCGATGACGACGGACGTGGACGAGTTTTAAATTGGGTAACAGAAAAATACGGACAAGAAAAAGTAGCACATATTATTACGTACGGTACGATGGCAACCAAACTTGCCATCAAAGACGTGGCGCGTGTACAAAAGCTCCCGCTCTCGGAATCAGACCGTTTGTGTAAACTTGTCCCTGATAAAATTCCGGATAAAAAACTAAACCTGACCAATGCTATCGCCTACGTACCCGAACTGCAAGCAGCAGAAGTATCGCCCAACCCTATTTTGCGCGATACCATAAAGTATGCCAAAATGTTGGAAGGCAATGTCCGTAATACGGGTGTACATGCTTGTGGAACAATTATCTGCCGTGACGATATTACGGATTGGGTTCCCGTTAGTACGGCAGACGACAAGGACACTGGCGAAAAAATGTTGGTTACTCAATATGAAGGTTCAGTCATCGAAGAAACAGGGCTAATAAAAATGGACTTTTTGGGACTAAAAACCCTTTCCATTATAAAAGAGGCCTTAGATAATATCCGACAAAGCAAAGGCATACATCTGAATATAGATGAAATTCCAATCGATGATGAAGCTACCTATCAATTATACAGTGAGGGAAGAACGATAGGGACATTCCAGTTTGAATCGCCCGGTATGCAAAAATATTTGCGCGAACTTCAGCCTTCCACTTTTGAGGACTTAATAGCCATGAATGCCCTTTATCGTCCGGGACCGATGGATTATATTCCCGACTTTATCGACCGTAAACATGGACGCAAGCCGATAAAATACGATATCCCCATCATGGAAAAATATTTGAAGGATACGTATGGTATCACTGTGTATCAAGAACAGGTGATGTTGCTGTCGCGCCTGCTTGCCGACTTCACACGAGGTGAATCCGATGCCTTGCGTAAAGCCATGGGTAAGAAACTGCGTGACAAACTGGATCACATGAAACCCAAATTCATCGAAGGCGGTAAGAAGAATGGTCATGACCCGGAGGTATTGGAGAAGATATGGACAGACTGGGAAAAATTTGCATCGTATGCGTTCAATAAATCTCACGCTACATGTTATTCGTGGGTAGCCTACCAAACAGCATATCTGAAAGCCAATTATCCGGCAGAATATATGGCAGCAACCATGAGCCGTAACATTGCCAATATCACCGAAATCACCAAACTCATGGATGAGTGTAAGGCAACAGGCATTACTGTATTGGGCCCTGACGTAAATGAAAGTATGCTGAAGTTTTCTGTAAACCGCAGCGGAGACATACGTTTCGGATTAGGAGCAGTAAAAGGAGTAGGCGAATCAGCCGTTCGTTGCATATTGGAAGAACGAGAAAAAAATGGTCCTTTCAAAAATATTTTCGACTTTGTACAGCGCATTAATCTTTCGGCTTGTAACCGGAAAAATATAGAAAGTTTAGCACTGGCAGGAGGATTTGACAGTTTCCCTGAAATCAAACGTGAAGATTTCTTCCAGAAAAATGCCAAAGAAGAAACTTTCGTTGAAACATTGGTACGATACGGAAATAAATACCAAGTAGATAAAGCAGCTATATCTAATTCACTGTTCGGAGATGAACATGAAATAGAAGTCGCTACTCCAGAAATCATCCCTGCACCGGCATGGAGCGATTTGGAACGCTTGAATAAAGAACGTGATTTGGTTGGTATATACCTATCAGCTCATCCTTTAGATGAATATTCCGTGATTTTGGAAGATGTATGTAAAACGCGCATGACTGATTTGGCCGATCTGACTGCCTTACAAAATCAAGACCTTGTTATGGGAGGCATCGTAACCGGAGTACGTGAAGGATATACAAAAAATGGCAAACCATACGGAGTTGTTAAAATGGAAGATTACTCCGGAGTAGGTGAATTTGCTTTCTTCGGAAATGAATGGGTAGAAAAAAAGAACTTCTTTGTTGAAGGAATGTTTCTGTTCATGCGTGGAAAATGTCAGCCTCGCCAATGGAAACAAGATGAGTTAGAAGTGAAAATAAACAGTATAGAACTTCTCTCTGAAGCAAAAGACCACCTGATTGAAAAGTTAACAGTAACCGCCCCACTGTCTGCTATTAATGACCAACTGATTATGGAAATAGCCTCGATAGCGAAATCTTCTCCCGGAACAGCAGAATTATGCTTTTATATACAGGATGAAGACAAGCAAATGTATGTCAGCCTCATGTCGCGGACAATGAAAATCTCTGTAGAGAAAGACTTGGTCAACTTTTTAAAAAGCCAACCACAGTTAGAGTATAAAATAAATTAGTATATTTGCCACTAGTATTAACTTTAAAAATTACAATATGGCACTAACGATTAAAGATGACAATTTTGAAGCAATTCTGGCTGAAGGTAAGCCGGTAGTATTGGACTTTTGGGCTCCGTGGTGCGGACCTTGCAAGCAAATAGCTCCTTATGTAGAAGAATTGGCAGAACTTTATAAAGACAAAGTAAATATCGGAAAATGCGATGTAGACGAAAACATGGATTTACCTGCTCGTTATGGCGTCCGTAATATTCCTACTATTCTCTTTATCAAAAACGGCGAAGTTGTAGACAAACAAGTTGGAGCCACTACAAAAAGCGCTCTTCAAGCTAAAATAGAAGCATTATTATAATAATAACCGAAGTTATGGGAATGGAAGAAGACTTTTTGCTGGAAGACGAAGACGATGCAAAATGTGTAGAGTATATAAAGAGTTATCTGCCACAAGAGTTAAAAGAAACTTTTTCGGACGATGATCTTTTTTATATTCTCGACTTGATAGTAGATTATTACACTACAAGTGGCTGTCTGGATGCTGAACCCGATGAAGAAGGTTACATCAATATAGACCAAGATGAAATTGTAAACTACATCATAAAAGAATCATCAAAAGACGGTATGGGACCTTTCAAAGCAGATGATGTATTCTTTGTAGTACAAGGAGAAATGGAATACAGCAACATGACAGAAAATGAAGAGTAAAGCTATTGAATAAACTTAGAATACGAAAGCCATCTTGTTTACAGGATGGCTTTTTTCTTGTGCTCCCTTATCATTGCCCGC